>NZ_JBVVPM010000044.1:0-66029 GCF_055811255.1 Bradyrhizobium sp. MI1.11
AACCATCCGAACCGCACGGTCGCGGACTTCAGGCGAAAACTTGTTCGTGGTCTTGCTTGTCATGGCTCCATCCTCTCGGGAGTTGGAGCCTCCGGCAAACCCGGGGCGGTTCAATGGTGCATTCCGGCTCAATCGGAAGCTATGACTTGAGGGGAGCAACTGACCATGAGCTCAGCACGCTTGTCACAATCTTGAGTCGGCTGGAAGCTAGCACTGTCTGAGATTACTGTACTCATGGTGCTGGGCGTTCGGCGGCGAAGCATCGCAAAAAAGTAACCTCCCAGCTTGCTTCTATAGCGGGAGCTCTACAGCATTCTGTGGCCATATCTAGCTGCGTGTTGACGAACTGCCCTCCGGCGTGATCTCGCATGGAGCGCGCTGGCGAACCGTCAGGGTTCCTTCCGTAGTTCTCCCGCCGACAACATACTTTCGCCTCCTCGGCTGCGTTAAAAGCGCCAGTATAGCTCTGAGGTGAGCTGGTAAAAACGACGACGTGACGTGCAGCTGCATGCTCATCCCCTGGGAAATGCTCAAAACCATCTGCGTCCCGTTGAAGGTTAACTCGCCGTAGCGCAGATGCGCGAATCGCTCTCCGGCGGGTGCTATTGCATTTCATATGGAGCGCCAAATGGCTTCCACGTTAGGCGACAAGCTCGCGGAAGAGCAGATCACGAAAAGCTTGGAGGAGCATTTTTCTAGCCTGGCGAGCTTGGCCCGCGAAAAGGGAGTCGGCCCTTTGGCCCGACCGACCAGGATGAAGACGTCACGCGCCCCGCCGGGCACGGGTCATCGATTGGCCGGTTGGCGCTATTTGGCTTTCATCGGTTCTCTATTTGTAGCATCGATTACTGTCGTCGGGTGGCGATGGTCATCGTCCGTTGATTCGACAATGATGGTCGCCGCAGTACCGCCCCCTCCGGTACAAACCGCGCCGAATGACGTTGCGCCGACTGCCGTTTCCGTGTCTTCAGAGATTGCGCAGCAGCTCCAACCGATGGCGCGCGATTTAGCTGCCTTGAGGCAAACGGTGGAACAGCTCGAAATGAGGCAAGAACAATTGGTCCGCGGCAATGAAAATCTCGCAAGCCAACTCAAGGCGAGCCAGGAAGAAATGGCGCGGAACCACAGTACCATCGACCAGATCAAGGCGACCCAGATCCAGATGGCGCGCGAAAGCCAGACACTCACCGAGCAACTCAACGCGAGCCAGGAACAACTCGCCCACGTCATCGCCAACGCCTCAGCGCCAAAGGCGATGCCTGAGGTGAGCTCCGGAGAACCAAAGGTGATGCCCGAAATACCATTGCCTCGTCCGCGTCAGTCGGCCAATGTCGCCCAGACGCAGAAGCCGGCGCCGCCGCAAGCCAAAAAACCGCAACCGTCATTGGCATGGCCATGGTCAGTGCACTAATGCAGCACACATCCCCTACCCTCAGATGGCGACCTGGGTTTGGTCTGAGCCCGGTTTCGTTTCCGCCTCGTCGAGGCCCAGCGGACCTGGTGAAGCGTCGCGCGACTTACGTGTGCGGCTCGAGATCCAGCCGCCCACGTAAGTGGCCCTAGAGGCTCGGCTATGCAGCGCGCTGCATCCGTTCGACGCTCTGAGCTATATGGTTGCCCGCATCGTCTGCTACCTTGAGGGACATGTCGGCCATCCGACGGCTGCTGTCCATCGCGCTGCGGATCGTGTCGCGCACTAGATCCGTCTGAACGGCTGCCAAATCGTGAGGAGTTCGACAGCGCCAGAGTTCATTCATTCTGTCCATGCTCCGCTCAATCTGTTGTCGAACGAACTCAAAGTACTCGCGCGAAACCCGGTTCATACCTTTAGCGATGGCTGTCGCGGAATACATGATGGTTTCGGCGTTGCGGGCTGAGCGTTCCGTCGCCCGCTGCGCTTGGGGACTGATCGGCCGTGCGCCCGGTGGCTGTGCCGCGGAACGCGTAAAGTTCGGCTGGTAGCTTTCAATGTACGCGAAGGTCAGGTCTGATGTCCGCGTTGCTGTCAGAGAGCCGAATGTCACATCGCCGTTCTTTAGTCGAAGACCTGCTCCCTTCGCGTGATCCTGCGGCCGTCGTCCCTTCAACCGTGGTGGTCTCACAGTGGCAGCGGTGCCGGGGCCCGATACCAGCACCTTCTTTCTTTAATCGTGCCCTTGGCCTTCTCGGTGACACCTCCATGTGCTTGCGATCCATACCGCGCTCCTTCATTTTCGGTGATGCATAACGCACGAGAGAGTTCGCCGCCATCGAACCGGTTCAGGGGCCGCATCCTATCGAAAAGATAACGGGCCGTTCCTGCATCAGCTCAAGGCGACCTGCGGAGTTCAGATGGGAGCTAGCTCGGCTTCACGCGGGCTTTCGGAGCTGCCGTGAGGAAATCATCTCGGCTTCGGTCTCCTTGATTGTGCTGAGGACGTTTTTCACGGACGCTTCCAGACTCGATAAGGAATTCGGATCGGATTCGATTTGCGGTGGACACCGTAAGTTGACTGGGCGAGCATGGTCCGCTTTCGCTGCGCATCGCGGCAAAGGCTAAGACACGTTCGGCATGCCTACGGCGAAATGGCAGTGACATCATAAAGCCAAGTGCCACGAGCACCATCATCATCACTAGCGACCCGTCGAGTGATCTGGTTATCGGCGTCTTGTTGTGTTCGATAATGCGCGGCGGGGTGACCTGAACAACATCTGCCAAGACATCTTCCAGTGCCGTGCCGATCGTTTGCTCGCCTTTGCGCTCGATTACGGGTGGCGGAGTGACCTGAACGATATCCGCCGCGGCATCCACCGGTGCCGTACCGATCGCTTGCACGTCTTTGCCCTCGACGGATGGTGGCGTGACTTGAACGTCATCCGGCGCGCGATTTACCGGTGGACTGGCAGCGGTCGCATCATCATTTCCCGCGCGATGCGCGCCCAATGAGGTACGCGCCCCAAGCGGCTGCACAGGTTTCTGATCCGATAGCATCTTCCGCGTTGGTTCCTGCGGTTTGAGCTTCGTCCGCTGAGCTTTGTGAACCTTGTGGAGATCAGGCGCCGGCGTCGCGTGTCTCCACATATCCCACCGAGGGCGCGGCGCGCGTTCGCGGAACGGATAAAAAGCACCGTCAGGAAGCCAGCCGTCACCAGACCACGCGACTCTTCGGCTGGCGTGCCTGGTCTTTAGCTCCGGCCCCGGTGCACTGCTCTTCGACAGCCGCCGCAGCTGCATTCTTTCAAAGGAATGGCTCCCGATTGGGAGCCATTTTTCGATTAGTCGTCCCAGTCGTGGTAATGGTGACGCCTAATCACTACCGTGCGGTCGCCATCGCGATCATACCATCCGTGATGCCAGCCTCGATCATGTGCATAAAAGTGAGCACGCGGACTGTAGTAGTGGTCGGAATAGTCCGGGCCACTTCCGATCCGGAAACCGAATTCCTCAGCGCTTGCGATGGTCGGCGCTGCCACCGCGATGGTCGCTAACGCGGCGAGAACGTAAGAAAGCTTCTTCATCTATCTCTCCATTCGTTGGTTTCCCCGCGGGGAAAAACATAGTGCGTGGCGACGTTCCGGTTTCTCTTTGGAAACTTTCTTGAACAGATATTCATTGTGATCCCAAGCGCTCGTCTGCCTCCTGAATGTGATCATCCCTGCTCACGTTGCGTTCCATCGGGCGACGTCTACCGCGGCCGTCTCGCGCGCCCAATTTGGCGACGGGGAGCTTGCATCAGCTCATTCCGAATCAGGAACGCGCGGTAAAGCAAAAGTCACGGTCGTTGCAGATTTACAAACTGCACGCCCGTTCGAGACACTAAGCTCGTCCATTGAGACAACCGAAAAATATTTCGTGCTTACTTCAATATGATTAGGCGGGGCGAAATGTATGAGTCTATCGCAATGACAAGCGCTTATAGGGCGCGGCGTGGCTCCGTCATGATAGGCCGAGAAGCGCTGTTAGAGGCACAGCATATCTAAGAATATCGAGTCAATGGAGTCATGGGCGGCGGCTTTCCGCTCGGTGATCGCGGTAGTTGCTGCTAAGTCGGACCTCCATGCGCTGCGGAGCCGACGCCATGAGGCGGTGCTGCACGCCTTCAGGCTCGGGCTGGAGGCATCGTGTCAAAGCCGCGCAAAGACGCATCAGCGGGGCTCGGACTTTGGCGGCGGCGATGCTCATCGGGTTTTTACCGCCGCGCAGAACTGTTCCGTGACCGCCGTCGTTTCCTCGGCGACGTTCCAGCCGTTCGTCTCGGCGTTTTCCTTGGCCAGCTTATGCTCAATCTCAAGCATCTTCTTGGTAAGCGCGTACGGCTTCCAGTCGGCCTTGGACAGCTTGGCGTAGGTGTTCGCTCCACAGACGTTGTAGGCAATCGCTTTCTGCGCATTAGTGCTGACGTGGCTCATGTGGTCCTCGACCACGGCGGCGACGCGCGCCTTGGCGTATTGGCTGTTGGCTGCGATGAAGTCTTTGCAGAAGGCGACCCGTTGACCTCCGTCGCGGGCCTTGATGTAGGCCGTCTGCGTTTCGTAATGGAGGCGGTAGGCGAGTTTCTCAGCATTCGGCTCAGATTTCACCGCTTCAAGCGTGGCGCGGTGGTCACCCGAGGTGGCGTCATTGATCGTGATGTCACATACTCTGGCGAGGGAGAAGACCGGAACGTAGGCCCGCAACTTGGCTTCCAAGACATCGTTGGCGTGCGCAACTGGTGCGAACAGGCTGGCGGCGATTGCGAAAGCAACGAGACAGCGTTTCATTGGTGACATGCTCCAGATCATCGGGCAGTAAACGGCGGCGGGGGTGGGGATCGTCGCGGCCCACCACACTCACCAGCGCAGCGATCCAACCGCAAAGCGTCCAGCCCAGAAAACGGGTTGAGCAACTTACTGCGCGAATTCCTTGGGCGGCAGTCAAGCGGCAGCGTTGATCTGGATCATGCCTTCCGGCCTCCCTCGAAGGGGCCTTTACCGCTGCGGCGTCAACGACTTGAGGACGCGAGCAGTAACGCCCTGTCCTCGGTCATCGAGCGGTCGATCGCCGCCGATACCGTCTTCCAACCTGCCAGAGGCAATTGTCCGGCGAAAACTCGGCAGTCGGATCGGCGCGCACGAGCAGGTGCCGCCATGACGGTTTCGGATGAACATCGCGGTAGAAAGCCCGGAAGTTGGCCCAGCGTGTAAATCGGCGTGGCGTCCCGACGCCGATCGGCGAGCTAAAGCATTGATCCAGCAAGCGGCGAAGGGGTTAATCTTGAACGCTTGTTCACACTTGTTCTTTGAGACGGCCCTTACGCTCGGCAACATTTGGCAACATCTGTTCGACCTGACCGCTGTCTGGCAAGGTTTGATCAACCGCGTCGACGGCACGCTTAAGGCGCATAAACGCGACGGTACTGTCATCAGCGGGCACTGCCAGCTGGTCGGCTGAACCTGCCCATGTCGCAGATGGGTCAAAAGCGGCGGTCCGGCGCTCGCATACGGCAAGGTCTGATCTACCCTTGATAGCGGACCTGCCTACACCCACGACGCCAACCATTCGTGCGCCGATCCGATCCCCAACAGAGTTCGCGCTAATCGGGACGCCGCACACGCCCATCTCGCGAGCGCCACGGCCGCCGCACCGCTGAGCCTCGTGGTGGGCAGACACCACCCGTAAATTTCCCAAGTGTTGGCAACAAGGCGCACTGGTTGAGTGGAGCGCCGCACCATGAAAGCACCGAAGCCAAGGCAATGGGCCGAGCGCGAGGTCAAGCTGGCCCCGGGCAGGAGCTGGCGTATCGAAGATAGCAGCCGAGCTGGGGTCACGCCGGATCAGTGAGGCGAATGGCAAGAGCGATGGGGATACTGCTGAAGAAGTAGCCCCGCGCCTCCCTGCCGGTGGATCAGATCGACCGGCGATAAAAAACGCGCGCGACACATCATCCCGTTTGTGCGGTGCGCTCGCGTTGTGCGTAATCTTACGGACGTTGCACATCCGCGATCTTTGGCATCTACTTCAGATTGTTTTTATGAGGGTCTAATTTTCAGGCGAGGTCCCATGAGCGTCAAAGCCATGATGGCGACCATTCTCCAAGATCAGATGACGTTGCGCGGTGTGAGTTCGCTATCGCCCTCCGACTACGAGGATATCGTAGAACTGCTGATAGAACGGCTTCGAGAGCTGGAGCTTAGCTTGGCGGTGCGAGAACTGACGGACAAGCACGAGCCGCAGTAGCGTAATACCGAGGCTGGCAGCGGACTTTCGACGATCCGATCCTACTGCCAGATGGCTGCAAGCTGATCACCCTGCACGACGCCGCGACGTTCATCACCAAGCTGCCAAAGCGCGAGCATGACGCGCCGGAATGGCAGGCCGCGATCGAGGCGCTGATGCTGGTGGCCGACCTCGGTGGCCCGACGATGTTCGCCCGCATCGGCGTTGTGCGCGCGCTCAATCGGCATCGCGAGCCGGTCGCAAAGCCCGCAAGAAGCGAGCGAAGGCGTACCGGCTTGCGGGGGTCATTTAGCGGGAGCGCTTCGGCAGTTTGGGAAGTTTGTTCGGGTTGAACGTTGGCGTCGACTCGCTCGCCTTTAGCGAAGGCGGCTCCTCCTCGGTGAGGATGAGCGTTCCCTCGAAGAGCACTCCCGGCACCTCTTCTGCCGTCCCGACATAACGACCTATCTTGCCGGAGCACGTTCCCTCAAGCTTCAGCGTGAGGTCATCGGCGCCGAAGATAGTTACATGCTCATCGGTATGCCGTTTGATCGATACGATTGCGGTGAATCGATCTCCATCGACTTCGCAGGTGCCGTTGTAGGTCATAATGCTGCTGCGGCCCCAGATTCTGCCCGTTGCAACATGGGCAATGCCGGTGCCTTGGCCGAGCGGGGTCTTGAGCCACGCCCTGTAAGTGCCGTCTTTCAGCATCTGGAGGAAGCCTCTCCCTCGGTGTTCGCGCGAGAGCCCGATGATCGGCACAACCAGCGTTAAGACTGGGTAAAGGCCGGTGGCTGTGCGAATCCAGTACACGCCAAGCGTGCCTGTAATCTCGCAGGCCCGTCTTACCCAGAGGCTCCCCACGGCGAAGGAAATGTGGGTCGATCATCCCACGTCACATATCCGCACTGCCTGCACTGGAACATTGTCACGGTCCGGCCCGTGTGCGGATTGAACATTTCAGACACGATCGGCACGCGGTCGCTGCCGACGCAGTCGCAGATCGGCAAGTTTGCCGCCGTTCGGTCGATCTCGCTCATGGCGCAGGCCGTAGTTTTCCGGGCGGCACCCGTCGTTTCCAGTTAAGTTTTATTGGATATACCCGCTCTCCGTGAGTCGGAATTTTGATCATCCAGCCGAGGCTGAAGAGGCAATGAGGCGAGCCGTAGCGGCTACGAGCGCGCTTGATCGCTTGAAGTGGCTGCGCGTTGCATTGGCATGGATTGACCTAGCAGGCGACGAGACATCGCATGGTGTGCACAAGCGGGACTCCGCCGCATGAAGTACGCCGCCGAAGGTCCATTCGTCGACCCCGACGCGGCCGCCCGCAAGCTGGTCGAGATCGCCAGCGGCATCGAGCCGCTGCAGGACGGCCGCATTCAACCTCGGCCCAATTCGAGGCGTGCATCAATGCGTTTGAGTTACTCCGGCTGTTATCCACCAGAACGAAGAAATGGATCCACGGACCCAGCTAACCGGTCCGCCAGTTGCACGGCGACCGCCGTGGACTGCTTTTCGGAAGGCAGGGAGCCGATAGAATTGACCGCCAGCCAGGTACCAGCGGAAAGAACAGCTATCACAATCGCCGCGAGATATTCAGTCCTCATGGAGATGGTCCCTTCATCACCCCCAGAAGCTAACCGGACACTCTCAGAAATGGTTCCGACCAGCCGCGCGGCTCGATGTCTTCGTCCGCAGCGGAAGTTGCTACCACGGCGCCAGCGCGCCTAGTCGCTCCTAGGTTCCCTCCTTCCGAGTGGAACATTGGCGTCGCGATTAGAAATCGGGAACGAAAGCCGTCTGCGAGCTTTAGAAATGTGAGACCGCCGCTCGCCGGTACTAACACGGCGCATGTCGCGGATAGCCAAAGGTTGCTGACCCGCTTTTCTCTACAAGCGCTCGCGCAAGATAGCCAAAAGCGGCGGTCTCCGGTTCCATTCAAAATCACCAGCCGCGCCCCGATCGGTTGCGGGGAATCGCATTGGGCTGATGTCGGCGTGCCGGTGGCGTTGTTCTTACCGAGGCTCCGTCATGCCCAACCATATCGACATCGACTATGTACACAGCCCGGCCATGGTTCGAGAGATCGGCGAGAGGCTACGAGCGTCGCTGAAACCGGAGCCGGAATTACCGGCGAACCTTAGGATGCGGATCGATCGGCTCCGCGAACTGGAAGAGCCGTCACCATCGATCATTCCAGCGGCCAAGCGCTGGAACAAGCTGCGCGGTTGAGCCGCAAACGGCTCGGCCGAACATGGACGAGCGATGTCATCGGTGAAGCTTCGTGCGTCAAGGATTTTGAGTGGGTACGGTGAGGCGCACTCCGAATTGATCGGCAAAGCCGTCGTCCTTAGCGACGGAAAGGCAGGCACGGTCGAGAACGTTTGGCTGGATGAATTGCACGGGCTCCGGATTTCGATTACAGGCCATGATGGAAGATGGCCGGTCTCAACCATCAAGTTCGTGGAGAGCTAGACCATTCGCATCGGTGCGTGCTGCCCAGAGCGCGCTCCTTTCAGATCATTCCAATCAAGATGAAAAGAGCGATCTCGGTCAGGAAAGTGACGCTCATAATGGCGACCGTAAGGAACGCGTCGCCCGCTGGTAGAGGGGTCATAGATGCCTCGCGCGTTGCGAAGCCCCGAAGCCAAGAGCCAAACTCCCCGACCTTGGGGAATGTTTCAGTTCCAAGCAGGGCGGCGATCGGAAATTAAAAGTCGCATGAGGCGACTTTGGTCGCGCCGCCATCCGGTGGAACGAGATGCCCTACCGCAGTTCTAGTTCCTTGATCGCCAGAGCCGAACTCTGTGCGGCGTCATGAGCGCCGGTTTGCGCGATCTTGATTATCGCCTTAGCGATCATTTCCGTTAGCGGACCCTTTTAAGCATTGGCGTAGTGGCTACTCTGCGCGAACACTCGCGCATTGCTGGGAAGCCGCAGAAGGACTGCCGCCGGAAATCGCCGGGCTGTTCGGGTTGGCCACCGAGTTGCTCATCGCGATCCCAGAGCACAAGGTATCACTTCGCGATAACGGACGAGAAAGTCAGACGGACGTTTTCGCTCTGATAAAATCGAACAATCGCACCGTCGCCGTCGCGGTGGAGGGCAAGGTCAATGAGTCCTTTGGGCCGACCATAAAAGATTGGTATGTGGACCCATCCGCGAGGAAGCAACAGCGGCTGGCGCTCTTGTGTGATCTGATCGACGTTGCGTGTCCACCACCCGATGATCTCCACTACCAGTTATTTCACCGCACCGCCTCGGCAGTTCTCGAAGCCGCTCGCTTCAAGACCGACGACGCCGCGATGATCATCCATTCGTTCTCGCAAGATTACAAATGGTTTGACGCTTAGAGGAGCTGAAATAAAATGATCGAGCCCTGGAAGGGTGTTGCAACCCGACGCGCCCAGATATTCCGAGTGGTGAATCGTCACGGCGGCTGTATCGTTTGCGCCAACAGTGATTGAGGGGTTGTTCCGGCGCTCATCAAGTGAGCCCTCCAAATCAACCCGTTCGCTGATACCGTCTGTCATGCAAAGAAGTCCATGCTCAAGACCGAGCAAGAATACAACAGTGCAATCATTGAAGGGTGCATCAAAGAAGGCATCGAGGCTGGCTTTGGAGTTGCCACCGGACGATCATTCCCAGCGACCACTTGGTTTCGTTCGCGCGGCGATCGTCGTCTCGATTTCCTGAACCATCTCTCGCACCCGTTCGGCGAGCCGTTCGAACAGCGCTCGCGTCTGCCTATCCGGTGCAGTTCTCGCCAACCGAGCACAATAGCCTGCCTCCGCTCGAAACTTCTCAAGTTGAGCAATAAGCTCTTCCATTCTCGCTCTTCTACTCGCCCACGTTCCAATAGCTGTTTAGCGGGGACCTACCGGCCGGACACCTGGGAAATTTCCCAGGGTCCCAAGGCTTACAATGGCGGTTGCGCTCCAGGGCGAAAGACGGCTCAAGGGGGCGGGAGCTTAGAGCTTCTAGCGCGACGCTCGACGACGGGTTCACGGTTGCGCTGCTTTTTGAAGCGAGACAGGCGCCAGATGCGGCGCCGTAGAACTACTGTGCCAAGTTGTTGCTGTGCGTAGCCCGCGGCTGTGTTCATCCCGAACGCCGGGTCGCGCTCCTGATCGGCACTCCGCCTATAAAAGCGTTCCCCCGCTCGCGAACCCGGTGAACGATGCCACTCTTGTCGGAGGCATGTTTACAAAGGACCGGCGATCGCACGTCAGCTAGCAACCTCCTCGCGCGCAGATGCGGGCAGCGCCCTCTGAGACCTGTCGCCGTCACGCCGCACGCTGCGTTCCGTTTGTGACTATTATGCAGCCTGGCTTCGACCGCCGTCGATGACCATGAACAGCGCGCGCCGATCAATTGGTGAGCTACTCGGCTGATCAGGCTTTTCAGCGGACCCTACAGGTGGCGTACACTTTTCCAGCAAGCTATCCGACGTTGCCGCTTCTGCTTCGACATTAGCGACGGGAGCTCTCACCTTCTGTTCCATAAGTTCGAGTGCGGCTGCGCCCTTTGCTGTCAATCGCCAACCGAACGAATACCTTTGCACAAAGCCTAAGGAGAAGACGTCCAACGAGGGGAGCGTAGCACCCAGCCGTTTGCTGTAGCTTGCCCAATCAGCGCCGCTCGTTGCCAAAAATGCGAGGTCGCGTTTGATATCCGTAAGCGTCGCCAGCCCATTGGGGTAGCTAGCAAGTACCTTCAAAATGGATACCTGGAAATTCACGACTGCCACTCACCCGGCTATGCCGACCATTTTGTCAGCAGTTCGTGGCACAATGCAATGACTTTGAATGTACAATACGGCTTACTGATCTAGCAGAACTCCGTTAGGCGCGGCATGAGCGATGCCGGATGAGAAGGAAGTCCACGATAGCCTGGCACGAATGTGCTCTGCATACTGGAGGGTGACGAGTTGGCGCCCCTATTGCACGCACGGGAGAGGTACTCGAAGCCGCGCAACATCAGGTCATTAATGGTGACTGACTTCTTCTCTCCAAGCATACCGGCGCATCTACGTTCTCGGTCCAGCGCCGCGTGACTCGTTCAATGGACGCAGCCGTGGAGAGCCGGGTAGCAGCGAACTGGGCCGCGATTTTACGAAGATTGAGCGACGGACTTCCCGAGATGCCCCTTACCTCTGATCCATCTGGCGAGTTCGCTGCTGCGAACAATGAAGCGTTGTTCTTCGCGATGTTCGCGGGCGACGACCGCCGCGATGAAGATCAGCGTCCCGCTTCTCGACATGCGCCACATAGTGCGCCGCCTGTACGTCGATGGCCCTGCCGTGGCGAATTTGCACCAGCGCCGCCGGGTCGTGAACGATCAGGACAGCGCGAACGCGCGCTGCCTGCCGCCGTCGTCAACCGCTTTCCAGTCATTGGGTCGGGACGCCGTCCCGCTATCGTCTCCGGGGCGGCACGAGCATGGTCACGACCACCGCCACCAGAACAAAAACAAGGACGATGGCGAGTGCTTCAAAGGACCCCATAGCGCTGATCTCCGTCAGGCCAGCCATCTTCCCTAACGTTAACTCATCAGAAGGACGGTCCCGTGCGGCAAATCGCATCGGAGGCGACTACTGTGCGCTTCCGTCTCCGCGCACCCGCCACGTTTCGGGTCCCTCTGGGTGCATAGATAAACGCGGGGACCGCGCGACCGCGCCCCTTCGGCATATTTGCGTTTTTCGTTTTTTGTGTTTCCTTTGCTGCATCTGCTTTTGAAAGGCACGCCGAGATGCGGCGCATCGATCTGTTCGAGGCCACGATGCAGGGCTGGGCGCGGCTCGACGCGGCGCAGCGCGAGCGGTTTTTCCAAGCGGGCCTGAATGCGGCTCGACAGGCGAGAATTCCGCGCGTGGCTCCTGCGGCGCGTCAGGACCGCGCCGCTCGCGACTCCGGTCGATGCGGCGCGCTAGCAATCTGGGACGGCGACTTGGCGCTGATGCTGAAGAACTGGCCCTTAATGGCGAACGATGCCGATCGCGGGACGCAGCCGTAGGACGCTGCTGCCCGTGTTCGCCGTCCGGTCGGCGAGCGCCACAGCGGTCACCAGCGCCAGCCAACCGCCGTCGGCATGGGCTCGGCGCGTTTCAATCCAATTGCCGTACGCATCGTAACAGTTGTTGTAAGCACCGTAAGCGCCATAGGCCGCCCATACATGGCGGTCTCTTGGTGAGGCAGATTTGCAAGCACAAGGGACCAGGAACGGCGTTCACGAGCATTGTGCGCGCTGGGAAGCAGTTTCACTTTCAGAAATGGTCCGATGACGACAGAGAGATTATTAAGTCGATAGATGGCAAGCGAATTGATAGCGGTGACATCCGGCTAGTCGCTCTACCAAGACAAAGGGACGAAGCTATTTGGGTCGGCCCTCGGGTGGGGCTCCGAGCGCGAGAGCCGGATCCAAATAATCTCGAAGGTATTTCATTCCGAAGCGCACCTCTGAGAGCCGCAACCTGCCAGATGGATGGGCGGATGAAGGTTGTGGGTGACTAGGACCGTGCAAGACCCACGCGACGCACGTTATCCTTCCAGTCCTTCGATCGAAGGTATGGGCTCGGATATGGGCCGCCAAATAGTCCGCTTCAGGAAGCACTGAAGGATAAAGACTTTTTCGGCGTGCATGGCGGAGGGAGAGAATCTGCAAAAAAACTTGCTCGAACGCTGCAGCTCAGGTTCTCTCGGTAGGGGAGAGACGGCATTCTCCGACGGGCACGCGTTGAGGACGGACTACGGTACGCCGTAGCGCGCGAATTCCTCGGCGATGTCGCCCCGGACGGCTTTCGCGGCCGCGACATCGGCTTCTCCCGAAGCCGTCTCGCCGCGGCGGATCTTTGCCCGGCCGCGACCGTACAGCGCGGCGGCGAGCGTGGGGTCGATGCGTAGCGCGGCGTCGTAGTCGGCGATGGCCGCATCGGTCCGTCCAGCCTTGAGGTGGGCGAGCGCGCGGGAATCGTAGGTCGCAGCCGTATGCGCGCCCGACCCGATCGCCTTGTCGCAGGCTTCCACCGCGCCTTGCGGGTCGCCCGTGCTCGCCCGGATCCAGCAAAGGCCGCTCCAAGCCACTTCCATGTCGGCGTTCAGACGAGTCGCGGCGGTGTAGTCGCTTTCGGCGCGTACGAGATCGCCCTTCTTCAGCCAGGCCTCGGCGCGGTTGACGAAGGCCCCGGGGTATGCCGGCTGGAGGGCGATGGCTCGGTCGAAATCCTCCATCGCGGCGTCGTAGTCGCCCGTCCTCAGTCTCGCCGCGCCGCGGTTGTTGACGGGCTTGGCGAAGGTCGGATCGATGCCTATGGCCGCGTCGAAGTCGGCGACAGCGCGGTCGTAGTCGACCTTCGCCGCGTAGGCGATGCCGCGGTTGTTGTGGGCCATGGCCAGGGCCTGTGGCCCGCCACGGCCGGCTGCGATGAAGGCAGAGCAGGCCTCGATCCTCCGGTCGGGGGACGAGGCGGCGTTGCAGAGCTCGACGTTCCGGAATTGACCTTCCGGCTTCTGCGCCGACGCGGGGGCGGCCAGCAGCAGGATCATAACTGGCGCCGTCCCGAAGACCTTCAGCATCCCCGGCAGATGCCGAGAGCGCGGTCGGCCCTCCGCTGACGGGGAGGCGCAACGGTCGGACCGGCCTTCCGCTTCATGACGGCATCCTTGCCCTCCTCGATCAGGGTGGCGAACTTGACCGTGCCGTCGTCCAAAATCTCGATGTGGGGCGTGGTGCCCCGGATCCCCAACGTCGCCACCGGCGTGTCCACCTTCATGCTCCCGGTCTTGGCGACGCTGCCGGCGACGAAGGTGAAGGTGCCTCTGGTCAGGCTGATCAGGGTTGAATTGTCCTTGCCGTCCGGATCGTAGACGAACTCGCTCATTTCCATGCTGGCGTTACTCGACAGGCTGAAGGAGCTGCCGTCGGCGAAATTGATACCGAGGCGCCCGTCGGCGCCCGTCCTGACGACGTCGCCCCGATAGACTGGATCGCCGACCTTCGCACTGGCCCCGTCCTCGGACAGTCTCGCCTGCACAACCGCGGCATCGATATGCTCGATCACTGCCTTGCCAGCGACGGTCACGACCTTGCCGATTGGCTTGACGTCCTGCGCCCGAAGCGGCGCAGGCGGATACGCCACTGCAACGAGCAAAAGGCAGAGAAGTCCTGCAACCGTCCTTAGTCCGTGCATGCGTCCGCTCCCGTCCGTGAAGAGCCCGCTTCGGCGGAATGATGGCAGAGCGCGCCCGGCGCACCATACCGCATGTCGTGACCGCCTCTCTTTAGTCGCAACGGACGATGGTCCCGACCGCTCAGCGCCAACAAAAGAGCGCATTTGCGCGCACCCAGTCAACATTTCGTGAAGGAGCCAGGGGACGACAAAGCGTAGTCTGGTGTGCGGAACCGGAACGTGGGCGGGTGGACTCACACTCGATCGGTCCGGCCGCTTCGGCAGAAGCGGGCAGCATGCGAGGCGTAGGATGTCGCTCGCACGTGTCTTCGCCGGTCTTTGGCCGGCGCAGCACCAACGCAGTCCGCCGTCCGTCCGCGGCGGGCGCGCTGTGGAGTCGCCGGTCGTCGCGAGACTCGGATGGGCCGGAGGGCTGTCCTTCGTCGCATTGATTCTGACGGCGCTGAAAGAAGCGTGGGCCGCCGATCCCGATCTCGCCTTGTTCGACGACGCGTCCATCACCTACAAGGGGTTCGAGCATGGCATCTTCGAACTCATCACGAAGGAGCCGGTGCCGCGCCACATCATCGTCGACGATCCCGGGCAGACGGTCATCCTCAGCAAGACCGGATCGTCCGTCAGCTTCGCGCAGATCGCCAACAACGCGTCACGGATGGAGGACCTGCAGAGCCGGCAGCAGGACGTGCTTGACAACTACTCGAAGGACCATGGGCCGTCCGGATCCGGCACGCCTCCGGGCGAAGCGGTCGATCAGACGCTGCAGCCGATCGATTTCCAGGCGCCGGAGGGGCCCAATCCACAACATGCCCTTCCCGGGCTGGTGGTGCAGGCCAGCTTCGTGCCGGATGGGCCGTTGATCCATTCGCCACCGGCACTGACGCTCGGGTCGGGCCCGGTCGAGATCGACACAGTCGCGTTCGATGAGTTCTCGGCGAGCAGCGGCAGCTTCTCGGCCACGAGCTTCGGCTCCGGCACGACCCCGACGTTCGGCATCGCGGGCGCCGCGATCGGCGCTTTCACCGTCGCGGGGGCAAGCTACGACGTCGAGAAGGCCGGCTCCTTCGGAATCCTGTACTTGAACAGCGCGACCGGCGCCTACGCCTACGTACCGAACAACGACGCTATCAACGCGCTGAAGGCGCCGAACGCCGACAGCTTCACGATCACGGCGTCCGACGACTTTGTCTCGGCAAGCCAAACCTTCACGATCGACATCGCCGGCACCGACGACGCGGCAGCGATAAGCGGCGGGACCGGTGGATCCGTCGCCGCGGTTACAATGGACGCCGCCGCGATTGCGGCGGCGTTCATGGCGCACGACGTCCCGACCGCGACCGGCAAGCTCGCCGACACCGACGTCGACGATCCGACCAACACGTTCACTGCGGTAAGCTCTCCGCATGCTAGCGACAAAGGCTACGGCAGCTTCACGATGACGGCCGACGGGTACTGGACCTACGCGCTGGATCCCGCCAGCGCCGCGGTGCTGGCGCTTACGGCGTGCCAGAACCTGACAGACACCTTCACCGTGACCACGATCGGCGGCACGCCGCAGGTCGTCACGATGACCATCCAGGGCGCCGACGATCCGGCCGTCATCTCTGGGGACGCGCATGGTCGCGTGGTCGAAGCGGGCGGAGTCCACAATTCCGCGCAGGGCGTCCCAACCGCGTGCGGCCTTCTGACCGCCACCGACGTCGACGGCCCGTCGAACGCGTTCGATCCCGTCAAATGTCCAGAGTCGAGCGGCCACGGTTACGGCAGCTTCACGATGACCGCGGACGGGCACTGGACCTTCGCGCTCGACAACGGCAATTGCGCTGTGCAGGCGCTGAACGCAGGTCAGTCGCTGATTGACGATTTCACGGTGAGGGCCGCGGACGGTACGGCACAGACGGTGACCGTCACCATCGAGGGCAGCAACGACGCCGCGGTCGTCTGCGGCGATATTTGCGGACGCGTGACCGAGCCAAGCAATTCCTGCGACGACCCCCCACGCGCGAGCGGCACCTTGTCCGACAAAGACGTCGACAATTCCGACGACACCTTCACGGCCACGACATGCCCGCAGGCGAGCGACCACGGCTACGGCAGTTTCACGATGACGACCTGCGGCACGTGGACATACGTGCTCAACTCCGAGAACCCCGAGGTCCAGGCTTTGAGGCCTTGCGACGCGCTGACCGATACCTTCACCGTGACCACGATCGACGGCACGCCGCAGATCGTGACCGTGGTCATTCAGGGCGCCGACGACGAAGGCTTTCACAACCGGGCCGAGCCCGCGTTCCATTTCGAGGCGGGTGCGGAACTGCAGCATGCCAGCTCGCCCCCGGCAGTCGCTTCCTCGGTACCCGTCGCCGCGCTCAATCCGGAGCACGATTCCGCCGCGGCCGCATGGCCCCATCCGGCCGATGAGGCGCCGGAGGGTTGGCGTTTCGACCAGCAGGAGGCTGCTGGCCAGGGCGGACACCTACCCTTCCAACACGATCTGATCCTCTGAGAGCCGCCGACGCCTTCGTCGCGTCCGGACGGATTGGCGTTTTCCGGAGGCGCTCCCATGGTTGCGCCGATCACATTCACGGACCCGCACAACGCGCGCTACTTCATGTCCGCTCCCAGGCACCATAATAATGAATCTTGTAACCTCCAAGGTCATACTCGGAAGGCGACAGGAGCAGCACTTGCAGGATTCGCGATGTCCGTTCCGGGTCAAGGTGCGAAGAACCCGGCCTGAGCAAAACCAGTCCGCTTCCACCCACGAAGCTGACCTCATGAGACGGTTCGCCACTTCGCTGATGGGCCAGCAGCGTTGCATAGGACGCCAGAGGGCGATGCCCCAAGGCCGGTGCTGGGCTGATCTGTGCTAGGCTTCTTCAAAACATGGTTGGTTGGCTTTGGCGGAGGCGATTGTGAGGCGACGTGAGTTCATCGCGCTCCTCGGCGGCGCGGCGGCAATCCGACCACTCGGCGCGCATGCGGAGCGTCCGCCAGAGCGCATCCTCTATTTCACATACTCCGCCGGCTACCGGCATGATGTCATACCGCTTTCCAAGGTAATCCTGACCCAGCTCGGAAGCAATTCGGGTGTCTTTGAAGTCACTGCAACGGAAGACACGTCCGAATTTTCTACCGAAAACCTCGAGCGCTACGCGGCGGTGATGTTCTACACAACCGGAGAACTTCCGATGAGCGAGGCGCAAAAGAGAGCTCTTCTCAACTTTGTGCGCTCGGGCCGCGGGTTCCTCGGCGTTCATTCGGCGACGGACACATTCTACACTTGGCCGGACTATCTCGATCTGGTCGGCGGCTACTTTAATGGTCATCCTTGGCATCAGGCCGTGAAGATCGAGGTGGTTGATCCTGGCGATCCCCTGGTGGCTTTTCTCGGGAATTCGTTGCAAGTCGAGGACGAAATCTACCAAATCAGCGATTTCGACTATCGTGGTTCACGCGTGCTCCTGCGCCTCGACCCGAGCTCGGTGGACCTTGGCAAGACCGGCGTGCATCAACGATTCTATGGCTGGCCTCTCACCTGGACCCGGTTCTATGGCGAGGGACGAGTATTTTATTCGGCGCTAGGCCACGAGCCGTCAGTTTGGCAGGACGCCCGCTACCAGCGAATCCTCACGAACGCTATCCTCTGGTCTATGCGAAGGTCGCCCTAGGAGACGCCGCCGCACTTCGCATTTGCGCCACCGCCGGATTCGTCGGGTGGTGTCCGTGCCAGAGGTTCGGACGGTCTTGGTCTGCGACCTTCCGTTCCGGGTCAAAAGCGGCTGGCGAGCCAAGTTCAGCTCGGCGTCCGGTTCACCAGCGATATTGTTGCAAAAGTCGTTTTTCGCCGATGACCAAAATTCCGCGGGCCGTGGGCGCGACTTTCGCGTACAAGATGCGGGGGACCTCACGGCCTCACGCAAAATTCACAGGCGACTTCGGTAACGCGATTGAGGTCATACGAATCAGCGGTCGCTCGCTGCGTAGTGGTTCGCGAAAAATCTTGAGCCCTGCAACTTTCGACTTTTGCAACACAATCCCAGCGATAGCGGACATCACGGCGGCTGAACTGCTCTTCGGCTTAGGGACCAGAACCGGACCTTCGTTGCTGGCTTTTTCGCGGATCACAGGTAACGCACAGTATACCGTATCGCTATCTCGACCTATCAAGCATCCTGCCGCCGTTCGATGCCCGGAAAGCAACATAGCACGGACGACATGGCAGGCGCCCTGCGCGGCTGCACTTGGGGTGATCCATAGGGCCGAGCTGAACGATCTCTCGTTCATCCACCATACATCCGACACGGCACAATACTTGCTACAGTGCGGGAGGCCGATTAGTGCTTGCGGAGTTGTTCCCAGATGGGACGAAAGGTCCGGGCTTCAAAGAAGCAAAAGCGTGTTACGCCGGACCTACTGATCCTGGCTGCTGAGCTTGAGAGGCTGAAACGAAAGCACGCATCAGCAACCGACCTCGAAAAACTTTGGGACGAAGTGCAAGCACTCCGAGAGCAAGTTAGGAAAGCGGAAATCCAACGCCGGCATTGAACGGGCTACGTCGCGGTCCGATCAATACGTAAGTCATCGATCCGTTTTCCAGACTTCAATAGGTTTGTTACCCAGCGAGGCTGCTTACCGCGTCCGGCCCAAGTCTCCGATCCATTTAGTGGGTTTCGATACTTTGGAAGGACCTTGGGATAGCGCCGTCGGGCGCGAACAGTTTGCCGCGTAAGAGACCCAACCGCGCCGCCGAGCTTAGCCAACCGCTCTTCTAGAGCCTTTTGTTTCGCCGCAAGTTTTCCTGGGAGAATGGCCTCGGTCTGGCGGTAGAGATCCCAAAGCTGGTCGATGGACATCTGCGCCAAGGTGTCCCTAGACGGTTTCATATCTTGCTCCCTTTACAGAGGAAACAACGGAAAATTAGGTTCCAGCATTGGAACTTTTTTGTGGTTTCTTAGCGCCTGATCCTCGTTGAGAAATTGACCCTTCGGCGACGACCTGCTTGCGTTCCGCGACATTGCTTCAGCAGCGTGGCACTTGTTGCCTACACACAATGGATCGTGACGCCTTGATTTAACACAAGACGATGCCCGCGTTCAGGGCGCGTCGACACGCTGGAGCCCGCAATGGGTCAGGATGCGAAAAACTCAACGTGAGCAAATCTGGTCCGTCATGCCTCGGTGAGCGGACCTCGTGGAGGGGCGCGACTTTGCCGATTGGCCAACACCCAAAACGGCCGCCCTATCCAATCGCTTCTCAGCGCACGCGAGACTTATGTCGAAACATGAGCGAAGGATGCTCAGAGCGGCAGCACATGATTGGTAGTCAAGCCGCACCACGTTGTGGTGTTGCTGCAATCATTCGCCAATTTCGGCGAGCTGCGGCGCAGGACGAAGCACACGCCGCAAAGTGTCTCCTTCCTCCACATGACGCGGCAGGTGAAGGTTTCGGAATGTTCGTCGAACGATAGCGCAAATTCGCTGGCGAATATGTAGTACGGCGTGGAGATGCAGGCTCCCAGGGTGCTGATGTCGCGCACCACGCACGGATGGGTCCCACTCAATCCACCAAACGATAGCCGCGCCGCCCGGTTGATCGGTATCCGCTCCATTGCCCGACGTTCGACCATGGCGAGATTCTCCAAATGAAGAGGTAACTTCCAATCGAGCGATCGCAGCGATCGCGATTGCACCTCTACGTTTTCCGATCCCGCCGAGCCCGGAAAACGGCAATATCTGCACGTTGATCTGCACGGCCCAGGGTAACAAGCAGTATTATTGTCTCATTAAAATTAAACCAGACCGCGTGGTTAATCCGCCGACGTTGGTGCCCACCTTACAAGCAAATGAAAGCGCTCAAGGACACGTCTTTTTCCGCGAAAGTGAAGTATTTCACAGCACTTTCACAAACCTGAGCTACTATTAGTTGAACTTAATAGATCATTTTATGTCTCTCGGCCTGACAACGGTGGTTTTTAAATATTCATAATAAGGGGCGTTGATGAGTAGGCGTGGTCAGGGGCACAACCGCATGACGGTTCTGCACGAACGCGTTTGGTTTCTAAGATCTCAGCTGACAGAGCTTCAGAACCTTCGCAGCCGGGTTGAGCAAGCCGAGGAACGAAAAGTCGGCAAACGTTCAAAAGTCACAGGTGTCTCGGCGATGCGTCGCCGATTACGGCGACAGCGGCGTTTTGTTTTCTAGCCGCAAACCGTGGCGACGAACGTGCCGTGGGCTCGCAGCCACGGAAAGCCTTCATCAGAGATCGCTCTGGCCGAAAAAAGCGACCGCGTTGACTTGTTCGGCTTTGGGTCAAAAGCAGGCGGTCGCGGCAAGTGCAGCTCGGCGTCGGTTTACCTTTGTCAGCGGACATCACGCCGCTGAAGCGCTCTTCGGGTTAAGTCATGAACGGACCACCCTTCTCGCTCGGAGACGTAGTCGGACCTCCACTCGGAGAGGTCGCTGTTCTATCCGCGGTTGGTCGGCGGCTAGACCCGTCGGGTGCAACAAATGTTCTTGTTTAGGCGCGGTAGCATCGGCAGTAGTGTGCGTTTGCGCGCCCTGCGTGCGCTCTATCAAAGCTTCATCGAGCAAAATGGCCCGGAAGCGCGTGCGCAACGTCTTCTGCGCGATTGGTTATCTCCACAGCAGCGTGCGCAATATGATGCCGAGGGTTTTTTCGAAGTCACCGGCTCTCACACCGGCCGACGATATCGAATTCATCAGGGCACCATGAGCAATGTTTTGGAGCTTGATGAAGAAAAGCAGCCTAAGATCGGCTGGTGTTTCGTTCCCGAACGGGCTCTGGCTAGGTGGCGACGTGATGCTCGCCCAGAAGATCGCGCTCGAAACCGACGAAGCCGCGGTGCTCGCGCTTGCCCACCGGTTTTCTCCGAGACTGCCCTCTCTGCCCCGAGTAGCGCGGCGCGCTTACTAGGCCTCTCATGGGCGGGGCCACCGCTTGCGACAGCGGCAGCCCTAGCGACGAAGGCGGCGTTTACCTCCGCGGCTACAGGTAGCCTCAACCCGGCGATCGCTTTGTGCAATGTGATCTACCTGTTAGGCCTTACCCGGCGGCTTGCCGGCGTGTTTCGTGACGCGCTTCTGGATATCGGCCATCGTCCTGGCAAACGCTTCGCGCAGCTGCTCTGCGTGAGCTGCGTTCTCCGGTTCACTGAGATATGCAATCTTGATCAGCAGCCTATTCAACGGATAGGTGATGCGTAGATTTTCCGAGTGCCGGGACCGCAAGGCCGTGATCTGCCGACGCATCTCGGCGAGATCGAGCGTTTCGTGTTTCTATGGCCTCTTCAATATGAACTCGCGCATGGCCAGCAGAGGCCGACGCGCCGAGTATAATGGCGCGAGGGCTTCGCCTGCGTGGACCCGAACGGGACAATGTCCGGTGCGCAAAGCTAACGCTCCAATGCGCCGCCGCAAGCAAAGCCTGAGATTAAGATTGATGTCAGCGCTGCGAGTTAATTCTGGATCTGGTCAGCCCTGATCTGCTCATGATACTTCTGCCGGGCGGCTGAATTCCATCGGTTGTTGCGAGCGGTACGTAGTGACGATCGCCCGATTCATCCGAGATGACTAAAACTCCGGAATTGCTGGGCCCGTTCTCTTCATCGATTCGGCCATGAGCTCACGTCAGCGCGTTCAGCGTCATTCAGCCTCAGCGCATCTGGCATATTTCTATGCCTCCGTCATCTAGCGCTATCGTCGTCTCAAGGCAGGGATCCGATTGAACAGAAATCCGTTTGGGAAGCAGATTTGCAAAGTCGCTAGCATGCTAGGCAGGAAGCCGTGAGCACGGCTACTATCAAGTCCGACTCCCGTTCCTGCCGCCCGCCGCCCGTTAACCAAGACTATCGAGGCGCCTTAATCTGGACTGATTTGATCAGGACGCTCTGCGGCTCCCGCATAGGAGCGTGCCACGTGATCAGGACCGTCGCGCTTGGAGTAGTTTGCCTGGCTGGCCTCGGTGCAATTGCCGCGGCCGCAAAGAAATCACCGCCGCCGCCACCTGCTGAGATCGTTTTCCCAGTCGCAGCCGGCGACAGGACGTCTGCAATCTCAGCTGAGGCGACCCTGCGCACGCTGTTCAGCAAGTAACGACTTGCATCGAGAACGAAACACTGGGTCGCTCACTCTGCCGCCTCAGCGGCCTGGCTCTTAAGCTCGGCAAATTTGGCCGCCATCGTAGGGTTACCCCGGGTCAGCTTCTTGATCGTCACGTCCTGCGCCTTGTCATTCGCGAGGCGCAGGTTGCGGTCAGCCCCGATCAACGCATCCTTAGTCTTCTGCAGGTGATCGATGGACTTATCGATCTCCGTGATCGCGGTGTGGAAGTGCCGGGAAGCGAGATCAGTGTTCTTCAAGAATCCGTTCTTGAACGTCTCCAGCTGGCTTTCGAACTGGGTAATGTCGATATTCTGGGCCTTTACGAGTGCCAGTTCGGTCCGGTACTTTAGGGAATTGAGCGAGGCGTTCCGCAGGAGGGTAATCATCGGCAGGAAGAACTGCGGCCGGATGACGTACATTTTGGGATAGCGGTGGAAGACGTCTACGATGCCGGTATTGTAGAGTTCGTTGTCGGGTTCAAGCAATGAGACCAGGATCGCGTACTCGCAGCCCTTCTCGGTACGATCGCGGTCAAGCTCCTTGAGGAAATCCTCGTTCTTGCTCTTCGTCGCGGTTTTGTCGCTCTCGTTCTTCATCTCGAACATGATCGAGATGAGCTCGGTGCCGGCTTCGTCGGAATCGCGGAAGATGTAATCGCCCTTGCTGCCGGTCCGCGCGTCGTTGTCCTTCTCGAAATAGGCCCGCGGAAACGCCATCGAGCGCACCCGGTTGAACTCGGTCTCGCAGTGCTGTTCGAGGGTCTCGCCGACCATCTTGGTCGAGAGGCGGGCCTTCATATCTTTGAGGCGTTCAATCGCGTCATCCCGATCCTTGATCTGGGTTTCGTATTTGTCCTTGAGCGACTGCTCGGAAAGCTGCTTTTCAAGCTGGACTTGCTTGATGCCGTTTTTCAGCTCATCGCGCTCTTTTTCAATGGCGCCGACGGCTTCGGTCACGGCGAGCTTCTTCTCAAGCTCGACGGCTTGAAGCTTAGCCTTCAGCTCCTGGATTTCTTTTTCCTTGGCGGCTGTGATCTTGTGCTGCTCGCTGGCCAGAAGCGCCTCTGCAAGCTCTGAGGCAGCCTTCTTCTCGCGTTCCGCTTGCGCGAGGGCGTTCGCAAGCCTGTCCCGCTCTTTTTCCACGGCACCGAGCGCTTCGGTGACGGCAAGCTTTTGAGAGATCTCACCCGCCTCCAGCTTGGACTTCAATTCCTGGATTTCGGCATCCTTGGCAGCGGCGGTCTTCTGCAGATCGCCGCCAACCTGGGCTTTGGCCAATTCAACAGCGCCCTGCTTGTCGCGCTCGGCCAACTCCAGCCGTTCGTGCAGTTGCTTGGCGAAATCGGCGTCGCGGACCTGCTTCAGAATCTCGGCATAGCCGGATTCATCAACCTTGAAGGCCTTGGTACAGTGGGGGCAGATGATCTCGTGCATGGTCCTGGTCGCCTGGGGCGCTGCTGTTGTCATTCAAACAAGGCAAGGGGCCGACAGAATCGATCCTGCTCATTGAGAACAAAATTAGAACATGAAGGTTTTGACGGTCAAGTAAAGCGCCGGAATTCCGGGCATTTTCAGCCGGAAATCCACTGGTTTCCCGCTATCGGCAGGCGTGGCCTGCTTATCCATCCAGCCTAAAAACGGCAAATATCGATTTCCTTGCGATGGGCCGTCCTGCGGAGAACAAGGTGGCCTACGTGCTAAGCTATGGCAAATCAGCAAATGCGATTTTGCGCTTTCACGGCGGTGATGGACTAAGGAAAGGAAAACCGATTTTCCCTTCCCTAGGCGAACTGTGTGGGTGCTGCTGAATACGATTCTACGTTTCAGACCGCCGGGTACACGACGACCTGATCGCAGCGCCGGTGTTCGCTTGCGGGATAAACGCCTCCGCCGCGGCCTCAGTCGGTGCTTCGATCGACCAATGCCAATAAATCGGCTATCGGGCTCCATGTAATTGATCCAGGGGGACGTCTCTCGGACGGTAAAGCGACGCATCGAAACCTTCTGAAAGTAAAACCGGCGAATCATCAGATTCAATCGCCGGCCTTTCAAGCGGAATTGTCCCGCGTTGAGAAAATGGCTCGTGGGCTGTTCGATGATCCCACGTTGAGCAAGCGGATCTGCGAGATGCAGAAGCTAAGTGGCACCCTCGCCAAGCTTCAGAGACGTGTTCAGACCGGCCCTGTGTATTCGCCTCTCGCCGGGTAGTCATTTTTGATGATGTAATCGACGGCTTGCACCATCTCGCCGAAATTTGGTCGAACGAACGGCATCGACTGTACTGAAAGATAGTAGATCGTCTGATCGGGTTCGATCAAAAAAACGCCGGGCTCCGAAAATTTCGGCGGCTCCTGTATGTCGATTGAGCTTTTCCCACGCGAGGCCGAGATATAGAGACCCCATTCGCGGGCCGCTCTTAATTCCAAACCATAACCAACTCGCAGGTTCTTCGCCGCGATCTTTTCCGCCATCTGACGCGCCCGCACTTCCCCGTCTGAGCTGATGGCGATCGTTTCGACGCCGCGCTGAGCAAAAGCAGGCGTCAGGCGCTCCAACTCCTTCAGGTAGTTTGCGCAAATGGGGCAGTGCAGACCGCGATAAAAGCAGACGAGAGTCAGGCGCTCTGGTTTTTCCGCAGCAAGATTGAAGCGTCCATGGTCAAGAGTTTCGATGATCAGCTCCGGGGCTTTCTGGCGTGGTACGATCATGGAAATTCCTTCGCGGAGATTCAGTGAATCTGATGGAACGGACGGGCTTACGATCTGGGGCATCGCCATCTGCCTCAGAGGAAGAGTGGATGAACGGCCAGTTCAAGGCCAAGAACTGCGAGGAGAATAAGGAACCAGCGTCGAAAGGTTGCGGCGCTTATGCGCTCGCGGACTATTGTCCCGACCTGCATGCCCAGCAACGCGGGAATGACCGCGAGGGCGGACAAGGTAACATTTCCAAGATGAAAAGCTCCGCCACGAGCCAAGCCCGCTGCAAGTGCAATTGTTGACACTGTGAACGACAGCCCCAGGGCCTGGATAAGATCGTCTTTGGAAAGCCCGAGAGCCTGAAGATAAGGAACGGCGGGAAGCGTGAAAACCCCGGTTCCTCCATTGATCAACCCGGTTGTCAACCCAATGACAGGCGCCAATAGACCCTCGAAGCGCACAGGAACCGACAATGGCTTCGCAGACAAGCCGTGCACCGCATAGACAATAAGGGAGGCGCCCAATCCAACACTTGCGAATACCGTATTGGCGCTCGTCAGAAGCCATGAGCCGGCGAGTGTGCCAACCATGATGCCGAGCATCATCACCCAAAGTCTTTTCATCAGCGCCAGGAAATTCGGCCCCGTAAAGAGCTGCCAAAAATTAGTGACAAAGGATGGAATGACCAGCAGCGAAGCGGCGCTGACTGGCGACATGATCGCACTGAGGACGCCCATAGCCACGGTTGGCAGGCCCATGCCGGCCACCCCCTTGACGAACCCGGCGACGAAAAACGTGAGCGCGATAGCCAGAACATGCGACGAAAGATAATCACTCATTCTGAGCCACTCGGTCTGGGCCGTATTGCGGTTGAAGGCTTCGTGCGGGCCGATGGCATCCGCGCTAATATCGCCTGATGGGATGGTGATAAACCCCGTTCTCGCCGAGACGCCACTCTCCAATCGCTTGTGCTCTCGTCACAAATCGGCAAAAATGGCGTCGCATGGTGTAGAGTACGCGCACCGGCCGAACCTCACAATTGGCCATTTCCGATGGGTGGTTTCGGCAGGGACGAAGGAAAAGAATGCGCTTCGATTTGACGGACATGCGGTTGTTCCTGACCGTGGTGGAGCAAGGCAGCCTCACCAAGGGCTCAGAGACCATGAACTTGGCGCTCGCTTCCGTGAGCGAACGCATTTCCGGAATGGAATCTTCGCTTGGCGCGCAGCTCCTGGAACGAAATAGGCGGGGGGTCACCACGACTGCGGCCGGTAACGCCCTCGTTCGCCATGCCCGCTTGATCCTGGACCAGGTCGAGCAGATGCGTGGAGAACTGCGCACCTATGGCACTGGCCTGAAAGGGCGCATCAGGCTGTTGTCCAACACGGCTGGGTTGGCTGCTTTTCTACCGCATCAACTCGGCCAGTTCCTTGTGGCCTATGGAGATCTTTCTATCGACCTCCATGAACGGCCAAGCACTGAGATTGCACTGGCCATCGCGGAAGGTCGTGCTGATTTGGGAGTTGTGGCCGACATCGCAGATTTGACAGCATTGCAAACTCGCCTAATCGCTCAAGACCAACTCGTCGTTGTGACGAGTGAAACTCATCGCATCAGCGATCAACGATCGATAGCCTTTGCGGAAATCGTTGGTGAGCCGTTCGTCGGCTTGTCCGATGCGGCGCTGGAAGCTCATTTAGGAGAGCGCGCAGCCCGTCTAGGTCGTCAGATTTACTATCGCATTCAACTCAGGCGGATCGAGAACATCGCGATGATGGTTGAATCAGGTGTAGGGATCGCAATCTTATCGGAGGCGTCAGCAAAAGATTTGAGGCATCCTGGTTTGGCGATAGTACCGCTGCAAGAACCATGGGCGCTTAGGAAACTTTATCTTTGCGCGCGTGATTTCTCTGCGCTCACGCCGCACGCCGGCTTGCTCGCGCAAAAGCTTATGGAGCCGGAGCGATTATAAACTAACCAAACTTATGCGTGTTTATCAACAATCTAGAGGCGCTAGGCACTCTATGCCATGAAAAATGCCATGCTCCACGACTTTCCTGCTCGATTCTTCGCTTCGTCGGTCACGCAGCGCCTCGTGCGGCCAGCGCGAAAAGATACCATCACCGCTTATCGCACACGGCCTACGGACCCGTCGTGCTTGTTGCTTCTCGCCCTTAATTCAAGATCAGCCCTCTTGCGTTTGATAAGACGCTATCGAATGAGTGCGCTTCGCTGCGGCGGTGTGGAAGGCACACAGCCAGCAAAGATCCGAGATGGTGACGAGAAGACAACGGCGTCATGGCTCGATGCGCCAAGCCCATCCACCAGCTGGTATCGAGTCCGGCCCGTTCAGGTCCAGCGATTCGATCACAGCCAGGCGACTCGTCGAAAGCCTATGCGCGCCCGCTTTCGCGGGCGACATTGTTGCAGCTTTGACTCCGGCGGACGTCACGAGCGAACGCGGATGATCGTTTTCCCCGCGCGCCGCTCAGTCGAATTGAACGTGGCGACCGCGTCGTCCAGGGATGAGACCTTGCCGATATTTGTCTGCAGTCTTTCATCCCACACTCGCTGAACGATCTCGGTCAGTTGGGCACGATCAGCCTCGACGACGAAGTCGATTGCCAAGCCGTCGGCAGGTCGAATATCCGTCGGTCCGACGACTGTCACAAGCGGTGCCGCCTGCACGGATCAGCGCTGCCGATCGCTTCTGCATATCCCCGCCAATGACGTCAAACACGAGATCGACGCCGCCGACGTCCTCCAGGGTGTCATTCACAAGATCGACGAATTCATTTGCACCGAAGTGGAGAGCCTTCTGGCGGCGGCGGCGCGTCCCAGTGCCGATGACATAGGCACCGCCTCTCGGGCAAGCTGCGTCACCATCTGTTTCCTCAAGTTATATTGCAGGCGCGGAGGTCATCTTCGATCTCTCACTCAATTAGTCGCCAGCCCGATGCCTTCCGCGACGAGCTTGATGTCGAATTGCTGTGAGACCGCCGCTCGCGTTCCTAGGAGCCATCGCGCGGCGAACTAGCATTTTCGTGAACTTCACCCGCGCGACGGTGGCGGGCGCTTCATAGCCAAAAGCTCCGTCACATCATGCAGATCATTTTCCGACGAGATGGCAATCGTCAGCCATTTCCCGTCTATGTATGTTGTGGCTTCATCGTAGAGCTTGACCAATTGCGGTCGCCAGACATAACGCCGCTCCTCAAACTTCTCTCGTTCTGCTCCGCCCATGACCACCACGGCCGAAACCCGCTTGTATTCCGGCAGCAAGGTGCAGAACGCCTTGGTCTTCTTGTAGCGCAGGGACCAACCGCGGTTCTTGCCCCCGTAGAGCCAGTCCGGCGCGAAAACTCCAGGGTAGAATTCGTCGATCCAGTTCCGCAGCTCGGCCCAATGCTCGAACGCATCTGGACCGATCCATTCGCGGACGGTGCCGTCATCGGGTGGTGCTGATTTGTCGGTGATCCTGTCGCCGATTTGGGGAATTGTCTCGCCAGCGGCTGTTACTCTCGTACCTGTACGTAACATCATCAAAAGACCTCGTGTTGATAGTCCGGCGGAGGCCGGAGGATTATGATGCGGGCGTGCCATGAACTTGCGGCGCGCCATCAGAATGCTGCTAGCGCGACGCTCCCAAGAGCAGGGCGTCTTGCATCGCGATACGATCTACCGATGTCTGAGAGCACGGCAGGGCAACCATGGAGGGGTCGAAGTTCTCGTATGACCGTCAGATCGATCTCTGCCAGGGCCTTCTCTCTCGCGAATGTGGCCTGCTCCCGGTCAATGAACCCGGTGGCTTGTACCGAGAGAAATTGCAGGGCTTTTAGCCCGATGGAGCCAAATGCCAGAGACAGATATGGCGTGAGAAAATCGGGTTGGTTTGCTCGGTCCCCGGAAAAGACGCCACCGGAAGCGACGCCGATAAACACCGGACGGTCCCGGAGCATTCCGACCTTCCCGGCGGGCGTCGACATCATCGTGCGATCGACGCGCAAGATTTGATCGATCCACGCTTTGAGAACCGAGGGAATAGTGAAGTTGTGCATGGGCGTTCCGATGACAATCACATCGGCCGCTTCGACTTCCTGAATAAGCGCTTCGGAAACATCCAGAGCGCCCTTCGGTGGGGCCGCCAAGGTGGCCGGCGACGACAGTGCGACCGCGTAATCAGCCATGGCGTGAGGCAAGGGTTCAGTCCCTAAATCACGCCGAGTGATGCCCGCCCCGGGCGCAACCTCGAGAAGCCTTTCGACGATCGCCGCTGAAAGCTGGCGGCTATGCGATTCCAGGCGCGGACTGACATCAATATGGAGGATTTTCATGTGATTGTTCCAACAGCATCACGAGGGTGGGCCAGGACCGAGCTCAGATCGAGCCGGCCGGCGTAACGGCGGGAAAGTCCTTCTCGTGATCGAACACGTTGTTGAAGAAGTTCGTCAGCGAGTACATGGCCACAAGCGCGACGATCTCGATGATGTTCGCATCGGTGTAGCCAGCGTCGCGGACGGCTTTCAGATCAGTGTCGTGGACGTGGCCGCGGGTCTCAATGACTTTGCGTGCGAACTGGACGGCTGCGTCCCGCTTCCGATCCTTGGCGCGACCCCTTCGGGCCAGAATGATGTCATCGGCCTGCAGCTTGGCCATATGTTCGGCTGTAAAGCTGTGAACGGTCAGGCAGTAGTTGCAGCCGTTCACTTCGGAAACGGCGAGCCCGATGCTGTCTCGCGTCTTTACGTCGAGCGCTTTGCTCAGGGATCCGAGCAGGGTTGCCCAGGAGTTGAACGCGATCGGGCTCTGCGCGAAGGCTGCCATCATATTTGGGGTGAACCCGATGTTCTTAGTGAACGCATCGAGAGTCGGTTTCGATTCAGGCGGCACCTGTTCCGGCTTCAGAGCGGCAATTCTTGACATCATTGTCTCCATAATATCTCGAGTTGATTATTGATTATGCAAAGTCCAGGACATCAACCACGGGCAAGCGGGGCTTCTGCGGCCAGTTGCCGGCTCGCTCCGGCCCAACGGTCAACAGCATGACCGGCACTTCGTCTTCGGCCAGACCGAACTCGCGGTGCACCGCATCGGAGTCGAAACCGATCATCGGCGTTGAACCCAGGCCCAGCGAACGGGCCGCGTAGATGATCGCCGCGCTGCCAAAGGTCGCGGAGCGGACGGCTTCGTCGCGCTGGCGCTGCGGCTGATCGTCATACAGACCGCGAGCTGGGATTTCCCACTCCGGCACCAGGTGCGCCGGCATGATGCCGGCTTCCACCACGGGCGCCAGACGGTCGGGGACGGTGCTGGCATCGGCCAGCCTACCGATGATGATGAAGGTCACAGCCGCGTCGGTGATCGCGGGCTGATTCCAGGCGATCGGACGCAGCCGTGCCTTGGCTTCTGACGAGCGTACGGCGATGAAGCGCCAGTTCTGCAGGTGGAAGGAGGTTGGCGCGGACGTGCCGATACGCACCAGGTCGCGGATCTGGTCGTCGCTCAGCGTGGCGGTAGGTTCGTAGTACTTGGCGGCACTGCGGCTCAGGATCGTTTCGATGACGGCGTTCGTCACGAAAGCGTTTTCGTTCTTCCCGGTCTCCCCGATGGTTTCGGCGGCTACGCGGGTTGCGGGTCCGGTGGTGGTAAGGCTGACGCAGTTCATTGGATGGCTCCCTCATCAAGTGATCACGGAGCCTAATTTACGGGGACGAGTGATAATTTCGAGACTGGATTGGCGCAAAATGATGCGTGAAAGGATCAGACTGCGCTTTCTGGATCCTAGGGCGCCCGCCTTACTCGCCTTTGTGCGCCAGTCGCCGCCACTCCCCCGGCGTCATCCCCATCCTTTCGGCGAAGACATGCCGGAATGCCGAAACGGATTGATACCCAACGGTCTCGGCCACCGCCTCAGTGCTGATCCCTGGCTTCTTCAACTCGTTGGCGGCCAGACTCATGCGGAGATCGGTCAACAAATCGAGGGCGGAGCGACCCAGCTTGTCCTGGAACTGGCGCATGAACGTAGCGCGCGACATCCCGCACAAATCGGCCAGATCGGGCAGTTTCCAAGGCCGCGCTGGATCCGCAAACATCGCCGCAACGGCTGGAGCCAGTCGCGGATTGCCAGCCACGGCCAACAAGCCCTCGGCCGATTTTCCGGATTCGCTCGCGGCGCGCAGGACGAGAGTGAATAGGACCGAAGAGAGCGCGTTGAGAATGGCGCGCCCTCCCGCCCTGTTACCAGCGGACTCCATTCGCATCAGCCCGACAAGGCCGGCAAGTTGGTTGGATGCGGACCCGATGCCCTCTTCTCCATCGCTGTCCACAGCCCGTGTCACCACATTAGCGGGCAGGTAGTTGCGGATCAGTCGATCATGGGGTGGCGCGACGAAAAACCGTCCGCACAGCAGATCCAGTCGCTCACCCCGCCCATCGTTCTCGCTCAACATCCATCCGGCAGAGCCCCGGCTCTCGTGAGTACGGACCGGCGTTTGGCCGCTGCCGTCGTGCAGCACATGCGCAGCACCATGAGGGAGCAGCACGATATCCCCGTTCACTAGCTCCCACGCTGTTCTCGACTCAGGATCCTCGAGAATGGCCCGGCCTCCGACAATAACGTGATAGGGGATCTCATTCGGCGCTGCCCTGGCCCAGGTAACACGCCATGGCGCGCCGTACGCGCAACGGACTTCGAGCTGGCCGGTAACGGTCACGATTTGCAGGAGATGGCTAAGCCAGTCCACTTCAGACATTGGACCTCGAAAACTGGAGATGGTGAAACAGCTTATCGTAACTGTGCATTAGTTCCAGCTCTCCATGCCTTGGCGGTTGGCGCGATCGGCACAATGACGCTGGCCATCATGACCCCGCGCCTCGCTGGGGCACACGGGGCGACCGCTTATTGCCGAATTAGGGACGCAGGCAATCTACGCCTTTGTTACTCTCGCTGCTCTTCTGCGCGTCTTCTCACCACTCGCGGGCGCGCAGACGATGCGCATAATGTGGCTCGCCGGCGCTTCGTGGACGGCGCTATCTCGGGATCGAAGGATCGATGCGCCTCTCAATTCTCCCATTCAAAGCGCAACGGGCGAGCTCGTTTGAGGGACACCACCAAGGGCTCCAATCAACTCGCAATAGGAATTTTAACTTTTTCGTTGCGAACTTCTCAGGCGCATCGCAATAAAAATCGCCAGTCGAACCGTGCCCGAGCCACCTGACGTAACCGATTAAGATTCCAATGTTCTGCGCACAGTGTCGGACACGATCTTCCAAGAACGGCTTGGTGCGCTTCCAAAGACGCATGCACCTAGGCGCCTCAAACGGAACCTGTTGACGTGGCGAGGTGCGAAGGCGAGTTCGGCCTCCAGTCTTGCACTATGGCAAGTGGTGGCGGCCTGAGCAAGAGATGGGCCGATTTGCCGGGACTTCTGAGCAAATTTGGGGTAGAGGGACCCGAACGGGTTCCGATCGCCCTTAACCGTATAAGTGTGTCTACGCCGTCGCAGAGATGGATGACGAGCTCGTTCTGAAGGTTCTGCGGCCAATCCGGAAAGACACAACGGAGACAGCATCTCGGCTTCGCGGGCGAATCGAGCGCATCCTCGATTGGGCGCGAGGATGAAATATCGCGTCGGTGACAATCCAGCTCGTTGGCGCGGTCATCTTGCTGGCGTGATTAGGGGAGACATTTATGACGGATCAGCGTGGCGCTTACTCCATATGATGCGCAAATGAAATGGCCTGATTCAATCGACTTGAATGCGATCACGCCAGTCGCCTTCCGCAAACGGCTCAAGCGGCGGTTGACGAATCCAATCCCTCACAACGAGCTGATCGTCCTCTACAACCGCATCATGAAGCTTGCTCGGGATAAGCCTACCGCAGCCGGATTGTTCGCCGACGCGGCCGTTAGCATCTTCAAACACCGCCGCGAACCCGACCGGGAAGCGCTTTTCCTCGAACTCAGCGCACGGAGCTGGATGCAGGCCGGTGAGCTGAAACCCGCGCTTGAAGCTACAAAAGCTTTCGTCGCACTAGCCCGCACGGAGCGCCATTTCCGAGATCTGGTCGAACTGACTGACGATCTCTGCGACGCCGTTTTGAGCGATGACCGACCAGAAGAGCTGGCGCCCAAGGTGCTCGCTGTGGCGACTGCGGTGTACGCGAAGGCGAACCAACCGGAGAAGCAGGTCAACGCCTATCTTCGAGCGGCTGGTCTCTTTGCCAGCCACGGTGCTATCCAGGCCGCATACCGTGCCGCGAACGATGCCGAAGACATAGCTCGACGGGTAGGTTCCATCTCACTGCTTGCGCGCGTCCTGCAGCAGGCGGCGATTATCGCCTACGAAGAGAAGGACTTCGAGTGGTCCGCTAATACTGGCCGTCAGGCTCTCGACGCCTACGCGGCGCTAGACGAGCATCCTCCCGCCGCGCTTCGTACCAACACCGCTACAGCGATGATGAACACGGGAGAGCATAAAGAAGCTTTGGATAATCTCGAAGCTGTGCTGCCCACGCTGACGGCCGGCGATCGGCTGGTCCAGTTCCAAGTCTACGTCAACATGGCCGTGTGTCGACGCAATCTAAGCGACCTGCCCGGGGCGAAGGGCGCACTGATCCAGGCTCGCGCAAACGCCGCACCCGATGATCCACCCGAGGCCCGCTTAGAGCTCGAACTTGTTGAGGCTCGTGTTCTGGCGGAGGCAGCGGATCTGCCCGCAACATCGGCGGCTCTCGGCCGGGCGGTGACATGCGAGACTCTCGAGCTGCTCAATCTGGTACCCGACCCAGGTGCTCGTGCTACAGCGGTTCAGAGGATCGCGGCTGCACCGGCAGCTGGAATGTTTAGCGAGCCCTATCTCTACGCTGGCTTTGAGGTTTATGGCCTGGTCTAAGCTGTTCCTGACCAAGCCTTATCGAGGCTACTGCGATCGCCTCGGAGGGACTGCGTCGAGTACAGCCTCAGCAGCAGCAAGTCGCTCCGCAAGTTCGGTCACAAATGGCGAAGGTCCGAGGCGCTGGACGCCGTACCGACCCGGAACCCATCCCGAATAGAGCATGTGAACGGCGTCGCGCGCACGGGTTAGCCCAACGTAAAATAGACGCCTACTCTCCCGTAACTCAGCCTCGCCTTCATTTCGCCAAGGCACGGCGCCCAGATCCATACCGACCATAATTACCACATCGTATTCACAACCTTTGGCGGAGTGCAGGGTGAGGAGGTTGAGGTGCTTGGGCGAGCCGTCTCTCCCACCTAAACTTACGAGATCAAGCCCCTCCAACTTGCCACCTTCAGCAAGCGCTGCATCCATTCGGCCAACCTGCTCATACTGGTCGGCAAGGCTTGGCTCTACAACGGAAAGTTGATCAACCAGCTCGGCCCTTATCGCCGCGACGAAATCCGCCGCCTGCGCCTCTTCAGCTCGATGGGACATGAGAAAGCTGGTCAGCGCGACTGTTGCCGTGCGCGCTGCTTGCTCGCTAGCGCGCCCGGCTCGAAAGCCTAACCAACGACCGATCAACCCGCCGAGTTGCGGTTTGCCCACACGCCAGCCGCCGGCGCACCAAGCCGCGCAATCCTCGATCCAGCTCGTGAGGCCTACCTTCTTGTAAGGCGCGGCATTGTCGACGCGGATGAAATCGAAGCCCGCTGCTGTCGCGGCCTCTGCCATCACATCCCCTATCGGCGCGGCGCGATATAGAATCGCTATGTCGCCCAATCTTCGATCAGCTTCTGCCGCGAGCGCCTCAGGAATGATTGTCTCCATCACGTAGGCGGCTTGATCTTCCAGCCCGCCAGAGCGTTCCGTGAATTTGATCGTTGCTTGCCGTTCTGGGTCGCGTGGCTCATAGCCACGCGCTTCCTGCAGAACAAATTCCGATGCGCGGATAATGCGACCTGCCGAACGATAGTTGAGTTGCAGACGCACTTCCTCAACATCCGGTCTCGCTGCTAGTTCCAGGAGTAGGGCTCCGTCGGCACCTGTAAATCCGTAAACGGACTGGTCGGCATCGCCAACCGCGAAGAGGCGAACGCCTCCGTCGAATGCCAACCGCTTGACAATTTCATGCAACGGAAGCCCGAGATCCTGATATTCGTCAACCGCCAATACCGGAAATTGCGCGGCGATGACTGGGAGCACCCAGTCATGTTGCGCCACGAGTTGATAGCCGAAGATCACAAGATCGTCGAAATCGAGGAGGCCCTGCCTCCGAAGGTCCTTCTCATAGGCTTCTACGATCCTTGAGATTGTCATGAGCAAACGGCTCGACGATCATCCACGCCCCGTCCTTGCCTAGTGTTTCCTTGACATGTTTGCCTGCCCCGACGGGATCGCCCATGTCATGCAGGCAATCGAAGAACGCCACCAGATCATAGTCTTTAGCCGGAAAATCCTTGGCGCTGGCCTGCGCGAACGTGATGCGATCTCCAACTCCCGCTTCTTGCGCCAGGACCTTCGCCCGTTCGACCGAAGGCTTGTGGTAATCGAACCCGAAGAACTCTGAATTGGGGTAGGCCTGCGCCATCACAATCGTAGAGGCGCCGTGGCCGCATCCGACATCGGCCACCTTGGCGCCGGCTTTCAGTTTCGCTTCGACGCCTTCGAGCGTCGGAATCCAGTTCGAAACTAGATTGGCGTTATAGCCCGGCCTGAAGAAGCGTTCGGTGCCAGAGAACAGACATTTCGAATGCTCGTGCCAACCAACGCCTTTCCCGGTTCGAAACGCTTCGGCGACTTTGGGTTCGTCGAGGTACGTGGACTGCACGACATCGAATGCGCCCGCAAAGAAGGCTGGCGACCCCTCTTCGGCGAAAGCCATGGCCTGCTCCGCCGAAAGTGAGAATGCATTTTTTTCCGGATGGTAGTCGATGTATCCTGAGGCGGCCTGCCCGGACAGCCATTCGCGCAAGTAACGCTCATGCAGTCCGGTCCTCTTCGCAAGCTCGGACGGAGTGATCACGGCACCATCCGCCATCGCCTTGTAGAGCCCGAGGCGATCGCCGAGCAGTATGCTTGCACCGCCAAGCGAGATGCCAAGGTCGCCGACCAGCTTTCCTACCAGCGCGTTCAATTTTTCGACGTTTGGTTCACGCATTTCAGCTTCCTCCTCTTGAGAACAACCCAGCCTTTCAAACTAGCGTGGGAGGACCGGCAGATTGCGAGTGAAGGAGTTCACGTTTCCACGAGTGGCCTGCGTCGCTCGATATCAGCTTTGGGTCATCGCGTCTGTCGTTCGGCAGTCGAGCGGCTTCCGCTCGGCTCCCGCGCGGCCAAGCAGCGGCGGCACCTGCCAGGGGCAGCCAAAACTCGTGGTACTATCAGAATTGCCTCAGCCGCGGATCATCGCGTATTATCCGGGCATCGGTTTCGAACGTATGTAGCTGCCCAAGCTTGGTTGGCTCAGTTCGTCTTAGCGAATTTGTACGTCCCCTTCTTGTGGCCAATGACCTGACTGACGCCTTCGAAGTTGCTCTTAAGCGGGTCTATGGTGACGACGAGCGCAGCCTGGAGACCTTCAAATTTCCCCGTTCCACCAGTGATGTTGCAATTGTTGGGGGATCCAGGCATCCAGTCGCACTGCTCGAACAACTGATCGCCGTCCTTGTCGACGTAAGTACAGTATCCGTGAATCTCCGCCGTCTTTGCCGACGAATCCGTAAGGCGGCTCAGCTGGCAGCGTCCACCCATGTTGTTGAGTACAGGGTTTCCCGCCTCGTTCGAGGCTGCCATGGCTTGGTTGATAAAAACAAACTCTTTGCCGCCGCCGATGGACATTGGCTTGGGCGCTGGAATCGGCGTAGCGGTGAATATGACTGAGACCGAACCTTCCGGCGGCACGCTCTGAGCAACGACGCTCGAGCTGGTCAGAATGGCAACCAGCAAAAACGATGCGATGAGTACACGATTAATAGCCATCGTTCCCTCCCTTTATGATGGCGCAGAGAACTTATGCGAGCGAGCAGGCTATGCCCTGAGGAACGCTCCAGCAAGAGTTACAGACCAAACAAAGAGTAGCACGGTGTCGCAGGCGGAGCTCAGCAAGCAAAGGTGCGTCAGTAGAGCTGATCCACTCAAAATGGGCACATCCGCTGGCAATGAATATTTTCGCGTCGGGTCCATTCGCGTCGGTGTTGGTTGAAGTGCGCTAAATACTTGTGATCGCCAAGGATTAATCATGCGAATTGACAACCCGCACTTACCCCAATTTCCGAAGTGCGTGAAGTTGACAACTCCCGCACTACGAAGATGCCAAAGACGATGAAAGATCTGAAGAGTAGGCTTCTTAGTTTACAACCAAGTGCTTACCCCATTCTAGAACGGGTAAGTCCTCGCGGTAGACCGACACAAAGAGACCGCCGGTTTAACGCTTGCTTACGTAAGGTGTGCTGGTTGATTGACCTGGTGAAACCTGCAACGGTCATTTATTCAACCCCTCGTTGATCGGAGACGAGCATATGGGCCAGACATTGGAGTTCTTCTGTTTCATCGCACTGCTAGGGCTCGCGTCTGGTGGTCCTGCATTAGCAGCAGATCCGCCGAAGGAAGGCAGCTACGATTACACAGCCTGCTGGTCCGGCGCGAACAACGTGATTACATTCTCAAAAACCCACACTGCATCTAGTTTTGAAATGACCGGCACTACCCGCAGCAATCCTCCCGACGGCATGTTTGACAAGAACACCTTCCGATGCGTTGGCATGAACGCCTCGCTTGACGGAAAATTCACAGGGTCCACCGTGTGCGAGACGGTAGATGTCGACGGAGACAAACGCCTGGCATACTTTTCGCTCGCAAGTGACGGAAGTCTCACCCGAGAAAACGTTTCAGGTACCGGAAAATACGAAGACATGAAGGCAAGCGGCACAGTCCACCCCCTAGGGCCTTTCCCGATCGTGAAAGCGGGAACGTTTCAGGACTGCAATCATCAGACCGGCACCTACAAGCTGAAGTAAGCCAGAGGCAATATCCGCTTTTGGTCGAGCATGTCGAGTGGATGCATCCACCGGCCTTCCCACATGCCCCAAAAGGGATGGCCTGCCGAAGTTGCGATCAGCTCGCTTTCGCTCAAAAAATGATGATGCGGGCATCTCGGACCTTTCATCGGTCAAGAAATGTCATCAGCCGCGCCGCACTCCCCCAGTTGCCCGGAGTAAAGCCGCAGCATGGCTTACCTTTAGTTGTGTTGTCCAGTTGTTGAACCTTTGCCCGAATTGGGGGACCCACTTCTGTACGCATCGGGGACGAAGGTCTCCCATGACGAAGCATCAAACGATTGTGGCTGTCGCGCTCATCGCCGGGTCGCAGCTGTAAGCGCTGTCTTGTTTTCCGGACGGCGTCAATCGCGGAGCAAAGAGATGTTTTCAGCAAAAGCTGGGGCACTGTTGCTTGGTTTAGCGATGCTAGTGACGCGAGCGCTCGCGGGCGATGATGGCCGATACGACAACTCTCCGCTGAAGCCATGGTTTGAAAGCTTGCAGAGCCAGTTCGGAAAGTGCTGCACCGATTTTGACGGGTACATAGTTTCCGACGTGGATTGGGAGTCCGATCGTGGGCGTTACCGCGTCCGCATCGACAACGAATGGGTTGACGTGCCTGACGGCGCCGTTGTCACACAACCAAACCGTTTCGGCCGTACAATGGTTTGGAGACATTACATTGACGGCCACCCACGCGTCCGATGCTTCATGCCTGGCACCATGACTTGATGCGTTTAGAAGGTAGTCCGCTTCGGGCGAAAATGTGAACAACACAATGTGAGCAACACTGGTCCGCCAAACCTCACCGACCGGACCTAACCGAGGCATGCCGCGACTTCGCTGATGGGCCAGCTACGGACCTAGACCATGAGAAGCTGGCGCCGGCCCCCCAAACTGGCTCCCGTGCATCAGGCCAGCTCATCGAGGAGTGCTCTGCCCTCGATGAGATCGCGCGTGTCGAAACCTTCGGTGAAGCTGCCGAGCACCGGCGCCAGTAGGGCACGCGCCTCGTCGATCTTGCCAGCTTCGCGCCACAGCCGGGCAAGTCCCTTCGCCGCGCGTAGCTCCCACATCCGCGCCGACTGCGCCGTCGCAAGCGTGAGCGCTCGCCGGAATTTTACCTCGGCATTCACCTTGTCCCCTTCTGCAAGCGCAAGTTCGGCGGCAAGCCGGTGTAACTCCGCCTCATACCAGCGTTCGTCCGTGGCCCGCACTAGGCGTAGTCCCTCGCCGAGCTGTTCCTCCGCTTCCGACCACCGACCGGCTTGCAGACAAATCTCGGCCAGGATTGATCTCTTATAGGGATGCTCGACCTTCTGCTCCGTCGCGACGAGCTTAGCCAGCGCGTCACGCATCAGCTCTATCCCACCTTCGGGTGCGCCGCGACAAGCCCGTGTCCAGCCTTCGAAAAGGCGCATCTGCGCGCGGAACACGACCCCTTTCTTCGCCGCAAGATCGAGCAGCCTAGCAACGTTCGCCTCCACGGCCGCACAATCTCCGCACATATGATGCAGATAGCAACCGTTGCTAAGTGCCATTGCATAGTAGAACTCTGAGCCCTTCCTTGAAGCCGCAATGGCTTCTGCGGCTAAAGCGTGCCCCTGGTTCGGAAATCCAAGCACGAACATGGTCCATGCCAAGTATGTCAGTGGCCAAGTGGGATACTGGCCGTGCGAGTAACGATTGACGCGCCCATGGTCTACGTTATCGACGCGCAGCGACTCTTCCAAATGTTGGCGACCGCGCACAAGGTCACCCAGCAAAAATGCTGTGCTGCCAATCAAATACTCTGCCACCTTCAGCGCTGAAGCATTCTGGTCAATCTGCGCAACCTCCATGAACTCGCTCGCATAGAGCTCGGCATCATGAAGCTTCGGCCGATTGAAAGCACCGACAAACTGACCATACATGACTTCCAACAGCCGATCGGCGTCGCCAATCTCCTCACATAGTGCGCGGGCACGCCTATAGCTGATCTCAGTCTGCAGTGAGCCCGAGCCACGGAGGGCACGATACACCGCGCCCAGCGACATCTGCAGGTCAAGCTCAGTACGCTTCCGCGCCTGGTCGGGCAGTTGCGGCACAAGTGCGACCGCCGCGGTAAAGGCGTGCTCAGCCTCGACGTAATTGGAACGTTCGCGCGCACGCGTGCCGGACCGCTGCCAATAGGCGATCGCGCGATCGTATATGCCGGCGGCCGCGTAGTGGTGTGCCAGCAGTTGGGGCTCCGCTTCTGCAATCTCCGGGAATTGCTGCTCAAGTACGTCGGCGGTTCGCGCATGCAGTTGCTGTCTGGAGGTGAAGAGCAGGGTTCCATAGGCGGCGTCCTGCACCAGCGCGTGCTTGAAGACGTAGTTGTTTTGAGGGGGCAAGCCGCGGCGGAACAGTAGTCCCGCGTGAACCAGCGCATCCAAGGCCGCGGTCAGTGCGTCTCGCTTCGGTGGCAAGACAGCTGTCAGGAGGGCCTCGCTGAATTCGCGGCCCAGCACCGCCGCCACTTGCGCGACTTCCTTCGTCCCGGCTGTCCGGTCCAGCCGCGCAACGAGGGCGTCCTGCAGCGTCACCGGAACCGAGAGCTGCAGTCGCCCGGCACGCCCGCTAGTAGTTTCGCCGTCGGCCAAGCCGGCCTCGAGTACCGCTTTGGTCAGCTCCTCGATGAAAAGCGGCACGCCGTCCGCTTTTGCGACGATCTGTTGAATTATTTCCGCCGGCAGCGCTTCGGTAGCAGCAAACGCACCAACCATGTCAGCTGCCTGCGCTGGGCTTAGCCGATTGAGCGTAAGCATGGTTAGATGGGGGCGGCCGCTCCATGGCGGTACGTAGTCGGGTCGGTAGGTAATCAGGATCAGGACCCGAGAATCCTGCACACGATCCATCGCGGCCACTATTAAGTCTGCGCTCGAAGCGTCGATCCAATGCGCGTCTTCCACCACGATCAGCACCGGCTTCCGGGTCGCCAACCCAAGCATTCGATCGACCAATGCTGTCGCCGTTCTCTGCTTAAGGGTCTCTGCCGTCAGCTCCAGCCTCGGATAGTGCGAAGCAACAGGGATCGACAGCAAACCTGCAAACAGCGATGCTTTCTCGGGCACTGCCTGTCCAGATTCGGTCAACATCTGCTCGAGCTTGTTCAATTTAATCGCGGGTGGATCAGTTGGCAGGAACCCGGCCGCCTGTATCAACTGGCGCGCGAAGGGATATAGCGCGCTGGTCGCGAAATATGCCGAGCATTGGCACCGCAACCGTGCATGCGGCAGATCCGCTATTCGCTCGATGAGCGCCTCGGCAATCCGCGACTTGCCGATGCCAGGCTCCCCACAGAGCAATACGACCTGGCCCTCGCCTTGCTTCACCTGCTCCCAGCGGAGCAGCAATAAATTGACCTCTTCCTCGCGACCGATCAGCGGGAATGGCCCGCCAGGATGCAGCGCCTCAAAACGACTCTCGGTCAGACGCTCGCCGGTCACGCGCCACGCCTGCACAGGACGGGCGACGCCTTTCAGCTGGTGGACACCAATGTCTTCGTAGGTGAAAAAGCCAGCGACCAGCCGCTGTGTGCTGGAGCTGATCACTAAGGCATTGGGGGCGGCCAGCGACTGTAGCCGCGCAGCAACATTCGGTGTTTCACCGACAATCGCCATTTCCTCGCGTGCGCCACCCGCACCCATCTCGCCTGCCACCACAAGCCCGGTGTGCACGGCAAGGCGGACACTGAGCTCGATACCGAATTTCTTGGACAAGTCTCGATTCAGCAGGACGACCGCCTCGACAATATCCAGCCCAGCACTCACCGCACGTTGGGCGTCATCCTCATGCGCACGCGGAAGACCGAAATAGACCAGCAGACCGTCTCCAAGGTATTTCGCGAGATGGCCGTCATAGCGGTCAATGACGGCGACGCAAGCTGCTTGATAGGCGAGCAGTAATTCTCTCAGCTGTTCGGGATCGACAGTGCTGGAGAGAGCGGTAGAATCGACGAGATCGCAGAACATCACCGTCAGCTGACGACGTTCCGCCTCGGATGTGCTCGGAGGAATTGCCGCTAAGGGCTTGGTCCGCATGAGCGCGGCGATTGCCCTGAGCAGACGCTTGCGGTCACCTAGCCTTGCAATCCCGAGATCTTTCAGATCGCTGTTACTGAGATCCGGCAGCAGATCAAAATCGACGCCGCTCTGTGCGAACGTTTCGGCATATCGCCCGAGTCCGAGATGCTCAAGCCAAGCTCTTACGTCATGGCTCATTGTCATGTCCTCAGCGCACCCAGGGCGTCTTAGAGTTTGCCAACTAGCTACTGAAGCGGACGAACCTGGCTCCGTGGATGAGCAATCCTATCTCATTCGACGTCATCTGTGGGAACAGTTTTCGGCCATAATTCTGCTCATTGGCGAGATCGGAGTACGTCCCGACGCACGATAGGCCGACGCGGCTGGCCTCTTTCGTGTCCTCGCAATTGAGCAGTCGCACGCCACGGAGACGTTCTAAAATCCTCATCTGCTACGGCTCAAAAGCGACGGTCGACGCGAGTGCAACTCGGCGCCCATTCTACCAGCGAAAGCGGACATCACGTTAACTGAGGCGCTCTTCGGCTTCGGGCCATACCGCAAGTTCTAGATTGTCTCGCGAACACTCGCCTCGATGCCGGCGGAGCCGCGAGCGGGCGCCTCGTCTTGGCCTTGGTCAACGTAGCTCGGGTAAAAGACTTCTGCTATTGTGGTGAAGTCTTTAGATTTGCAACGGGGGCGGTGAGACGGCAAGTGAGCCCGCTCGATCCATAGGACACAGTAACCGTCCCTCGGAAATCGTCTTCCAGTGTTCTCGAGATGAGGCGTGAGCCAAAGCCTTTAACGGCTGCGACACCAGCCGCTCGCGCACCCGATGCAGCGCCTGCAGATCCAGTTGCTCCGCAGTCTTGGTCCCCACGAACTTCATCGTCGGGCGCTGCACGGCTTCGGCAATCGCTTCGGCATCATTGAAGTCGTTCTTCTGTCCCTTGCTATAGGGGCGGACATATTTGGCCGGCATCAACCTGGCATCGTGACCAAGCGATACGAGTTTGCGGCTCAGTTGATGTGCGCCGACGCAGGCTTCCATGACGATCAGGCAAGGCGGCATATTGGCGAGCCGCGCTTCCAATTGGCCACGCGACCACTTTTGCCGCAGCACGATGGCGCCCGCGCGCATCGTGGCCCACGACGTGGAACGAGTTCTTGCCGATATCGATGCCGATCACGGCGATCGCGGTATTGGGTGTCTGAGACATGGCGTGCTCCTCGTCGTTGGCGCCCCTTGCCAGCTTCGCTTGCTGGCGGGGCAGGAGCACGGCCGGACCAGCCCATTCCCGGACTCCAGGGCATCGCGCTGCCCCTGAGGGAGTGGACGCTTTTAATCTGGTTAAATGCGGGAACCGGCGAGATCGCATCCGAATGCCCTATGGACGATCTGGACATCATCAGGGCGCGCGCCACCCGCGACGACAGTCGTAAATTGCGCGAGCGCGCCCGCGAGCTGTGCCGCCTTCTTGAGTTGCGGCGCGACCAGCTTCTCCTTGCTCGCGCCGAATTGGCCTCCACCAAAATGGAGAAGATAGTCCGCAACCGACAGGTCAAAGGACAGCCCTGAGGGTGGAACTATTGCTCCAGATCAAAGGCCGCCTGCCGCGAGCCGCAGGTATGACTGCCATGAGTGATATGCCGCCGGACAAGCCAGACGTGAAGCCCCGCGAGAGCGACGAGGTCAGGCGGCGCATCATCGAAGAGTATGCCGCGAACCTCCGCGAATTGATCGGGAAGCTTCGCCAGAAGCTGAAGTCCTGAAGGTCGGGGGGCCGCCCGATGGCGTCATAAAGACGCAACGGGCGAACTTTGCCAGCGAGCCCGCATTGTCAGAAAGGCCCCCCAAATTTCTTCCTAAGTTGTGCTTCGGCCAAGTTTTTGAGATCGGCTTTTCTCGTATTCTATTGAAGGGTCATCATGCGTGTCCCGCCCATCCAAAGTTCGTATATTGCTGCATTGTCGAAACTGCACGAGCAGCAATTGGAACGGCTGCGCATCAATCCAGAGATCGAAAAGCAATATGACGAAATCCGTCTGCTGAGGGAGAGACTAAGATTAGCCCTCAACCGGAAGAAGCTCCGCCCGCCGCTCTGAGCACACAAGCCGTCTCGCGATCTGTCACTGGCAAAGGCGCCTGATGCATCGGTGAGCGCTTCCTTGAAGGAAGTGAACCGGGGCCCTTGAGGAGTGGACGGGATACTCGTTTGTAGCGAACGGCTCATTTTGAGTAAGTGAAATCAACGCATGGGACGGCGCTTGGTCAGAGGATCGCCCGGACCAGGACCGTGTTGGCCCACATGCGCTTCTACTTCGACTATCAGGACTCGGCGGGCATCATTCTTGACGACCAGGGCGAAGAACTTTCGGACTTGGCCGCCGCGCGGGACGCCGCGATGAGATATCTCGCCGAGGGGATACGAGACCACAGCCCTTCGGGCTTAACCGACAAGTTGTCCGTTTTCGTAAGAACGAGAGACGTTCCGATCATGACCGTGTCGGCTACGATTGAAGTCACCGCGGCAACACCGAGCGGGATAGATCGAAAACTCTCCTGAGGGGAGTGGACTGCACACGTCCTCGCGCGGTGAGGCTTGAGCTGCTCATTTAGCATTCCCGCTTATGGCCTTCAGCGACCTCGGGAGACGTCCGCTTTCTCGCCGCTGTTAGGAGTTGAGCGGACATCAAGCGGCCAGCCGCTTAATGAGTACACAAGGGCCGGCGACTTCCAGTCCGGGAGGGTCATTGCAAAGTCCCCGATATCCCATTCACACAGCGTGGCAAGGTTCATGTGCGATCGCGGAATAGCCTTTGGAACCATCGGTTCCGAACTGACTTGGTTTGATCCACCGGACGCTTGCCGCCGATTACCGTCCGGTGCGGAATGGCGGCCCCAGCCCTTGGCCCCCATCCCGCTGGGGCCGCTCTGTTTGCACGCGCTGAGCGATGGCCGCAGGTTGTTGTGCCAAGCTTCGAACCTGACGCCCTTCCGCATGCGCGCGGATTACCAAAGGAAAGAGGGCCGACTGAGGCGGCCTTCCCTTACGAGGGCGAGCACCACCGCCGATGAGTTAGCGGGGACTTGGCATAGCCTCGCGGTCGCAGTCTCGGCGAAATCGAACAGGTGGACCATCATAGGTCCCCGCTCCTGCCTGACCAGTTCAGACCGCCCCGAAATTTCTCGATCGATGCGACTTGGATGCTGGTTCATGCCCATTCTCCGAAGAAGAAGAAAGAGAGTCGCTTCCCGTTATTGCGACCGACTATAAAACGATGGAAAGTAGAAACTAGGACACCCAAAAATTCGTAAGACATGAGGGTCAACACGGGCACGCGTTGGGGTCCTCGGCGAAATCGGCTGACGCCCAGTTGCGTCGATCTCAAGTGAACGTGCAGCTGAGCCGTTGCGAGGTGCGCTGTTGGTCTTGGGTGTGTGGAAACGGATAGCTCGTAGGCGGCCGTGGTCGACGATCGCCAGGCCGCCAGTGTTTTTCGCGTTGGAACGTCTAAGTAGCCGGCCAAGGTGGTTATAGCGACGCGCGGCGTCGCCTTTGGACGCACTTTCCCGCTTTTAAGTGGCGCGGATGGCTGCAATCAGGCCCGGTTTGCCGACGATCTTCATCGCGCTTGTGAGGTGATTCTTACTGAACAGGCAGTCAGCGAAAGATGTAGCTATATCGCCTCCGGGCCAGGTGCATCGCCGCCCACGGTAACGTGTCGGCGCTGCCGTGCACGAGCAACCACACGGGCGAATCCGTGAAGACGGCGGCTGCCGCTTCCTGCTCGATTCCGCCCCAACATGTGACTGAAGTAGTTGCATACGCAGCAATTTGACGGCGGCCGGGGCCTGCTTCAGTTCGTTCCGTATCCGGAACGAACTGAAGGAAAGTCGCTGGCGTTGCAGATTTACAACCCGCACAGCCGACCGAAATACTAAGCTCGGCCATTGAGACAACCGAAACATATTTCATTCTTAGTTCAATATGGTCAGCGGGGACGAACGATGTTTGATATCTATCGCAATGACAAGCGCGGCTTGCTCGTTCTAAGTACAGGCTCTGCCGTACCTGCGCTTTACTCTGCACATACCTGGCGCAAGAGCAGAAAACGAGTTCTCAAGGTTAGCAACGAAATCAAGTCAGCCGTTCAGGCACAAGGCTATTACATCCGCAGCCTGCGGACCACTAGGACGCGGACTCATTAAGGCGCAGCCACAACCGGATTGACGCAAGTTGAACAAATGCAAGGTAGTTGGCGGCGAGCCTGTCGTAGCGTGTCGCTACCCAACGGCATTGCTTGACCCTGTTGAAGAACCGTTCGACCTGATTGCGAGCGCGGTAGAGGTGCGGGCTAAAGTAGATAGGATCGCTGATTGCTTTTCGGCGGGATGTTGGCCCACTCGCCCTTCTTCATGGCAAACTCCCTGTCCAGTCGGCGTCATAGCCTCAGTCGGCAAGCAGCATTGATCCGGATTTAAGACGAGACAGCAGTTTTCCGGCCAGTCGAACGTCGTGCGCCTCGCCGCCAGCTCAACGCCAGCCGTACGGGTAGGCCATTGCCATCGACCACCGCGTGGATTTTGCTCGTCAAGCCGCCGCGTGACCTTCCCATTGATTGGCGCTGGTTCCTTGTGATGCAGGCCCCATGTTGATGCACGCGAACAATAGACGTGTCCGATCATTTGCACGGCAGCATCATGAGCGCCAGCCAGTGCACTCATGAGCTTGACCCACACGCCCGCCCGTCGCCAGCGAACGAACCTATTGTAGCAGGTCGTGTACGGACCGAAGTTTTCTGGCAGGTCGCGCCATGGTGCTCCAGAGCGCAAGATCCAGAAGATGCCATCGAGGACGCGACGGTCATCACTCGTGGCACACCACGCGGCTTATTTGGCAGCATCGGCTTAATGGCAAACCACTCATTGTCTGTGAGTTCGTAGCGCATGATTCGGCCCCTTGCGTCTGATGGCTTGAATCACGGCGCGGCCGTCGGGCTCAACTGGCCGCTAGGCACTCGAAAGCGGACCTATTATGCTCGCCTTGAGTTTTGTCGTTCATGACCCTGACCGGACCTGCAACCTCGCGGCGGGTGCTGGAATAAGTCGGCGCGCGTGGTAGACTTTCGGTCCTATCGGTCCAGAGTGGGTTACACAAAACCCGGAGGGGCCGCGATGCAGCAAATTGCCGACTGGCTCCAAAAGCTCGGAATGTCCGAGTACGCGCAGCGTTTTGCTGAAAACGGGATTGGTTTCGCAGCACTTCGCCATCTGACTGATCAGGACCTTAAGGACATCGGTGTGCTGCTGGGGCATCGGCGCATAATGCTTGCGGCTATCCAGGAGCTTGGGAGCCCTGCCGTAGCTCAACGCGTTACGGCCGAGTTGACGCCCTTAGACGCCGCCGAACGTCGCCAAGTCACTGTGATGTTCTCGGACCTTGTGGGTTCAACAGCACTTTCAGCACGCATGGACCCTGAAGACCTACGCGAGATCATTTCCGCGTATCAGAAGTGCGTCACCGACATCGTGCGGCGGTTCGGCGGCTTTGTTGCGAAGTATATGGGCGATGGAGTACTGGTGTATTTCGGGTATCCGCAGGCGCACGAAGACGATGCGGAACGGGCCGTCCGGGCGGGGCTGGAGTTGGTGGATGGCGTAGGTGCTCTGAAGATCCGAGCGCCCCTGCAGACGCGTATCGGCATCGCAACGGGACTGGTGGTTGTCGGCGACCTCATCGGGTCCGGCGCTTCTCAGGAGCACGCCATAATCGGTGAAACGCCCAACCTTGCGGCACGTTTGCAAGGCGTTGCTGAGCCGAACAGCGTCGTCATTGCGGAGAGTACTCGGAAGCTGTTGGGCAATCTGTTCGAGCTTGAAGAATTTGGGCCGAAAGAACTCAAAGGTATCTCAGGCGCCGTAGGGGCATGGGCTGCGTTGCGGCCGATTTCAGTCGAAAGCCGCTTCGAGGCCTTGCACGCGAACGGATTGACCGAGCTTGTTGGGCGCGACGAAGAACTCGAACTCCTGTTGCGACGCTGGTCCAAGGCAAAGAGTGGTGAAGGCCAAGTAGTGCTGCTCTCCGGCGAGGCTGGTATTGGCAAATCGCGGCTTACGGCGGCGCTGCTGGAAAGCATCGCTAACGAGCCGCATACCCGATTGCGCTATTTCTGCTCGCCGCAGCATACCGACAGCGCTTTTTATCCGATCATCGGCCAGATGGAACGGGCCGCACGATTTGCGCATGACGACCCGCTGGAAACGAAGCTGGACAAGCTCGATACAGTATTGGCGCAGACTTCAACCTCTTTGGAGGATATGGCGCTATTCGTCGACATGCTGTCGCTGCCAAAAGACGGACGATACGCGGTGCTCGACATACCCTTCGAACAGCACCGCCAGCGGACATTTGAAGCGCTCGGGTCACAGGTGGAGGCATTGTCGCGCTCCACACCTGTGCTAATGATCGTCGAGGATGCACATTGGAGCGATCCCACGAGTCAGGAAGCTTTCAGCGGGGTCGTTGACCGGCTTCGGAGCTACCGTGTGCTGTTGATTGTGACGTTTCGTCCAGAGTTCGAACCGCACTGGATCGGGCGGCCCTACGTCACTGCTCTCACCCTCAATCGGCTGGCGCAGCGCCAAATCGAGACGGTGATTGATCACATCGTGGGCAACCAGCTTATTTCGGCGAGCGTGCGGCAGGACATCATTGAGCGCACGGACGGGATTCCCCTTTTTGTGGAGGAGATGACGAAGGCGGTCCTGGAGACCAAGAGCGAGGGCGAAGCGCGAACTACAGGCAATATTCCGTCACCTGCGGCGGCGGTCCCCGCAAGCCTGCACGCCTCGCTTATGGCGAGGCTCGACCAGCTCGGGCCCGCCAAGGAGGTGGCCCAGATCGGTTCCGCGATCGGGCGAGAGTTCTCTCACACCCTGCTTTTTTCCGTTGCGAGCAAGCCGGAGCCAGAGTTGGCATCCGCCTTAGACCGTCTGATCTCCGCTGGCTTGTTGTTCCGACAAGGTGTGCCTCCGTATTCCAGCTATCTATTCAAGCACGCGCTGGTGCAGGACGCTGCCTATGGCACGCTGCTGCGCCCAAGACGGCAAGAGCTGCATGCACGAGTTGCCACCACCTTGGAGCAGCATTTCGCAGATCTGGTCGATCGGCAGCCAGAGATACTGGCCCATCATTTGACGGGTGCCGGACAGGCGGAACGAGCCTCTGATCAATGGCTAAAGGCGGGCCAGTTTGCGGCGTCCCGCTCCGCGTATGCCGAGGCGGTCGGTCATTTCGATCGTGGTTTGTCCCTTCTGCCATCTCTCTTGGATGCGCAGCGCGATCGGCAGGAGATCAAGCTTCAACTCGCTAAAGGCGTGTCTCTTAGTAACGCCAACGGCTTCTCCTCGGCCGAAGCAGCAAAAGCGCACGCTCGTGCGCACGAGCTTTCCGATAAGATAGGGGACATCGATTCTCAGTTCACCGCGATATGGGGGTTGTGGACTTTCCGACGTACGTCGGATTGGAATGCGGCGCGCCAGCTTTCAGATAGGCTGCTGAGCCTGGTCGAAAAGAGTAATAATGTCGGCCTTCGGCTCGAAGCTCATCATACGGGTTGGACAACACATTTCTTCTGCGGCGAACTCGCTCCGGCGCAGGAGCATTGCGAGAAGGGCCGAACCCTTTATGACTTCGAGCAGCACCGGACGCACGCACACATCTACGGCCACGACCCGGGAGTCTGTGCAGGAACGCTAGGTGCCTGGAGCGCCTGGCTGCTCGGCTACCCTGACACGGCGCTCGCTCGCGTGAATGACGCGTTGGCGCTTGCGGAACGGATGAACCATCCCTTCAGCCTTGCTATGGCGCGTCTGCATGCGTCGATATTGCACCAGTTCCGACGTGACTCAGCTTCGGTGCTGCAGTGCATTGAGAGCGCAGAGACCCTAGCGGCTGAGAAGCGCCTTGCCTTGCCGCTCGATCCACGAGTTCTCCGCGGCTGGGCGTTGTTAGCACCGGATAGGATTGAGGCGGCGATTGCCTCCTACCGCGCCGCGCTTGCTGATCCGGCGAAGCGAGGCACGATCCAGTACGCTCCCTATAGCTTTGCGCTCTTTTGCGAAGTGCTTTGTCGCTCAGGCCACCCCGGCGGAGCCGAAGCCCTGACGGCTGCTGCTGCCATTGCGGAACAAAGCGGCGAGCACTGGTGGGATGCGGAAATCTCCCGGCTGCGAGGGTTGGTGGCATTATCTCGCGGCCAGCTCGGAGGGAGCAAATGGTTGCTGAAGTCCTTACAGACCGCTCGGCAACAACGGGCGAAATCACTTGAGCTCCGGGCAGCGACGAGCCTTGCCCGCTTATGGCGCGATGAGGGCAAACGCACCGCGGCACGTGATCTGCTGGCTCCGGTTTACGGCTGGTTCACTGAAGGGTTCGACACGCTCGATTTGAAAGAGGCCAAGGCGTTGCTCGACGACTTGGCCTCGTGAGCCAGTCGAATGGTCTAGCGACTTCCGGGCTTGGCCCCTCTTGAAAGGCCGACAACTTTCGCGCCGCTATTGGGGACAAGCGGACATTGGTTCACGCGGTTAATTTATGAGTACGCGCCGTAAGCAACGAATGATCTACGCCAAGTAGGTCGGCGCAAATCTCTATGACATCGGCAGAAGCCAATCCGCCACTATCGCGTTTCGTCAACTGTCGACGACGCGCTTCGGTGATAGCCCGAAACTCGCGGATACGACGCCATGGGCAAGCCCATTTGGTCGATTGGGACTGATCGCCGCTTGCTCGGGTTCGAACAACGACCGACAACGTGACCGCGCGCTGGGGCGGGAAGATTGGCGAATTGACCATGAGCGCATCGGCCATGCCCGGAGTGCCGCAGATGGCCGAGGCCCGCACGACGTCGGCGCGGAAACGGCTTTGGCGGGCTTGACGCTTTACGAATCGAGAGCGGCGCGAGCGCCGCGCAAGCGAAGCGTAATCTTCCCGGCGCGACCTAAAAACTGGCACGGCCCGTTCAATACTCCGACCATTTGCCCCAAGGGTTACATCGAGGTGCAGAACTTCGGTGCTCGACGACAATCTCGTCTGGAGGTCAAGTCGGATTGGGACAAGCAAGCGGGGCGATGGGAACTGCAAACGCAAAAGGCGGCAAGCGATCGGCGCTTGATCTCGCAATCCCGAACTTGGCGGAGATGGCTCGCAAACGGACGAGGCAGCTGTGGCCTGCTCACCAAGGAGGCAGCCTACCGTCCTATCCCTGCATAACATGGGCGACTTCCGAGCAACCTGCATTATACGGTGTGGAAAAAAGCGGCTCCCAACAAGGTAGCCGCCATCGGAGATCCGTTCTCCCAACCACTACAAGGCCTTGGCGAACCGGCTTGTTATCCAATCGATAACAATGCGGGCCGCGGCATTTCCCTTCAGGTGCGGCTGGACGAGAAGCCACGTATGGCGGCGCCGTGGCAGCGGAGTCGAACGCAATTCTGGATCCACCAGCAGCTCGTGGCAGAGGTAATCGGGCAATATTCCGACGCCATGATGCGATCGGATCAAGTTTCGGATCACTCTGGAATTGTCCGTGATGCATCGAGCTACGCTGTGCAACCCTCGAGAAGCAAACAGATTGCCATGTCGGCTTGCAAGCGGGAGAAATTGACATCCTCCTCTCCAGTCAAAAGGTGCAATGTAAGGCCGGGGTTCGCGAGAAGAAGATTTGCTAGGCCAGGTGCAAGGACCTGCTCCGCTATTGACGGCATCATGGCAATGCGGAAGCGACCCACGGGACCAGCCTCGGGCTTTCCCATAGAACCGATGTCCTTGACGTGCTGCCCCATGGCTTGGATGTGAGACGCAATCAGCTGCCCCCGCGCCGTCAATCTGCGCACGCCATCGACTGCCTCGAATAGAGCAACTCCCAGGGAGCCCTCGATGCGCATCAAACGACGTGAGAACCGTCGTCTCGTCGACGCGCAATTTGGCGGCGGCGCGGGCATAGCTGCCCTCGTCCCGCACTGCAAGTATGATCCGCAAGTCGTCCCAATTCATCGCTGGAGTATAGATTCCCTGCTGCACCGGCGCAAACTCGCATCAGGCGCGGCAATATACGTGCTGCCCGCCACAACCTTCGTCAGGTCACGGGCAAGGCCCATGCTGATAGGCAAGCCGACGGAAATTCAGGAAACGATCGCCATGAACATCGCGGGGCCTTTGGTGTCCGATTACATTAGTGCCTTACAGCCTGCCGAGACTGCGGTAGCTGATCCAGCATCTTCCTCGCAGCTAGAAGATCTGCTGAATCGAAGCCTTCAGTGAACTTGTGATAGACGGGACCAAGAATGTTCTGGGCTTCCTTCCGCAGATTCTGTTTCAGCCTCAATCGCGCCAGGTCCAGAGCACACCGAAGCTCCCAGAAGGTGGCGCCTTGCCTCCGAGCCGTATGGAGGCCGTCTTTAAGGCAGTGTTCGGCTCCAGAAATAAATTCATCTACCCGCGCTTCGATCAGCAATTCGGCCTTTACCCGGAGCAACTCCGGGACATACCAGCGCTCTCCGCCACCCGTGGCCTGAGCCAACGCCCGATCGATTGTCTGCAGAGCTTCAGCAAGATGCCCTAAGCCGGCTAAGCCTTCAGCGAGCGCACCAAGGAATTCCGGATAGCAGACGGTCCAACCGGTCTGCTCGCACTTTCGAAGAGAGTTTTGCAACAAGCGTACGCCGTTTCCAAACTCTCCACGTTTGATCAGCAGCTTGCCTTCCAAGCAGCTGCCCAGAGTTTTCCACCAAGCCGCATTATGTCTCGTGGCTACGTCTTTCAGTGTGTGAATTGCCTTCTCGGCGGCTTCTAGATTGCCGGTCATCAACATGAGCGGACACGTCGTCCATGCAAGAGGATAAAGCAGTGACAATCCGCGAGCCGCTGCGCCCGCTTCTTCGACACTCTTCTCGGCCTCTTCGGTAGCTTCATCGATGAAGCCCTCTAACCAAAGGATCCGCGCCAGCATTGCTCGAGCAAGCGCGCGCTGATCGTAATGGAACCACATTTTGTCATGTTGATCCTCGGGGGCAACATACAGCCGGAGGACGCGTTCGAAGTACGGCTTGGCCTCACGTTGCCGCCCCTGATATTGGAGAGTTGCACCCAGTAGCCGCTCACCCACCAGAATACTGGTTGAATCGTCCTTTCGTCGGGCCACGGTGCAAAACTGCTCGGCAGTGTATTGAGCGGTGTGACATTCGCCGGTGTTGAATTGCACGAGCCAGAGAGCCCACAACGCCCTCAACTGAGCTTCGCGATCATCCAAGCTCTTAGCCAATTCCAGCCCTGCGTTCGTCGCGTCCATCGTAGCTTGGACCGAGCCCATCGTCCAAACGAGCGCCGTACCAAGTCCGATATATAGTTCCATTTGCAAGCGCTTGTCCTTAGGTGACGTACGCTTGAGACGAGAGAGCGCCAAACTCGTTCGATCTCGGCACTCGGTCATCAGCGCATGGTGCACCCAAACTGCGGCGTACCCAGCCGTTAAATCAACACCGACGTGGTCATTCCCCGTCGATGAAAACGACCAATCCAGCGCAGCGCGAACGTTGTCGATTTCGCGACTGCAGCTATCGACCTGCTGAATCGCATGCCCAAGTCGAGCAACGACAGCAGAGTGCCCAAAGGACTCCTGAAAGTATTTCGCATGCAGTCTGGCCCCCTGTTCGACTTCCCCGGCTTCTGCAGCTTTCTCCAGCGCATACGCTCTTACAGTCTCAAGCAGTCGCCAACGACTCGAAGAGGAGCCATCCATTGCCACAAGCGATTTCACGATGAGATTCGCAATCCCCTCGACCACTTGCGCGGGCTCGAAGTCGCTTTCTCGCATGACGTAGACAGCCGCCTTCAGAGTAAAACCGGCAACGAAAATAGCTAATCTCCGAAGTAAACACCTTTCGTGCTCGGAAAGCAGCTCATAGCTCCAGTCCAGGGTGGCGCGAAGTGTTTGATGTCTTGCAAGGGCAGTTCGATGGCCCGCAGTTAGCAATCGGAAGCGATCATCCAGCCTGGCAGCAACTTCCTCGATCCCGAGCGCGGCTGAGCGTGCCGCGGCGAACTCAATCGCGAGCGGAATTCCGTCAAGCCTGCGGCAAATGGCGGCGACAAGAGCAAGGTTGTCTCGGTCTCGCCCATCGCCTAAGTTGACAGCCTTCATTCTGGCAAGGAACAGCTGGACTGCGCTATACTCACGGGCATCGCTCGAGATTTCGAAAGCGTGAGGTGGAACATCGAGAGCTGGGACGTGATAGACGTATTCTCCCTCGATCCGCAGCCCTTCACGGCTCGTGGTCAAAACTGATGCCTTCGGACACATGGACACGATGGTTTGCGCAAGCCTCGCTGCGGCGGCTATGAGGTGCTCGCAGTTGTCCAGAATCAGCAAAAGTTTCTTCCCGCCGATCGCATGCGCAACGGCTTCAAACGAGATCTCATCGCCTCCTACACGAAGCCCAAGCATATGCGTCACGGCCGAAGGCATAAGGCGCGCGTTCGTTATTGATGCCAATTCGACGAGGCAGCAGTCGCCTCGCCAACTCGGAAAGAGCCCGCGGCCGAGCTCCATGGCCAGCGAACTTTTTCCGATTCCGCCGGGACCGGTCAATGTCACGACGCGGGAACGGGTTAGGGCCTCCGACAGATGGTCCAACGCGGAGTTTCGACCTATGAGGGGCGAGGCAGGAAGCGGCAAATTTGTTACATACGCCCGAGCAGGCTCTTGGCCCAGTGCGTTTTCGTCACGCTGCGCGGCCTCGCTACCATCTTCTGCGCAGCGCATCCAGTTGCCAGTCAACCGATAGCCCCGACCGGAAATAGTCTTCAGAAGGTGACGGTCCTCCCCAAGGGCCTTTCGTACCGCAGAGATGTGAAACTGAAGCGTATTCTCTTCGACCACCGCACCGGGCCACACGGTTCGCATGAGCTCGTATTTATTGACGAGTTCGCCGCGCGCCCGAAGGAGTGCTTCAAGGACTTCGAACCCGCGGCTTCCCACCGGAGCTGCAGTACCGCGCAGCCTAAGTTCCCGCTTGGAGAGATCGATCTCCAAGTCGCCAAACGCGTACACGACTGCCCCGTCCCGTCTACCCACTCTACTGCTCCAGGTCCCCCGCTCTCTCAGCATTTCTCAGAAAGTTATCACGGAAGTGACGGCCCTATTCGAGGAAAATAGGCCTCGAGCCTCTACGCCGTGAGGTTCCCACGGCTTCTTGCCTGAAGGAGTGCCGGCATGAATGGACTTAGGGTTCTACTTGCAGCGGTGATCATTGCTCTTGTCGCGGCACCTGCAAGACCAGAAGGACCCCAACCCATTGGCTGGGCGGATGAGCAGGCGCCTGGCTTCTATCGGCTCCGTTTGGGAGACTTCAAGATAACAGTGCTGTCGGACGGAACTGCCTCCCGTGATCTATCTAAGATCATGAGTAAGCCGGCCGCTGTGCAGGATGCCTTTAGGATCTCCCATGAGGAGCTACCTACCGATATTTCGATCAACTGTTTTCTTGTAGATACCGGCACAACAAAGATCCTCATCGATACAGGAGCCGGAGCGCTTTTTGGAGCGAGCTCGGGTCACCTCATCTCGAACATGCGCGCAGCCGGGTACGACCCGGAGGACATCAACGCGGTCTTGCTGACCCACATTCACGGCGACCACTCTGGAGGCCTAACGGTGGCGGGGCAGCGTATTTTTCCGAACGCGCTCGTCTATGTCGATCAACGTGATGTAGCCTACTGGCTAAGCGAGGCCGAAAAAGCCGGCGCCGCACCGAATCGAAGACAAACGTTTGAGCAATCACATCAAACGGTTGACCCGTACATCCAGGCAGGAAAGTTGCGTCCCTTCGACGGGGCGACTGAATTATTCCCAGGAATTCGGAGCGTTTCCCAATATGGGCACACGCCGGGGCATACCGCCTACATGCTGAACAGCGATGGCAACCGCCTGCTGCTCTGGGGTGACATTGTGCATGCGAGCGAGGTGCAGTTCTCAGATCCATCGATTGCGATCGAATACGATGTCGATGCGCCCCAGGCAATTGCGTCGAGACGCCGTGCGCTCGCGGCTGCTGCAGAGACGGGATATCTCGTGGGCGGCGCGCACGTGTCCTTCCCAGGTCTTGGCCACGTCCGCCTTGAGCAAGGTACTTACACTTGGGTGCCGGCACCCTACCGTTCATCGCCGTAAATCCTGTCCAGAGAGGGCGGCCATATCGCCGGATGATGGAGACGGACATTGGCGCGATCGTCAGTTGCAAATAGACATTTCACCGGTGGAAAGGGTGTCAGAGGCTCGGGAACGACGGACCTGGACCTTGCTCCAAGAGAAGACCTGTTTTCGTTCGGCCCGTTCAGATTGTCTCCTGCAGAAAGGCTTCTTTCTAGGAACGGCAAGCCGATACAGTTGGGCGCACGCGCGCTGGATATACTGATCGCGCTGGTTGATAATGCGGGTCAAGTCGTCAGAAAGAAAGATCTGGCAGCACGGGTCTGGCCCGGTCTTGCCGTCGAAGAACCATGCATCCGATTCCATGTCGCGGAGCTACGAAAGGCGCTTGGCGACGGTAGCGCCGGCGCCCGTTTCGTAGTTACCTTGACGGGGCAGGGCTATTGTTTGGTCGCCCCGGTTATCCGGTCGAGCACCCCGACGACGCCGGCGAGCCTGGACCTGCCACCTCACCAGCACAGCATGCTCCCCCGGCCACTTGCGCGCATGGTTGGCCGGAACGAGACGGTTGCCGAGATTTCCTCCCAGCTGCTTGCAACTCGCTTCGTCACTATCTTAGGCGCGGGCGGCATGGGCAAGACCACAGTTGCCTTGGCGGTCAGCCATGGTCTGCTCGCAACGTTCGACGGGGCCGTCCGCTTCGTTGACTTTGGCCCCATCAATGATCCTTCGCTCGTCCCGAGCGCCTTGGCTTCCGCTCTCGGCCTCCTGGTGCACGCCTCGGATCCCATCCCTAGCTTGCTGAAGTTCCTTCGTGCGCGACGAACGTTGCTCGTTTTCGATAGTTGCGAGACGGTCATTGACGCCGCAGCCGTGTTGGCAGACCGCATAAGTCAAGAGGCGCCGGACGTTCACATTCTGGCCACTAGCCGGGAAGCGATGCGTGCAGAGCGAGAGTACATTCATTGGCTGTCGCCGCTGCAAGGCCCGCCTGACGATGCTGAACTGACAGCGGCGCAAGCCCTCACGTACCCGGCCGCACAGCTTTTCGTCGAACGTTTGATAGCACGCGGGCAGCGCTTTGAACTTCGCGATGCGGATGCGCCAATGCTCGCCAAGTTGTGCCGGAAGCTCGACGGTGTCGCTCTCGCGATCGAACTAGCTGCCGGCAGCCTGAACGCCCATGCCCTCGACGGAATTGTAAACCTCCTGGACAGTCGCCTGATCTTGTTCTGGATGGGGCGGCGTTCCGCCACGCCCCGTCATCAAACCCTATGCGCGACGCTTGATTGGAGCTATGAGCTTCTGCCGGAGCGGGAGCGCGCAGTTCTCCGCAGACTGTCAGTCTTCGCCGGCACCTTCACTGTAGACGCGGCTCAGGCACTCTCGCCTAACGACGATGCAATGGTGTTGCCATCCATCGCGAGTCTCGTCACGAAATCCCTAATCGCAGTGGTGTGCGATGGGGGGACGACACGCTACAGGCTGCTGGATATGACCCGCGCCTATATGCTGGAGAAACTACACGCGTGCGGCGAACGCGACGAAATCTCTCGCAAACATGCTGTCTACTACCAGAACCTGATCGATTCACTTGCACGACTCCCGGCCGTTGGTGCGGAGGTTTACAGAGAGCACCTTACCAACGTTCGTGCCGCCCTCGATTGGTGCTTTGGCGCGGGTTGCAGAGAGGTCGGAAGCACGCTTGCGGCGAGCTCAACGCAGCTGTTTCTTCAATTGTCGCTATTGACCGAGTGCCATCGTTGGGCAGGTCGGGCGGTCGCAGAACTCGGCCAGGCTCGCGGAACGCGGGTCGAACTCATTCTGCAGTCCGCGTTTGGGCTATCGCTCATGCTCGTCGAAGGAAACAGCGCCGAAGCTCGAGCCGCCTTCATCAGGGCAATCGCGCTTGCCGAGCAGCTAGGCGATGTGGCGAGCCAGCTGCGGCTCCTGGTCAGGCTCCACTTTTTCACGGAACGAATAGGAGAATTCCGGGCAGCGCTGGCTTTGGCCCAGCGCGGAGAACGGGTTTCTCAAGAGCTAGGGGATCCACAGGGCATCGCCGCCGCGCATTCCATGCTAGGCAGCTCTTATCACATCATGGGAAACCACTCCGAGGCGCGCCCGCATCTTGAGGCAGCGGCGGCGCCAACCCAAACGTCTCCTTGCGCCATCACAAGCAACTACGGCTTCGACCCGTGCAGTCGGGCGGCGGTAGTGCTGGCTCGGACTCTTTGGGTTTTGGGTTTTTCCGATCAAGCAACGGTGCTCGCGACTAGGACCGTGGCAGCGGCCGAGGCAAGTGGTCACCCGATTCCGATCTGTATCGCTCTGATCTGGGCCGTATCCACGTATTTTGGGACCGGTGAATGGGCGAAGGCTCAAGAAAGCATCGAGAGGTTCAATTTTTATGCCGACCGATATTCCCTGGATTCATACCATGCGGTGGGCGTCGGTGCGACTGGCAAATTGCTGGTCAAGCGCGGCGATGCCGAAGCCGGCGTAGAGCTGCTTGCTAGATCTCTGCAAGCTCTGCACTCGGGTCAATACGAACTGCACACAGCATCGTTCAACAGCGCTTTGGCGGAGGGTTGGTCGATGCTCGGACAATTCGACCGGGCGCTGACATTGATCGATGACACCATCTCGTTGGTGAAGACCGCTGGAAACGTGTTCAGATTGCCGGAATTGCTCCGGCTCAAGGGAATAATACTCTCATCACGTCGGTCATCGGATTCGGATAGCGGCGAAGAATATCTTTTGGAGGCACTCCAGTTGGCCGGTCGCCAGTCGGCACTAGCGTGGCAATTGCGAACAGCGTCAGACACCGCCAGGCTTTGGCTCGCCAAGAAAAGAAGCATGGACGCGTACAACGTGCTCGCCCCGATTTATGGGCGATTTACCGAAGGCTTCCAACGACCTGACCTGATCGAAGCCAGAAGATTGCTGGAGAGAATCGAGCAATCGAAATTCTCGAGGCGGTCCTGACAACGATACGGAGATAGAAACAACTCCATTCCGTCTACTTAGCCGCCTTTGCACGCAGTCAGATCGTCGTTTTCCGGCTCATCGAAGTTAGTTGATCTGTGATCGTTGACCGATCATCCCTCAACGCACGATGGACGCATTGATCAGCATTGCTCACCTCCGCTGTGGGGCGCTCTGTTGAAGCTCGACACATTCAAGCACCTAAGACGTTCGCCCGTAGAGGCGTCGCCTTCTCAGGGTTCATCAAACATTGAGCCATCCAACGCCCAAGCCCCGGACGATCGGGCATAAGGTTTGGACGATTGCGGTCTACCGCGCGCAACTCCGGTGCAATAGGTCTCCACTCGCTGAAGATCAGCGTCGCATCAGCGCTCCAACTGAGTAGGCTCCATGAAAATCCTCATCGCTTCCTCGCCGTTCACCGGGCATGTCAATCCCATGTTTTCCATTGGGCGGATGCTTGTCTCTCAAGGGCACCAAGTCGCCGGTCTGTCTGCCAGCGCGATGCGTACCCCGATCGAAGGGGCTGGCGCCACATTTTACCCTTTTCCTGAAGCGATCGACCGTGATTACAGGGAGATGGCGACCGTTTTCCCCGAATACAGGGACATTCCGCCCGGCCTGGAGATGTCGCGCTTCTATCTAGAGCGCGTATTCATTGATCCCATTCCTGCACAGGATGAGGGGCTGAAACGCCTATTAGCCGAGTTCTCCGCCGACGTGATTCTAGCGGATAATCTCTTCTTCGGCGTCTTTCCAATGCTCCTCGGCTCGCCTTCGGATCGACCGCCAATCATCCTTTGCGGCACGATGTTCTTGCACTTCCGGCGTGACGACGGCGCGCCGAACTTTGCAGGCTTGCTGCCGGCGCAGAACGAAGTCGAGCGCGAGGCATACGCCGTAATCGCCAAAGACCACGAGGAAATGCTGTATTTGCCGGTTCGTAAGCATCTAAACAATTGTCTCTGGCGCATGGGCATCAAGCCATTGGCCATGGATGCTCACGAAGCCGCAGTAGTCCTCCCTGACGCTTATCTCCAGCTTACCGTCCCCAGTTTCGAGTTTCCGCGGTGGAATCTGCCGACTTCGATCCGCTTTGTCGGCGCTTTGCCAATCATTCCGAGACAGGCGCCACTTCCTCCTTGGGCTCGCGATCTGGATGGATCACGCAAGGTGGTACTCGTCACGCAAGGAACCGTATCAAACCACGACTTCGATCAGCTGATCATTCCCACTCTCGCAGCGCTTGCGAATGAGCCTGATATACTCGTGGTCGCAACCACTGGAGGTCGCCCTATCGAGGCGATAACGGGTCCTATTCCATCCAACGCACGCATCGCAACCTACCTGCCATTCGAATGGTTGCTTCCCCACGTCGATGCTTTGGTCACCAACGGCGGCTACGGGAGCGTCAATCAGGCTCTCAGTTTCGGCATTCCGCTGGTCACCGCAGGCCTGACCGAAGACAAGGCGGACACGAATGCCCGCGTGGCATGGTCCGGTGTCGGGATCGATCTTAAGACGCAGGAGCCGACCTCATCCGCTCTTCGCGAGGCAATCCGCGCCGTGTTGCACATGCGATCATACCGTGCGCGAAGCTCCCGCATGGCTGCGGAATTCGCCAAAATGGACACTAGATCCGAGATCCTCAGCATTCTTGATGACGTGGTACGCGACGCAGCCCAACGGCGCGGTCGTGCGCGTGCAATCTAACCTTGGCGTAGTGGCTCAGCATACCGTCAGTCGTCATGCGGCTGCATAACCCTCCGCGCCTTGCGGGATCTTGCAGGTTCTTGCAGCTCCTCGCGAGCCTCGGCTCGCGTTCAAAGATACTCTCTGTGGCAACGTATTTCAAAAGCAGGGCGGGTCTGGCCAGACACCGGATGCGTCCAGCGAGGAGAAAGCGATGAAACGTCCTTTCCTGCGCGCAATAGCACTAGGAGCAATGATAGCAATGGCCCAAGCAACCGCGACGATGGCTTCCGATGCCGCAACTGATCCGAATATTGATCCCGAGATCCGCACCTTCCTCGCGGAATTAAACAAGGATACGAGTCCCTTTTGGGAAAAGCCCGGACCGCAAGTTCGAGCTGTTCTTACCGGCTTGCAATCGAAGACACCGGTCGACCTTTCCGGCGTAACGATCTCGGAGAAAATGATCTCTGAGAACGGGCAGCAGGTGAAGCTCTACGTCATGAAGCCGGTGAACGCCGCCGGAAACTTGCCCGTGCTTCTCTTCATCCACGGCGGCGTTTGGATCGCTGGTGACTTCGAGAACCACAAGCGGCTCGTCCGCGACCTCGTCGTCGGCTCAGGTGCAGCGGCGGTCTTTGTCGAATATACGCCCATTCCGGACGCAGTGTTTCCAACGCAGGTCGAGCAGGCATATGCCGCGGCAAAGTGGGTTTCCGAGCACGGTGCAGAGATCGGCGTCGATGGTGCCCGAATTGCCGTCGCCGGCAACTCGGTCGGTGGCGATATGTCTGCTGCGCTAACGTTGATGGCAAAAGACCGTGGGGGACCATCCATCCGCCTTCAGGTGCTTCTTATTCCGGCGACCGACACCAATTTTGAGACAGAATCCTACCGCAAATTCAAAAGTGGCCGCTTCCTTGCGCGTGCCTTCATGGAGTTCGGCTGGAATGTCTATGCGCCGGACGAGAAAACGCGACACAATCCTTACGCGGTCCCGATGCGGGCCAGCATCGACCAACTTCGTGGCCTGCCGCCTGCACTAGTCATCACCGCCGAGAATGACCCTCTCCGCGATGAAGGCGAAGCCTACGCCCGGAAGCTAAAGGAGGCCGGTGTTGACGTGATCGCCAGCCGCTACTCCGGAATGATCCACGATTTCGTTCTGCTCAATGACATCCACAATGTAGCCGGCGTACAAGCGGCACTTCGCCAGGTCAGCGCGGAGATCAGAAGGCGTTTGGGCCCGTGAGTGCAGTGTGCACTCCCGGCGGTTTCGACCGCGGTGTGGCTCGGCGTAGACCGCTTGCATCGCGCGGAGCACGTGACGGGGAAGCGGGCGGGAGACAAAAGTTAGAAGGATTGAGGTGGATGACCGATCTCCGAGACAAGGTAGTGTTGACGACGGGAGCGTCGTCGGGAATTGGGGCGGCGATTGCGCAGGAAGCGGCTGCTCGCGGCGCCGTCAGTGTTCTGGTCGGAAGAAATGCAGCGAAGCTGGCTGAGGTCGAACATTCGATTCGGCACAACGGAGGGCGCTCAAAGGCGTACGTCTGCGATCTGGCGAATGCGGACGAAATAGAACGCCTGCGAACGCGAGTGGTGGCTGAAGCAGGAGTGCCGGATGTCCTGGTAAACAACGCAGGGGGCGGCCGCTGGGCATATTTGGAGGATTGTTCGTACGCTGAAATCGACGAAATGATCGCAGCTCCTCTTCATGCTGCGCTTTACGTCACTCGTGCATTTCTGCCGGGAATGCTTCGCCGTGGGAGCGGAATGATAGGGAACGTGACCTTCATAGGGGCCTTCCTTCCCTGGCCTGGCGCGACTGGCTGTACAGCCGCCCGCTGGGGCATGCGCGGACTTCATGAAGCCATGAGAGCAGACTTGAAAGGAACGAACCTCACGGCAACCCTGGTGGCGGCTTCAGCCGTCGAGACGGAATATTGGACCAAAAACCAGACGAGACGGCCTACGACTCCAGCGTGGCTTCCAGTTCTCAAGGCTGAGGAGGTCGCTCGTGCTTCCCTTGATGCGCTGACGAGGCGTCAATCACTTCTGGTATTACCGAGGGGGATGTTGCTTCTGCGCGCGCTGCATTTCCTGATGCCTGGAATGGTCGACCGCCTGATGCAGCGGTCGACTGCAATTTCGCGAAATCGTTTCGCTGAAAGCCATCAGGGCCCGGGATAAACGCGAGCTGGGTTTGTGCCAATATGCGTCCCCTGCGCTGATCCCGTGATCGAGAGTAGCTGGCCGACATGGACATTCTTACAGACGTTATCAATCGTGTTCAGCTTAGTGGAACTCTACTTTTCCACTACGAGCTCGGTCGACCATGGAACGTGGCGCTGCCTCAGACCCCTGATGCCGTCTTCCACTATCTCCGTCGCGGCTCGGCCACCGTCGTACTCGAGCAGGGACAAGAGATACGTATTAAGGACGGTGATTTCATTCTAATAGCCCGCGGTGAGCCCCATATGGTCCGGTCCGGCCGCCGGACGAAGCCCCTCTCCCTTCTCGAACTTGAACGGCGCCCGGCCCATGTCGGGGTGGTTCGTCACGGCGGTGACGGGGAGCCCATCTCGACATTGATCTGCGGCTACTTCGTGCTGGCGCGGCCGACGCGCATGAACCCGCTTCAAATGCTTCCCTCCGTCTTGCAGCTACGACCCGATCACGATTGGCTCGAAGCAATCCTGCAGCGTATCGTAGATGAATCCGCCATTCAGCGTCCCGGGCAGTGCGCCGTTCTGGCGCGGATTACAGAGGTTCTATTTGTGGAAGTGCTGAGAAGCTGGGCCAAATCCCTTGGCTCCCGCAAAGGTGGCTGGCTTGCCGCATTGGCGGACCCACAAATCGGCAAAGCGCTTCAAGTGATCCATGAACATCCGGGACGGCGCTGGAGTCTTCGCGAACTGGGGCGATGCGCGGGGTTGAGCCGGTCGTCTTTCGTCGACCGCTTTACAAAACTGGTGGGACAGCCCGTGCATAGCTACCTCATTTCGCGAAGAATGGACGAAGCTGCTCTTTTGCTCGTATCGACAGACGAGGCCATTACTCGAATTGCAACCTCTGTTGGTTATGCCACCAGGGCAGCTTTTTCAAAGGTGTTTCGGAAGCATTTTGGCACTTCGCCCGGTCGCTACCGCGCACTTGGGCGCGGGGGCAGGTCCAGAGACGATTGGAGAATTACTCGGCAACTGCACGGCGTTCCTGCGCAGAAAAACCGCCCATGATGCATGCGTTGATAGTCCGATGATGCTTGAACTTATCCGCCCGCCCTTTCTAGCTGCGGCGGCCGCGCTTGCCGGCGCCATCTTTCTCATTGATACCTTATCGTCTCTGCAGTTTGCCGTCGCGTCACTGTATGTGATCGTTGTTTTGATCGCTGCCCATGATCTTCATCGGCAAGGCGTTCTGATCACGGGTGTTGCTTGCGCACTGCTTACGGTCGCGAGCTACGCGCTGGTGCACGGATTTACGGTGGATGGATCCGCCCCGTTGCGCTCTGCAGTTAGCTTAGTTGCGATTTTGATCACAACCGCTCTTGTCCTGCGGAGCATCTCCGCAAACGAGCGTATAAAGAAAGTCGAACGCGAGCGCGCAAACCTCGCTCGTTTCTTCTCGCCGGCAATTGTAGATCAGCTTGTCGGTATTCACGTCCCGTTCTCGTTCGCGCGAAGCCAGCCGGCCGCGGTCCTGTTTGCCGACATGATCGGATTTACGACTTTTTCCTCTGGCAAGTCTCCAGCTGTTGTCATCGGCTTGCTACGCGATCTGCTGCGCTGTCTCAGTGAAGCAGTGTTCCTGCATCACGGATCCGTAGACAAATTCCTAGGTGACGGGCTCATGGCATTTTTCGGGCCGCCCTTGACAAGCCTGCGAGACGCCACGAACGCCGCTGCATGCGCCCTGGAGATCGTCAATTCAATCGAGCGTTGGAACCTTCGAAATGCCCATTGTAGCGAGCAAACCATGCGCATTGCCGTCGGCATCCACTTTGGCGAGGTCATACAGGGAGATGTAGGCAGCGAAAAACAGCTTGAGCTTACCTTGGTAGGAGACACCGTGAACATCGCAAGCCGTGTTGAAGCCTATTGCCGGACTCTTGGTGCCTCCGTGCTGGTGACGGACGCATTCGTTCAGGCGCTGCTCGCGGAAGGCAGCCTTGAGCTTGCTAACGCCTTCACCGACGAAGGATTGCACATGCTGCGGGGCCGCAAAGAGCCTATTCATCTTTTTAGCATGCGAAAGGAGCCAAACCATCTGGAGCCGGCGATAGAAGCAGCTGATCCGAAGGTTTCTGGTGGATGACCGGCGTATGAAGGCCAGGCGGATCCACCCAATTGGGCCGGCCTCTCCGGTCGCAATCCACCAGGGCGGCGGAACATCGCCAGCATTGAACCTCCTGCCTCGCTCAAAACGCCTCTCCTCGGCATGCCAGACGCGCGTTGGTTGCCTGAGAAGAGTTTGAAGACGGGTTCGCTGGTTGGCGAAGCTGATGGTGAGGAGTATCTTGGAGAAGTTCACATTCCAGCTTACACACCAGCGAATGTCGCAAAGCTGAAACGTGACGTCGAAAGTCTCGCTCGATGGGCGAGCGGGCACGGCCGCCTGATTGAATTCGACGGGCCGGAGTCCTCCTAAGATACGGTGAATGTTTAGGAGCCGCGCGCCCCCCAAAGCTACCTGGACAGGTCAAGGCGGCTCCGGCCATCGGGAGGGCGGCGGACGCAACCTCCGGCGGGCTCAGAAAGCGTCCGGAGCGATGGTCATCACACGCTCTCAGTTGGGTCTTCGGGCTTCTTGGACTTGGGCGTTCAATATGGGTGCTGGGCCGGCATAACGGCCGGGTGCGGAATCCGAGGCAAAGCGGCCACCGATTCCGACGGAAGGCGGCCAGCGATTCCGATCGAAAGCGGCCACCCAAT
>NZ_JBVVPM010000045.1:0-65719 GCF_055811255.1 Bradyrhizobium sp. MI1.11
AATCCTGCATTCCAAAAACAGTCCACAAAGTCAAATGCGATCCTAGCTCAATCGCTTAGCCGCTCTTCACGGACGACTTCTTGGCGACGTAAAACCCAAAGTAGCCGGTTGGCATTATCATTCCTACGCAGGTTTGTTGCTCCGCACTTTGTTCGAACTCAGCGATAGCTTTACGAAAGGGCCACTCGGGCGTTTCGCGCGGCATAGGTGCAAAGCGACTTGCCAGCAGGAGACCAGAGTGTTGATACCAACTCGCGCGTTCGTCCGCTATTCCTCTCTGTTCCCATTCGGATGTAGGGCTGAGTCCCCGCAATTGCCCAAAGAGGCGGTCATTCAGGAACGGTGCGTGTGGGGACAGTAGCCCCATTACAATGATCAGACCTGCAGTCGAAACAGCCACAGGCAGATCGTTTAGAACCCGTGAATTTAGTAGAAGGATAACTGATGCAAAAAGGGGCACGCTAAAAAAGCGCCCGCTCATGTAATCCCCCCCTATGAACACAACATACAATAGATAGGCAAAAATCCCAAAGCTAAACACTCTTAATCTAACTCCAGCAGAAAATGCAGCCAGTGCAAGGGCAGAAAAGATTACTGTGAGCGTTACGGGATCTCGATTTATGGAATTCAAGTAGTAGTCGATTCCTGCTTTGACGTACTCCAGCAAGGGAAGATTGTTGAATCGCTTGGCATACGCCGCGTTCTGAAGAGGAAATCCAAAGTAGAACAGAGCAAAACAGTGCCACAGCAGAACCGGCGCGAGCAGAATGGAGACACCAAGGAATTTTTCGCGCGAAGGCAGCTTGGAGACGCTGAGCACGTAGAGAATCGGTGGTATATAGAACGCTGGCGTGTCCAAACGATTGAGCGCGGCAAGTGCAGCCAAAGCACAAAACAGTCGGAAGGATCCGCGTTGGTTTAAGTCGGCATTGAAAAAAAGATAGCTAAACCCAGCTAACAGAAAATAGCTAAGCGGATTTTCGAAGCCTGCGGCAGCAAAATCCGTAAACGCGACGGACATCCCCAAAGTGATATAGCAGACGAGAACTGCCGCAATGTGCCTTCTGTGCGGAAAAGCGATGGCCGCAACGGCCATAAGTGTCAGCGTTATCGACAAAAAAATCGAAGTGTAATAAATATTCCCTGTAAAATAATAAACGGTTGCTACCAAAAAGGTCCATAGAGTTGAAGTAAACGTCTGGACGCGCTCGTCCAAATTGTAACGCAGTCCGTTTCCGTTTACAAAATTGTCTACCAACCGCCAAGCAGCATACGCATCATCGGCTTGCCACGCGGTACGTGCCAAAAGAACGGCCAACAAGCCCGTGCAAAGTAATGGTATGAGAGCCTCATGCTCTGGTTTACCGTCCCATCCAGTTTTGTAGGAGCTTTGATAAGGTGTACTAATCACGGTCGGGCTCGGAGGTTCACCAGCCAGATACAAGTCGGCCAGAATATGATATGAAATGCGCTAATCCGAGAATCTCATTTGCGTGTTGCACGGAGAGTCGCCGTTGTGGGTCGAGCGCGGGCGATAGTCAAGGCTCGGGCGGAAAATTTGAAACCAAACCTAGGACTTGGCGAGTAGTGGGCTAGGTACGTTCATCCAATATTACCTTCCCGTCGTTTGGCACAGACCCAGTGCCGACCAATTCGGCACTTCCGCCGAGCTTTGTCACGGCGCGCTACGTCGCGGCAAGATCATCTCGAAGTGGCGAACTCGGAAATGCTGTTTCCGCCTTCAGCGTCATCAGGTCGCTCTCGCCGGCCCGCGTGACCAGGAGGCGCAGCCGTCCGAGTTCGGGATGGCGCTTGCCGATCTCGGCGATCTGTTCAGGACATACGAACATGCCCTAGACCTTGGTGGTCTGGTCGGCGCGGCCATCCAGCCCTTGATGCGCATGTTGGTGCGCCCCGCACGGGCTAGTCCCGGACAGAGCTGTCGTTAGATCGCCGAGCGCAAGCCGATCCAGGGGTGATGCGGGGCGAGTGAGGTGACGAATCGGCGACCGAAACGTCGGCCCTCATGCTCCTTCAAAATACCGGCCGTGAAGGTTGGCCGTGATGCTGTGCCATCTGGACGTAAATTCCTCGCCGCACGACTTCGGTGACTTGCGATGGCTCAGTCAATATTCGATTCCGGATATCACTCTCGCAGTTGCAGCGACAAGTCCAATGCTTTGCAGAAACGAAGGTTGACCCATCGGCCGACGCTAACCCACAATTCTGCCGCGATGAATTTTCAACGAAGGCACTGTTGATGGCACGCGTGATTTTGATCTCCTCCGGGCGGCTGCACGGCGCGTCAGAGTGCAAAGCTTGCGTAACCAGATCCTGCCAGGCATCGATCAGCTTTCTCCTTGGCTTGAGCCAGACCGAGCTGTTGCACGAAATCCTCACCTCCAAGGATTGTGCGCCGCCGCGGCCCTGGAAGGCGGGACGAAGTAGAAGAAAATTGGTAACAGTCCGCAAATGGAGCCCATCCTGCTCAAGATCGCCGACACTTGGCATCGCCGCACCGTGCTGGCCAAGCTTTTCAGCTTTGCCTCGATTGGGGTTGTGAACGTCGCGGTTGACGTCGGCGCTTTCACGGCAGCCTTTCATGTCCTCCATCTGCCGCTGATCTTGTCGAATATTGTTGCATGGCTAATTGCCGTCACAGGCTCTTACGCGATGAATAGCAAGATCACCTTCGGGCGTGAGACCGGCGGAGTTTTGAATCTTGGACAGTATCTTCGCTTTGCGTCGTCCGGCATCCTCGGCTTGACAGCTGCAACAACGGTGCTGGTCGTGCTCTCGCAGTATTCCAATGTTCCCAGTGCGAAGCTCGCCTCAATTATCGCGGCGTTCGGAGCAAATTTTTGTATCTCACATTTCCTCGTGTTCAAGAACTCTGAACCTGAAATAGGACGGATCCAGCCGATCTCGTGCGGAGGCGATTAATCTTGACCTTGCCACCAAGCTTTATCCAATTCTGAGTTCGCCCCGGTCGTTGGATTTGCCCGGTTGGCGGGATGGGAGCGACGGGAGCTGGCGCGGAGCCTTCGGCACAGCGCAGCACCAGATCCCGGCGCGGATGACAGGTGAAGGCGAACTCCGACGGGTCTTCACCCGAACTGCGAGTGCAGTCGTGCGTTGTTGTAATCGGCCCGCCAGCATCCAAGCGTGACGGGGACCTGGACCAGTGACGTGAACAGCGCCTCGTTCAACAATTCATGCCGCAGCAGGCCGTTGAAGCTCTCGATGAAGCCGTTCTGCATGGATTTATCCGCATCTGACTCGATGCATCGCAATGTAGACCGCTCAGACCTCGGCGGACCGCCTATTCCAGCAAGCATCGTTCCCACGCGCTCAAATGTCGTCCATGTTTCCGCAGAGAGATTTGATCACGTTGAAGTAGTTGGGCGCAAGATGCTGGTCCACAAAGCTTCCCGCCATCCAATTGTGCACGTATGCCGAATGCGGTTCTGGATGTCCGAGATGGTTTATCCTGTTGAGCGCTGGTACCAGTTGCGATTGAGGACCTCCGTTACCGTGCCGACCTGGACGATGAGATTATCCGGGAGATCTTCTGGTGCGACCTCTCCGCGTTTCTCTTGCCAAAGCGGCGGTCATTGGGATTGAACCTGATGAGGTGATTGGGCGCATCGGCGCCGTTTCTTTGAACTGTTGTCACCGATATCTCCTACGCAAAAACAAGCGGCGACACATGCCGCACTGCCGCAAGCCCCGCGTCCGCGAGGCTAGATACCGGCGCTACGATCGAAGGTGGCGCCCCCGGTCGAATCAGAACGCTCCAATCGCGGATGAAGGCCAGTTCTTTCTGCAGCAACAATCTTGCTCGTTTTTGGGTATGCTTCCGGTGAAGCTTTCAATTACCAACAAATTCTCCTCCGACCATGGCGCCCAGCGCGATGTCAGTGAGGCGTGACAGCCCGCGCCACATAACGGTATTGCCGGGCGGCGGATCGCTGGCGCGGGCGAGATAACCGCCGAGCCGGGCGATCTTGATGAGATAGTGCGAGAGCGTTTTCTGTCTTCCTTTTGGTTTGTCGTTGACGAGGCGATCGAGCACGCCGATTTCAGTCGCAGTCAACGCGAGGGTTGGCGGCGCGTCTGGGGCGGAACGGTTGAGCATCGTCATCCAGAAGACCCGCCAACTCAGGATGCAAAAGAGCGCGATCAGATTGGTCAGACGCTGGGCGGTCCTGAGCTTCGACTCCTCAGCTTTGCAGTCCGATTTGAGGATCTTGTGGAACACCTCGATCTTCCATCTCAAAGCATACCATTCGAGCTTCTCAATAGCGTCGGTGCGGGATCCAACAGGCAGGTCGGTGATCAGCTTCCAATCGATCTTCTTTCTGTTCTTCGGGGTCCCGCGCTCTTCGGCATGGATCACCGTCAGGGTCAGAGCGGGATAGCGCTTCTGCTTTCCGATCGGCGGCAGGACGCGAATCTTGCGATACCTGATCTCAAGAACGGCCTGGTCGGGATCGCCGTTGCTATCTCTGACTTCGATGCGATGCAGCCCTTTGACGGCGACTTCGTCCATTTCGTCGGCGATCGTATGATCCCCATCTCCAGCCAAGCGGTCGACGCAGGTCCTGATCAGGAAATGAGTTCCGATCTCCTGTGCTGCGCAGAAGAGCTCGTAGATGTCACTCTCGCGATCACCGATATGGATGCATCGTCCCGGATGATCCAAGAGCTGCGTAGAGTGCTTGAGATTTTCCAACCACCGGACGCTTTCCTTTTTCTCGATGGGAATCCGGGTCGGATTGATCTTCTTTTTAAGCGCTGCCGTCCCTTTGAATTTCTTCCGGGTCCAGAACTTAACGGCCGCCAACCCCAGCGGCACCCCCTCGATTGTAACCGCGAGGCTCGAATGCATCAGGATGCCGCAAACCGTGTGCGATCTGAGGCGGCCCGCCTTATCCCGTCCACTGTTTATGCTCTTGGTGATGCCGATCGCTTCTGACTTCTCGCGTTGATAGCTGAACTCGGTTGTGTCGTGCAGCACAAGAACGAGACTTTCAGCGGCGGCGGCACGATCACGTGTCGATTGGAAGTGGCCGGCCAGAATGTCCGCTTCGCTGACCCGCTCATTGGAGAAGAAGCGATGGGCTGCCTTGGTATTTGCCCAATCCTGGCAGACGAGCGGAATGCTTTGTCCCATGGCGCTTCCAATCTGCGTGAGCAGTTTGCGGAATCTGCCGCCGAGCCGCGCTTCCCTAAAGTCGCATCCACTACTCTCTTGATCAATCCAACATTCACCTTCCAAGGACCGCGAACAGCCTTTTGCCGATCGATCCCTTAATATCACCCCCATAGAGCACCCCCTCGCGAATCAGGTGCTCAGAAAGGAATCACAAGTGATTTTTTCGATTCAAGATTTCGCCGATCAGCGGATCAGTCCGAGTGGTCAACGTTATGGGTAATTGAAAGCTTCGCCGGATGCGTACGTTTTTGGCGGCAGGAATGGCTCTTGTTCTCACGCGCTGAGGGCAAGGACGAGACGAGGCTGACCGGTATAAACCGATAAAAGGAAGCCAATTCACGCATGAAAAGCAAAGACCTGGATGCAAAAGGCGCGCTCGCCGAGAACGATGTTCTTCAGTCGCATGACATGTTGAATGAAGTCGTGATTGTCGGAAGATCGGCGGGTATCGCCTCCAACTTGGGCCTGTGAGATTTGAATTATCCGGCAGTATTCTTCGATCGTGATGGCGTCCTCAATAAGGACGATGGCTATGCTTTCGATCCGGGCAAGATCCGGTGGGTGGAAGGAGCCCAGCAGGCCGTCAAAGCAGTCAATGACGCCGGGTATCTCGCGTTTGTCGTGACCAACCAATCAGGAATTGCGAGGGGGCTTTACGAGGAGCGGCATGTCCGCAATCTGCACGAATGGATGTCGCGTGAACTTGCTATTGTTGGTGCCCGTATCGATGCGTTCGAATTTTGCCCGCATCACCCCGATGGTCTGATTGAGCGTTTCCGTGTCCTCTGCAACTGTCGTAAGCCACAGCCGGGGATGATCAGAGGCCTCCTTGAGCGGTACTCGGTGGATATCGATGCTAGCTTCATGATTGGCGACAAGCAGAGCGACCTTGCTGCGGCGCAGCCGGCCGGAATAGCAGCCTATCTGTTTGATGGATCAAACCTCCATACGTTCATTGCCCCGTTGTTGACGGATCGGTCGTATCCTCCGGATCAGTCACCGTCGCATCGCGGAGGAGCCGGAACCGAGGATTGACGTCGTTGTCTTCGCGGCAAACGGATTGCTCGATTTGCTAAGTAGAGAAATCAAGGAAGCAAGTTGGCGTCAAAACGACAAATGAAGCCAATCGCGCAAACGCAGCGAGGACTACCGGGCCGCAAACAAGCGCAGCGTCGAACCGCAAAGCCTGTCGGGGCATGGCTTATCTCGTTGGGACGAGCCCGCTGGTTCTAGCTTCGATGCAGTCCTTGCGGAAGTCTTCAAGGGACGGACATGGAAGACGCACTTCAAAATCTGGCTCAAGCTAGGAGTCGCCAGGATCGTCTGCGAGCTCTTAGGTTAGTTCTGATCTTGGCGATGATTGAGGGCGCGGAACCAAAGCCAATGAGATATTTGTGGTCGTCAGTTGCACCCTTTTGATTTCCAGGGCTGCGAGAGTGCGGCACAGTCATGCGCCCTAACCCGCCAATTGCTCTCCGGCTAGTCAACTGCAGCTCATAGCGATACACGCCGCTCCCCCAGCCACGCCAGCCGCGGAGCAATGGCTGAAAGCAACGGGTCCAAAACCAGCACCGTTGACGGGCGGCGCTGATCGAACGGAGATACAAGAAAGCTCTGAGAAGCTTCCCGTAGTCCCTTCGGCTTTTCCGTTAAGCTTGGTTATCCGGCAGATCGGACAAAGCCTTGCATTCTTGGACATTTGGCTGGACTCCATTTGCGACTGGACCAGCACCCCATAAACCACTGTTTTGCCCGACGGCGCAAGCTAAATTCGGTTTTTTCGATGCGCCTGCGTATGGCGAGGGACACTTCTACGGCCAATCGTCTATCTCAGGCTCCAATCCGGCCAGTGAGGAACGTCATCGGCGCGGTGGAATAGACGTAAGTTCTGCCGCACCACAGCGTAGAGTACAAACAGGCCGATGGTGATCCCGACAGCCAGCAATGGGAAAATGTTGTTCATGTAGCCTCCAAGACTTTGAAATACTAGCAGCCCGTCCAATCGGCGCGACGCTCCCCGGCCTGAAACCCCCTACACTGCCAGTGGTCCTACCCAGCTTCTGGTTCTGATCGGGGATTCCGCTTCGCGTGTCTGAGCCCCCGCCGGTACCGCGAGAGGGCAGCCTTCTCACACCGTTCCAAGCTCGACTCCGCGATTTCTCGCGGCATTGCGGTGAGTTCTCGGCCTGCAAAGTGCGGACACGTAAGCTCTCGACGGGACGGATAAGCTGGCATAAGCAATGACAGATAAAGCCTCCTTGGAAGTAGCCGTTTTCGGTCGAGGAAGAGATGAAACGAGCGCTTGCCATTGTGATGATGCTATTTTTGACGTAGCTGAACGCCGAATCAACGATCGTGGGCGCTGCCTCGCAATCTTGTACCGCCTGGATGAATAGCAAGAAGAACTTAGTCGCAAAGGCAGCTTTTGAATCCTGGGTCGTGGGCTTCGTCAGCGGGCTAAACGTGAGTGCCGAAAGGGACATTGTCGGCGGCGGCGATTTCTCCGCGATTGTTGCTTGGATGGACCGGCGCTGCAAATCTAATTCTTCAGATCAAATTGGAGTCGCAGCTCTGGATCTAGCGATGGAATTGGCCGGCAACGCGGCGGAGCGCTGATCTGGTAGACCCGCGAGTTGACGCTGTGGCCACTACCAGGTCCTTAGACCGCCAGCCCTCCTGAGAGGCGACCAGCCATCCTGGCGCTAAGTGCGGAGTCCGCGCAGTTCGTGATAGCATGGAGCCGGCCTGAATCGCGGAGACAGATGTGGAGATCAAGCTACCCGAAACAGACCTCAAGTCAGTGCAAGGCCTTGGTAGTATTGAGCTCAAAGACGAAAGCGGCGGACACGTCGGCCAATACTTTTTCGGAAAGGGTCAGGGCCGGACCGTCTTCCTATTCGGGAAGTACAAGGGCACGTTTAAGACCCACGCTGAGTGTCAAGCTTTCATCGATGGCGTGACCGCTGTCGTTGATGACAACCGCAGGTCCCGAAGTGAAGCGAGTAGTTGACACGAGTTGAGCGATGGGAAGTTTGCCCTCAGCTCTTGGGGCCCAAGCGGACGTCCGCTGATTAAGTAACGACCCTACGGTATGCCTGCGGCGAAGATCCAGATGTTTGCTGCACTTATGAGGAGACGATCAGCTCTACCGCTCGTCCGCGATCACCTTGCCGTCGTTCGGCAGCGCGCCGGGTCTCACCAATTCAACGTCGCCTCCGAGTTTCGTCACGGCGCGCAAAGTGCCTGCAATCTCCTCGCGCAACGCATCGTTCGCGGCCGCCGTCTCCGCTTTCAGCGTCATTGCATCGGCCTCGCCTTGGCGTGTGACGACGAGGCGTAATCTTCCGAGCGCGGAATGGCGCTTGCCGATCTCGGCGACCTGCTCGGGGCGGACGAACATGCCCTTGACCTTGGTGGTCTGGTCGGCGCGGCCCATCCAGCCCTTGATGCGCATGTTGGTGCGCCCGCAGGGGCTGGTGCCCGGCAGTGCCGCGGTGAGGTCGCCGAGAGCGAGCCGGATCCAGGGATGGTGCGGGTCGAGCGAGGTCACGACGATCTCGCCGACGTCGCCGGGCGCCACTGCATCGCCGGTCCCGGGCTTGACGATCTCCATGATCAGATGCTCGTTCACGACCAAGCCGTCGCGCGCGCTGGTCTCGAAGGCGATGATGCCGAGATCGGCGGTGCCGAAGGCCTGGTAGGCTTCGATGCCGCGTGCCTTGATCTCGGCCTGGAGCGAGGGCGGGAAGGCTGCGCCCGAGACCAGCGCGCGCTTGATCGAGGAGACGTCGCGGCCCGAGCTTGCGGCAGCATCGAGCAAGATCTTAAGGAAGTCCGGCGTGCCGCTGTAGCCGACGGGACGGTAGGCCTCGATCAGCTCGAATTGCTGCTCCGTATTCCCTGGACCGGCCGGGATTACGGCGCAACCGAGCGCGCGGGCCGACGCATCGAAGATGAAGCCGCCGGGGGTGAGATGGTAGCTGAAGGTGTTGAGCACGATGTCGTCGGGCCGGAACTCGGCCGCGAACAGTGCCCGTGCGCCGCGCCAAGGGTCGGCCTGTCGCCCCTCCGGCTCGAAAATTGGCCCGGGGGAGGTGAAGAGGCGAGCGAACGAGCCGGGCGCCGCCGCGACGAACCCTCCGAAGGGCGTGGAGGCCTTGTGCAGGGCCGGCAGTTCCGACTTGCGCAGCACTGGGAGGCCCGCCAGTGCCGCCCTGGAGGTCACGGCAGCCGGATCCAGGCCTTTCAGCCGATCAGCATAGGCGGGCGCGGTCATCGCAGAGCGCAGCACGCCGGGCAGGCGGGCGAACAGATCGGCCTCGCGCGCGGCTTGCTCGCGTGTCTCGAGGGCGTCGTAATGGGCGGTCATGGCTGATCTTTCCGTGTTGGCATCCGTTGCGTGCCGCCGCCGGCATGGGTATCAGACGGCCATTGGCGAGGTTTGAAGAGGACGCGATGGCGGACGAGGGAATCAGTGCGGCGGACGAGGCGGCGGACGTCGTCGCGCGCCTGAAGCGCCGCACGATCGACGAGGCGCTGCCGCTGTGGTCGACAGTCGGCTGGGACCATGGCGCGGGTGGTTTCATCGATCGGCTGCACCGCGACGGCACGGCGGACGTGACCGCGCCGCGCCGGGTGTTCGTGCAGGCCCGCCAGATCTGGTGCTACGCCAAGGCTGCGCAGATGGGCTGGTACCCTGACGGGCGCGCCATCGCGCTGAAGGGGCTCGAGCATCTGCTCGCCAAAGCAAAGACGCCCGACGGCCGGCCCGGCTACGTGCACCGGCTGACGCCGGAGGGCGCGGTGCTGGACGGCCGGCGCGACGCCTACGACCACGCCTTCATCCTGTTTGCGCTCGCGGCCGTCTATGCGCTCGACCAGGACGCACAAATTCGCGCCGAGATCGATGCGCTGCTCGCCTTCCTCGATGGCCATCTGCGCTCGCCGCACGGCGGCGTCCACGAAGGCCTTCCGGTCTCGCTGCCGCGCCGGCAGAACCCGCATATGCATCTGTTCGAGGCGATGATCGCGTGCTTCGACGCGACCCACGATTTGTCGTTCCAGAACCGTGCCGGCGAGTTCTTCGCGCTGTTCCTCGCCAATCTCTACGACAAGCGGACGCGCGCGCTCGGCGAATATTTCGAAGAGGACTGGTCGAAGATCGCGCCGGTCAGCGTCGAGCCCGGCCACCAGGCGGAATGGGTCTGGTTGCTGAAGGGGTTCGAACGCATCACGGGCTGCCCGACCGGACAGCGGCGCGCGGAGCTGCTGGAAACCGCGCTGCGCTATCGCGACGAGGCCACCGGCTGCCTGATCGACGAGGGTGACGACGCCGGCAAGATTCGCCGCAACACGCGCCGGCTGTGGCCGCAGACCGAGATTGCGAAGGCGTGGATTGCGCAGGCCGAATCCGGCGAGGCGGGCGCGGCGGACGAGGCGCGCGTGGCGCTGGCGCGGCTCGAACGGCATTATCTCAGCCATCCCGTGCGGGGCGGCTGGTACGACCAGTTCGACCGCGACGGCAAATCGCTGATCGACACCATTCCTGCGTCGTCGTTCTATCATGTTCTCTGCGCAGTCACGGAAGCGGAACAGGTATTGGAAGGTTAAAGCCAGCGCTTGCGCCGCTTGAAGCTCTTGAGGTTCTTGAAGCTCTTGCGCTGGTCGCCGGCGCCGCCGAGGTAGAATTCCTTGACGTCCTCGTTGTCGCGCAATTCGTCCGCGGTGCCGTCGAGCACGACCTTGCCCTGCTCCATGATGTAGCCGTGGCTTGCCACCGACAGCGCAGCGCGGGCGTTCTGCTCGACCAGGAGAATGGTGACGCCGAGGTCACGGTTGATCTTCTGGATGATCGAGAACACCTCTTTGACCAGCAGCGGCGACAGACCCATCGAGGGTTCGTCCATCAGGATCATCTTCGGGCGCGCCATCAGCGCGCGGCCGATCGCGAGCATCTGCTGCTCGCCGCCGGAGAGATAACCGGCCAACCCGGTGCGCTCCTTCAGGCGCGGGAAATAGTTGAAGACCATATCGAGATCGGCGCCGACCTCGCGGTCCCTGCGAGTGAAGGCGCCGAGCTTGAGGTTTTCCAGCGAGGTCATGTCGGCCACGATGCGCCGGCCCTCCATTACCTGGAAGATGCCGCGGCGGACGATCTTGTCGGGATCGACGCCGTTGATGCGCTCGCCCTCGAACAGGATCTCGCCGCGCGTGACTTCGCCGTCCTCGGTCTTGAGCAGCCCGGAGATCGCCTTCAGCGTCGTCGACTTGCCGGCGCCGTTTGCGCCGAGCAGCGCCACGATCGCGCCCTTGGGCACGTCGAGACTGAGGCCGCGCAGCACCAGGATGACGTCGTCATATACGACCTCGATGTTGCGCACGCCAAGGAGAGGCGGCGCGGGTACCACGGTCGGCGAGGGGCGCTCGATGTGAGCCGCTTCACTCATGGTCAGTTACTCTCTCGATGTCGTCGCAGTTTCCTCCAGTCTTCCGGGCGGTCCGCAAGACCGAACCCGGAATCTCGAGGTTCCGGGTTCGATGGTGCGCATCGCACCGGAACGACGAACTGGCTACATGCTCACCAGCCCAGCAATTCCGGCTTGCGCGGCAGCTCGACGGTCTTGACCTTCTCGAGCTTGATCGCGCCCTTGGCCATGAGGTCGTTGAGGTCGCCGTCGGTCGCGCCCGCAATCTTGGTGCGGTAGAGGTCGACCTTCAGCGTGCCGCGGTGGTCCTTGTCGGTCCAGGTCGAGGGATTGCAGACGCCTTCCATGCCGGCCGGCACCCAGTCCTTCTTCTGGTAGAAGCCCTTGGCGACGTTCTCGCCGGTGGCGCCGCCGTTCTTGGCGGCCCAATCGATCGCCTCCTTCATGTAGAGCGCCGAGCAGACCGCCGCGATGTAGTGCACCGGGCGATAGACCTTGCCGGTGGGATCGGACATCTTGGAGATCTCCATCACCGTCTTCATGCCGGGCGCATCGCCGCCCCAGCTCACCGCGGTGCGCAGCGGGAAGATCACGCCGTCGGCGGCATCGCCCGCGGTCTTGGCGGCGTTCTCGTCCATGCCCCAGACATTGCCCATGAACTGGATGTCGACTCCGGCGGTCTTGCAGGCCTTCATCACCGAGATGTTGGACGCGGCGGTGTTGCCGAGATAGGCGTAGTTGGCGCCCGAGGATTTCAGGCTCAGGCACTGCGCGCTGTAGTCACCCGGCGCGAGCGCGAACACCAGCGGCGGCAGCACCTCGAAGCCGAGCTCCTGCGCCATGGCTTCGCCGGCGGCCTTCGGCGCGTTCGGGTACGGGTGGTTGGCCCCCATGTGGACGAATTTCGGCTTGCCGGACTTGCCCTTGGCCTTCCAGTCTTCGGCTGCCCACATCAGCATCGCGCGCAGCGAGTCCGAATAGCTCGGACCATAGAAGAAATTATAAGGCGCGGGCTTGGCCTTGCCGCTGACGCCTTCGGGATCGGTGAGGGCGGCGGCGTAGGAGCCGGAGAGATCGGGGATTTTATCTTGTGCGAGGAAGCCGGTCAGCGCTTCGGTGTCTGCCGTACCCCAGCCCATGATCGCCGCGACCTTGGAGTCCGGCGCCGACCACTTCTTGTAGAGCGCGATGGCGCGCGGCACCTGGTAGCCATAGTCGTTGGTGTCGACGTTAAGCTGCTTGCCGCCGACGCCACCGTTCTTGTTGACCCAGGCGAAGGTGTCGGCGACGGCCTGGCCGTAGGGCGTGCCGACATCGGACGTGCCGCCGGAATAATCGGCGAGATGCCCGATTGCGATCTGCGCCTGCGCGCCTGACGAGAATGCGGCGATCGCCAGTGCAAGCGATGCGGTGCTCAAAAAGGATTTTGTCTTCATTGGTTGCCTCCTCCTGTTTATTTGTTGGTTAGAGAGTTGCCCGCGCTCAATGGGAGAACGGGTAGAGTTTCCAATACGCCTTGATCTGTCGCCAGCGATGGGCGAGCCCGTCGGGCTCGAACATCAGGAACGCGATGATGATCACCCCGATCGCGATCTCGCGCAGGAAGGTGATGTTGTTGTTGAGCGACAGCGCCTTGTCGATCGCGCCGCCCTTCAACGTCACGCTGAGGAACTCCATCGTCTCGGGCAGCAGCACCACGAACGCAGTGCCCATCAGCGTGCCCATGATCGAACCGGTGCCGCCGATGATGATCATGGCGAGGAACAGGATCGAACGTTCGATGCCGAAACCCTCTTGCGACACCACGAGCTGGTAGTGCGCATAGAGCGCGCCGGCGATGCCGGCGAAGAACGCCGCGAGCCCAAATGACAGCGTGCGGTACTTGGTGAGATTGATGCCCATGATCTCCGCGGAGAGATAATGGTCGCGGATCGCCACCAGCGCGCGGCCATCGCGCGTGCGCATCAGATTGGTGACGAGAACGTAGCTTGCAACTACGTAGGCGAGTACGACGTAGAAATATTGCCTGTCGCCGCGCAGCGTGTAGCCGAAGATCGAGAACGGATTGGCGCTGGCCGGCACCGAGCCGCCGGTGAACCACTCCGCGCGGGAGAAGAAGTCGAGCAGGATATATTGCGCGGCGAGCGTGGCGATCACGAGGTAGAGCCCCTTCAGCCGCGCCGCCGGGATGCCGAAGATCAGCCCGATCAGCGCAGTGACGACGCCCGCGAGGGGTATCGCGAAGAACACCGGGATCGATGTGCTGTTCGAGATGTAGGCAGACGTGAAGGCGCCGAGCAGGAAGAACGCGGCATGGCCAATCGAAATTTGGCCTGTGAAGCCGACCAGGATGTTGAGGCCAAGCGCGGCGATCGAGAAGATGCCGATCTGGATCAGGATGCTGAGCCAGTATCCACCAAGGAATTGCGGCACGAGGCAGAGCAGCACCACGCCGACGATCGCAAAGTTGCGGCTGGTCGCGGTCGGGAAGATCGTGGTGTCAGCCGCGTAAGAGGTGCGGAAATCACCAGCAGGGATGAGGGCGGGGCCGGCCATGGGTCAGATCCGTTCGATGTCGTGGGTGCCGAACAGGCCGTAGGGCTTGATCATCAGCACGATGATGAGGACGTAGAACGGCGCGATCTCGTAGAGATTGCCCCAGTGAAGGTATTCGCTGTCGACATATTGCGCGATGTTCTCGAGTAATCCGATGATGATGCCGCCGAGCACGGCACCGCCGACGGAATCGAGCCCGCCGAGGATCGCAGCCGGAAACACTTTGATCCCATAGGCGGCAAGGCCCGAGGATACGCCGTTCACGACCGCGACCACGACGCCTGCAACCGCCGACACCGTTGCGGAGATCGCCCAGGCCATCGCGAACACGCTTTTCACGGAAATGCCGAGCGATTGCGCGACCTGTTGGTTGAACGCAGTGGCGCGCATCGCAAGGCCGTACTTTGACGCGCGGAAGAACCAGGCCATGCCAATCATCATCGCGATCGAGACGACGAGGCTCATGACATAGACGGTCTGGATCTGGAGCCCGAGCAGGCTGACGGACTGGCTCTCGAACACGCGCGGGAACGGCTGCGGATTGACGCCGAACATCCATTTCAGCGTGGCCTGCAGCACGGTGGAGAGGCCGATCGTCACCATGATGACCGAGATGATGGGTTCGCCGATCATCGGTCGCAGGATCAGGACCTGCACCGCGATGCCGAACACGAACATGAACACCAGCGTCAACGGCATGCCGATCCAGAACGGCACCTGGTATTTCGCGAGCAAGGTCCAGCACACCCAGGCGCCGACCAGCAAGAGCTCGCCCTGCGCGAAATTGACGACCTGCGAGGCCTTGTAGATCAGCACGAACGACATCGCGACCACGCCATAGAGCGTGCCGACCACGAGGCCATTGACCAGAAGCTGGATGAGGAAGGCGGTGTTCATGCCGATGTCCGCGTAAAATGCAGAAGCGATAACGGTGCACCGTCTCCCCTTGCGGAAGAGGGTGGCTTCGCGAAGCGAAGCCGGATGAGGGGTTGTCTCCGCAGCGACGGTGCGGAGACAGGACCCCTCACCCGAGTGGGGTCTTCGCTGACGGCGGAGATGCCCTCTCCCACAAGGGGATGGGGCGCATCGACTGGCAGCGTGCGCTCGTTTGAAAGCGTGTTCACTCCGCGGCCTCCGCCAAATGCCCCGGTCCGCCCAAATCCACCACTCGCAGCGTCGTCCGCACCCTTTGCGTGGTGCCGTCCTGGAACCGGATCACGGTGTCCACGGGGATCTCGGCCTGGCCGCCGTAGATCGCGTCGATGATGCCTTCGTATTTCTCGTTGATGACGCTGCGGCGCACTTTCCGCGTGCGGGTGAGCTCGCCGTCGTCGGCGTCGAGCTCCTTGTAGAGCAACAGGAAGCGCGAGATGCGCTGCGCCGGCGGCAGCGTGGCGTTGACGGTCTCAACCTCCTTGCGGAGTAGTGCGTAGACCTCGGGCCGCGAGGCCAGGTCACTGTAGGTCGTAAACGAGAGCCGGTTCTTCTCCGCCCATTTGGAGATGATGGAGTAGCGAATGCAGATCATTGCGGCGAGCGCGTCGCGTCCCGAGCCCAGCACCACGGCTTCGGCGATATAGGGGGAGAACTTCAGCTTGTTCTCGATGAATTGCGGCGAGAAGCGCTCGCCGCGCGAGGTCTCGGCGAGGTCTTTGATGCGGTCGATCACCACGAGCTGCTTGTCGTCGTTGAAATAGCCGGCGTCGCCCGACAGCATCCAGCCGTCCTTGATGTCGGCAACGCTCGCCTCCGGGTTCTTGTAGTAGCCGAGGAACATGTTGGGATGCCGCACCACGATCTCGCCGACGCCGTGGACGTCGGCATTGTCGATGCGGATTTCGACGCTGTCGGCCATCGGCACGCCCGTCGTGTCGGGATCGACCTTGCCCGCGGGATGCAGCGTGTAGGCCCCCAGTAGCTCGGTCTGGCCGTAGAGCGTGCGCAGCGGCACGCCCATGGCCTGGAAGAACTTGAAGGTCTCGGGCCCAAGTGCCGCGCCGCCGGTTGCGGCCGAACGCAGGCGGGTGAAGCCGAGGCGGTCGCGCAACGCGCGGAACAGGATCGCGTCGGCGAAGCCGGAACGCTCGCCCTGTTCGAGCGCGGCAAGTCCGCTCTTCATGCCGATGTCGAACAGGCGCTGCTTGAACGGCGTTGCGTCCATCACCCTGGCGCGGACGTCGGCGGCAATCGATTCCCAAACGCGCGGTGCAAACAGGACAAACGTCGGCGCGATCTCGCGCAGATCGTTCATCATGGTCTCGGGCTCCTCGACGAAGTTGATCTTCATCCGGCACAAGAGACCTTTGCCGAGTACATAGACCTGTTCCATGATCCAGGGCAGCGGCAGCACCGACACGTATTCGTCGTCCGGCCCTTTCGGATCGAAAGCGAGATAGGTCGCGCAGTGGCCGAGCACGCGGCCGGCCGCGAGCATCGCGAGCTTTGGATGCGAGGTGGTGCCTGATGTCGTGCAGAGGATCGCGACGTCCTCGCCCTTGGTCGTGTCCACCAGCCGGTCGTAAAGTTCCGGCTCGCGCGTAGCCCGCGCCCGGCCGAGTTCGGCAAACGTCTCCGCTGACATCAAGCGCGGATCGTCGTATTTCCGCATGCCGCGCGGATCGGAATAGATGATGTGCTTCAGCTTTGGGACGCGGTCGGCCAGCGTAAGCAGCTTGTCGACCTGCTCCTCGTCCTCGGCGAAAACGAGCTGCGCCTCGCCATAATTGAGGAGATACGAAGCTTCTTCGTCGAGCACGTCGCGGTAGAGCCCGAGGCTCAACCCTCCAACCGCATGAGTGGCGATTTCCGCCGCGACCCAGTCCGGCCGGTTGTCGCCGATGATGCCTATAACGTCTTGGCGCCCAAGGCCCAGTTCGATGAGGCCGAGCGCGAAATCGCGCACCCGCGTCTGGTAGGCGTTCCAGGTGAACGGGCGCCAGAGCCCGAGATCCTTCTCCCGGAGTGCGATCTCGTTGCCGTACTCCTTCGCATTGAGCCGGAGCATTTTCGGATAGGTGTCGGCCTGGGCGACGCGGCCTGCGTAATCCATCATGCCGCGCTCTCCTGCGCCGGCGGAGCATCGTCAGGATCGACCAGCACCTCGTCCTCTTCGCCGAGATAGGCGCGCCTGACGTGGGGATCGGCGAGCACGGCGGCCGGATCGCCCTCGGCGATCTTGCGGCCGAAATCAAGCACCATGACGCGGTGGGAGATGTCCATCACCACGCCCATGTCGTGCTCGATCATCACCACGGTCATGCCGAACTCCTCGTTGAGATCGACGATGTACCGGGCCATGTCCTCCTTCTCCTCGAAGTTCATGCCGGCCATCGGCTCGTCGAGGAGAATGAGGCGCGGCTCCAGCGCCATGGCGCGGGCGAGCTCGACGCGCTTGCGCAAGCCGTAGGAGAGGGTGCCGGCCGGCGCCTTTCGCACCGACTGGAGGTCGAGGAAATCAATGATTTCTTCTACCTTGCGGCGGTGCTCGAGCTCTTCCTTGCGCGCGCCGGTGAGCCAGTACAGCGAGCCCGTGAGAAAATTGTTCTTCAGGAGGTGATGGCGGCCGACCATGATGTTGTCGAGCACGCTCATATGGTGGAACAGCGCCAGGTTCTGGAAGGTGCGGCCGATGCCGAGCGAAGCGCGCGCGTTGGGCGTCAGGCCGGTGATGTCGCGGCCCTGGTAGAACAACTGGCCTTCGGTCGGCTTGTAGCGGCCGGAAATACAGTTCACGATCGAGGTCTTGCCGGCGCCGTTGGGGCCGATGATCGAGAACAGCTCGCCTTCCCTGATGGCGAAGCCGACATCGGTCAGCGCACGAACGCCGCCGAATCGCAAGGACACGCCGCGCACTTCAAGACTGGTAGCCACCAAACAGATCCCTCCCGGTGATGGCGCTTTCAGTGGCGCTCTTCGTCCGTTTCTGTCGTGCGATCCTAGTACGACCGTGCCGGTGAGGCCATGCAGCAGATGGTCTCGACCGGAGCCGCGCCGCTCCCTTCCCGTTTGGGATCAAAAGCCGCATCGCCCGAGGTGGTCCTCAATAGGGGAAAGCGCTATTTTGAAATGTCTCCCGCCTGACAATTCTGCGACAAAGTTTTTGGATGGGGGGATCATCCATCTTTCGTTGGATGGTGGTCGAAACGGTCATGCTGCGTTGCAGCAGAACAGGAGTGACGAACGGTGCGGCTGGCTTCGGGATCATGATTTCAGAGGATCAACTGAAGCGCGTCGCTGCCTGGTCGCGCGAGCTCACGCCAGCGGAGATCGAGGTCGCTCGTACCGGGATCACGGAGCGGTCCTACGGCACGGGCGAGACCGTTTTCATGCGCGGCGACACGTTCGACTATTGGGCCGGCATGGTCTTTGGGCTTGCCCGGATGGGCGGGGTCTCGCGCGACGGCAAGGAGACGAGTCTTGCCGGGCTGACGGCAGGGGCCTGGTTCGGCGAGGGCAGCGTGCTCAAGAACGAGCCGCGCCGCTATGACGTCGTCGCGCTTCGCGACAGTCGCGTCGCGCTAATGGAGCGCAGCGCCTTCATGTGGCTGTTCGAGAACAGCGTCGGCTTCAATCGTTTCCTGGTCCGCCAGCTCAACGAGCGGCTCGGCCAGTTCATCGGCATGCTCGAGGTCAACCGCACGCTGGATGCCACCGCGCGGCTTGCCCGCAGCATCGCCTCGCTGTTCAATCCGATCCTCTATCCGGAATCCACCGCGCATCTGGAGATCACCCAGGAAGAGATCGGCGCGCTTTCCGGCATGTCCCGCCAGAATGCCAACCGCGCGCTGAACCGGCTGGAGAAAGAGGGGCTGCTGCGGCTGGAGTACGGCGGCGTGACCATTTTGGATATCGAGCGGCTAAGGGGATACGGGGAGGAGTGAAGCCGCGTTCGCGGCCGCTATCACCGCTTGCTCTTCCGGCACGACGAGCCCATCCTTGCCGGGATCCTGGGCCCATCTGACCGGATCCAGCAGACTGCGCCATCGCGGCGCCCGCGGGGTCTCGACCCATGAACTGCTCCTGTTGCGGTTCCGAGGTTCAGAGCGGCTTTGCCTTCTGCCCGAAATGCGGCACGAAGCAGCCGAACGCCTGCCCCGGCTGCGGCTATGCGTGCGCACCGGATTTCGCGTACTGCCCGAAATGCGGCGCCCTCGTCAGTGAAGCCTCCAAGGCCGGCGGGCAGGCATCAATGCAGGCCAGCCGCGTGACAATCCCAACCAGGGCGTCCTCGCCACCGCTGGCGCCGACGGTCGACGCCCTATACGGGTTTCGATCGCAGCCGGACAAGATCGACAGCGAAGCCAACCGCCGCACCATTACCGTGCTGTTTGCCGACCTTAGCGGCTTCACCACGATGAGCGAGCGACTCGATCCTGAAGTCATGCAGGCGCTTCAGAACGAATTGTTCGAGGAGCTAACGGCGGCGGTGCAAAGCTTTGGCGGCTTCGTGGACAAATTCATCGGCGACGCGCTGCTTGCGCTATTCGGAGCGCCGGCCGCGCACGAAGACGACCCCGAGCGGGCCGTCCGCGCCGCGCTCGATATGATGGGCCGAACGGCGCAACTCAGCGAACGTGCAAAGGCGTATGCCGGGTCACCGCTCCTGCTTCATGTCGGCATCAACACCGGGCACGTGGTTGCTGGCGGACTGGGTGTTGGAGTTGCCAAATCCTACTCGGTCACGGGCGATACGGTGAATACGGCTCAACGATTGCAGTCGATGGCTTCCACGGGCGAGGTGCTGGTCGGGCCGCTGACCTACCGTCTTACGCGGCATGCATTCTCATATGAATCGCTTGGCGAGGTCTCGCTGAAGGGCAAGATGGGCAGCGTCCTGGTCCATCGCTTGAACGGAGCGCTCGACACGCCCCGTGCGGCACGCGGCCTCGATACGCTGGGCCTCAGTGCGCCGGTGATTGGGCGCGACGCCGAGCTCGCCCGTCTAGTCGACAATCTTGATCTCGCGTGTGGCGGCGCGGCGCAGCTGGTGCGGCTGGTCGGTGAAGCCGGCATCGGCAAAACGCGTCTGGTGGACGAATTCGTTGCCCACGCCCGCGATGAGGACCGTTTCGCCGGCGTGGCGATCCGGCGCGCTGTCTGCTCGCCGCTGGGCGAACAGTCCTATGGCACCCTTGCCGCTGTGCTGCGCAGCGCCTACGGCATCGCGCAGAAGGCGACCGTGGCGGAGGCCCAGGCCAAGCTGGCCACGGCACTGTCGGAGCTCGGCCTTGCGGTCGAAGAGGCCGATCGCCTGATGCCCCTTTATTTCCACGTTCTCGGCCTCGGCGATCCGGACGCCGCGCTGCAGCACGTCGAGCCCGAGCAGCTTCGGCGGCAGATATTCTTTGCGATTCGTACCGTGTTCGAACGGCGCCTGGTCCTGTCGCCGCTCCTGATCATTGTCGAGGATCTGCACTGGGCCGATGCTGTATCGCTTGAAGCGCTGCGATTCCTGATGGACCGGCTGGAGCGTACGCGGCTGATGCTGTTGTTTACGCATCGGCCCATGTTGGAACTGGATCAGTTCGGCTCGGGACGGATCAGCCATACAACCCTTCGATTGCTTCCACTTGGTGATGCAGACGGACAAAAGCTGCTCGCGGCCTACTTCAGCCACGGCTGGAGTGAACCGCCGGGCAATCTGTTCAGCCGAATCCTCGAGCGCGCGGGCGGCAATCCACTCTTCTTTGAGGAAATCATCCGCGGTCTCATCGAAGCTGGCGCCTTGGAGCGTGACGGCTCACGGTGGCGGATCAAGTCAGATGAAGCCGCCGCCGGTATACCGGCAAGCATTCAGGCCCTGTTACTGGCGCGCCTGGACCGGCTGCCGCATGAGGTGCGCCGCTTGGCCCAGGAGGCCGCGGTGATCGGCCCCCGTTTTGACGCGGCTCTTCTCGGTGCGATGGCATCTGAGAGGACGAAGGTGGAAGCGGGGCTCGAACTTCTGTGCGATGCCGAGATTGTCGAGGAGGTCGCGGGTGCGAACTCGATCTCGCTGCGATCTTATCGCTTTACGCAAACCATGCTTCAGGACGTGATCTATCAAAACCTGCTCTTGCAGCGTCGGATCGAGCTCCATGGACGGATTGGTGCCGCGCTGGAGCGGCTCTATGGCAATGAGCCCGAGCGCCTCGAGGACCTCATACTGCTCGGACACCATTTCAGCCTGAGCGCGAGCAAGCCGAAAGGTGCGCGCTATCTGCGCGCGGCCGGCGATCGCGCCCGCGCGACCTACGCCAATGACGATGCCATTCGCTTCTACCAACAGGCTCTCGCCGTGTTGTTGGCCGGCGGGGAACGGGAGCCCGAACGCCTGATCCTCTGCGAGCGGATCGCGGAGCTGTGTGCCGCGGCCGGCCGGAGGATCACGGCTGAGGAGCACTACCAGAGTGCGCTGGAAGGTCATCGCAATGCGGAGGACCGCATCGGCGAAGCGCGAATTCTCCGCAAGCTTGGCCGATTGTTGTGGGACGCCGGCAAGCGGATCAAGGCAGAGGCGCATTATGCCGAGGCGGCCGAACGGCTGGGAGGGACCGACGCGCCCATCGAGTGGGCGCACCTCCTGCAAGAGCGCGGCCGTCTTTCGTTTCGCACGGGCGATCACGTGGCCGCCGCGAGATGGGCGGACGAGGCGCTTGGCTACGCCCGAAGCGTACCGGCGGACGCCGACAGGCAAGTCGGATTCGAGGCGGCGCGCGCCATTGCAGAGTCGCTCAACACCAAGGGGGTGGCACTGGCGCGGCTTGGCCGACACCAGGAGGCGGTCCGCGAGGTGGAGCAAAGTGTCGCAGCAGCCGAGGCCGCCGGTCTCCTCAACGTGGCCTGCCGCGGTTACACCAATCTCGGTGTGCTCTACACGATTGTCGACCCTGCGAAAGCCGTGGAGATTTGCCGGCGCGGACTCGATGTCGCGCGTCGGATCGGCGATCTCGGGTTCCAGGCGCGCCTTCTCGCCAATTTTGCCGTTGCCTGTTGCACCTTCACCGACAAATGTACTGAGGAGGGGGTGCCGGCCGCCGAAAAGGCGATCGAAATCGACCGCGCGCTTGATCAGCGCGAGCATCTCTCCGTGCCGTTGATCGTGCTCGGGCAAATCCATCAATGCCATTTCCGGCCCGATCTGGCTGCTCGTTGCTACAATGAGGCAATCGAGGTGGCGAGCGAAACCGGCGAGCCGCAGCAGCTGTTTCCATGCTATGATGGTCTTGCGACGCTGAACCTTGATCGAGGCGACATGCCCGAAGCCGAGCGATATTTCACGCTGGCACAGGACGTCTGCACGCGGCACGGGCTTGATCCCGCAGGGCTGATCGTACTGCCGTTTCTTGACTAGATCATGTGAAGGAGTGCCATCATGTCTGAACGTCACGTCGAGGGACCACTTCAACCGGGCGATCGTGCACCGAACGTCGTGCTGGACGCGATCACACGCGACGGAAAGATCGCGCTCGAAGACTTTCGCGGACAAAGCCCGATATTGGTGGGCCTGTATCGGGGGCTGCATTGCCCGTTCTGCCGCCGCCATATCGCGGCACAGGCGCAACTTGATGCCGCCTTGCACGAGAAAGGCGTCGAAAGTCTCACGGTGGTCAACACGCCGATCGAGCGCGCGCGACTCTATTTCCGTTACCATCCGTTACCCAACCTGCTCGCTGCGTCCGATCCCGAGCGGATCTCGCACCGCGCGTTCGGCCTGCCCAATCTCGAGTTCACGGAGAACGAGACCGAGTGGCCGCACAAGGTCGGCATGAACGTGGTCATGAGCATGCAAGTCGACATGCCCGGCGAATTGCCCGGCCCGATGAACCGGCCCGCGGCCGCGGAGTACCTCAATAACAAGGACGGCTATGAGATAACGGAAGCCGATCAGCGCATGGCGGCAACCGGCCAGGGCCAGCTCTTCGGGCAGTTTCTGCTCGACCGCGAGGGGGTTGTGCGCTGGAGCTTTACCGAGGTGCCCGAAGGCGGCCATCGCATGTTTGCCGCGCCGAGCCCGCAGGAGCTGATGTCGGCCGCCTCGCAGATGGCAAGCTAGGCACCGCGTCTGGCGATCATTCCGCCACCTTCGGCCGCTTGTCCGCCAATGCTGCGGCCATCGCCGAGATCAGCGGGCGCATGAAATAGTGGTCTTCCACCGGCGAGATGTCCGTGCGCAAGCCGAGCGCTACGAGCTCGCCGGAGACGGCCGGCCCCACTGACGCGATCAGCGTCCGCTCGAATCCTGCGCGCAGGCGCGCCTCGCTGCCATGCGCCCTCGCAGCTTCGAGGAGACGGCGCACCTGGCCGAGATTGGTCAGTGCGATGGCGTCGATCCGCCCTTCCGCCATGTCGTCGATTGCGGTGACGATGCTGGCGTCCGCAGCCTTTGGATCGTAGACGTAAGGCAACACGGTATCGACCTCGGCACCTTGCGCGGCGAGCGCGCCGGTCAGCGCGCTGTGGTCCTTGTCGGGATAGAGCTGGAGGCCGAGGCGACGTCCGTTCAGGTCGAGCTTGCCCAGCATCTCGATCACACCCTCGGTGGTCGGCTTCTCCGTCATCTGCTGCTGCTCGAGCCCGATCTCGCGTAGCGCCTTGCCGGGCTTCGGGCCGCGGGTGAATTTTCGCGATCGGGCGAGGGAAGCAACCAAGGCCTGGTCGAGACCACGGGTTCGCGCGAGCTTCATGATCCGCCGCAGCCCTTCGCCGGTCATCAGCACGAGATCGTCGAAGGGCCTGTCGACGGCGCGGCGGATCCAGGCCTCGACCGGGGCGGGGTCCGGCGCATCCTGGATCGTGAACATCGGGCATTGCACGACCTCGGCGCCTTGCTCGGCCAGCAGCTTCGAAAACTGCGCCTCCTCGCGCGTTTCCAGGATCAGGATGCGGGTGCCGTTCAAGCGGTCGGCCATGAGCCTACTCCGGTCAGTCAAAGCAATGGTGCGTTCATCCTGACTCCACGGTCGGGATTGGCGCAAGGTGGGGTCGGTGATAGAGCAGGGCGCAAATCGCGGGGCGTTCCGCAGCCGCTGCCCAAACCTTCATCAAGGCCCATGCCAGATCATCAATATGTCCTGACCCTGTCCTGTCCGGATCGTCCCGGCATCGTCTCGGCGGTGTCGACCTTCCTGGCGAATTCCGGACAGAACATCCTCGACGCCCAACAGTTCGACGACACCGAGACCAATAAGTTCTTCATGCGGGTGGTGTTCACCGCCGCCGATCTAGCCGTGGAGCTGTCGGCGCTCCAGACCGGCTTTACCGCGATCGCCGAGCGTTTCGGCATGGAATGGCAGATGCGCGATCGCGCCGCGCATCGCAAGGTGATGCTGCTGGTGTCAAAGTCCGATCACTGCCTGGTCGACATCCTCTATCGCTGGCGCACCGGCGAGCTGCCGATGACTTTGGCCGCCATCGTCTCCAACCATCCGCGCGAGGTCTATGACGGGCTCGATTTCGGCGGGGTTCCGTTCCACTTTCTGCCTGTTACGAAAGAGACCAAGCGCGAGCAGGAGGCGCAGATCCTCGACCTCGTCGCCAAGACCGGCACGGATCTCGTCGTTCTCGCCCGCTATATGCAGATATTGTCGGACGATCTCTCGGCAAACCTGTCGGGACGCTGCATCAACATCCACCACTCGTTCCTGCCAGGTTTCAAGGGCGCAAAACCCTATCACCAGGCCCATGAGCGTGGCGTCAAGCTGATTGGCGCCACCGCGCACTACGTCACCCGCGACCTCGACGAGGGCCCGATCATTGATCAGGACGTCGAGCGCATCAGCCATCGCGACACGCCTGAGGATCTCGTCCGCAAGGGCCGCGACATCGAGCGCCGCGTGCTCGCGCGCGCGATCCGCTACCATCTCAACGACCGCGTCATTCTCAATGGCCGCAAGACCGTCGTGTTCGTGGATTGATTTGCGTCACCTCTCGCCGCAGGCGGCGAGGGGCACGACTTAACGCACCGCGGTGCCGGACGCTGAGCCCGTTGCGCCCTTCTGCGCCTGCTCTTCCTTTTCGCGGTCCGCTGCCGGCATCAGCCGCTTGCGCTCGCGTTCCTTCATGTAGGCATCGTATTGCGGCGTCCCCGCCCGCGGCGGGGCGTCCGCCGGCAAGCCGCCGGCCCATTGCGGGACGTAGTCGCCCATGTCGGACGAGAGCTTTTCGTTGACGGTGCCGCAGCCGGACAGGCCCGCGGAGAGCGCGAGGAGGATCAGGAGGGAACGGGAGGGTCTGGGCATTGTACGGACGCGAGGTCAGTCGTGTTGGACGCCAGGTCAGGCTGTCGCCGGGAGAGTAGCCTTCAACAGGTAAAATAGACTTATTCGAGGTGGGTAATTTGATACCGGAGTGTGCCGACCCAGGCCCTGCCGATGTTCAAATTCTGCAAACAAAAGACGAAATCCTCCATCCACCCGGCTGACAGCGTTTCTAGACTGCGGCAAGAGCTCGCGACAAAGCGCCTTGATCGGGAGATAGGGCTTTTTCGTTGACAGGTCCATTTTGTTTGTACAATCGTACAAATGATAAGCGATTGCAATCGCGATGCCGGGTTTACTCGGACGTCACCCGATATCGCTTCTGCCGTCGGCAATCGGAACGCTCGGCTTGCGCGGAATGGTCGCCAAACGTCCGATTGACAATAAGGGCGCGAAAGACGCCATGTGGCGCGCGACATCACGCGTGCGTGAGCTAAACTTTAAGGCAAGGATCGGGCACTCGGTCCAGCGCACAAGAGATCAGGAATGAAGGGGAGGGACATCTGATGTTCGAACGCAAACAACTGTCTCGTAGGACTGTTTGGGCTGCAGCAGCTGCCGCCATCGCGGGCCTTGCGGCCATCGCACCGGCCAAGGCCGAGGATAGCGTCAAGGTCGGTCTGATCCTGCCGATGACCGGCGGCCAGGCCTCCACCGGCAAGCAGATCGAGAACGCGATCAAGCTCTACATGCAGCAGAAGGGCGACACCGTCGCCGGTAAGAAAATCGAGATCATCCTCAAGGACGATGCTGCGATTCCCGACAAGACCAAGACCGCCGCGCAGGAGTTGATCGTCAACGACAAGGTCAATTTCATCGCCGGTTTCGGCGTGACGCCGGCCGCGCTCGCGGCGGCGCCGCTGGCCACGCAAGCCAAGATCCCGGAGATCGTGATGGCGGCCGGCACCTCGATCATCACCGAGCGCTCGCCCTATATCGTGCGCACCAGCTTCACGCTGGCGCAGTCCTCCACCATCATCGCCGACTGGGCGGTGAAAAACGGCATCAAGAAGGTGGCGACCCTGACTTCGGACTACGCGCCGGGCAATGACGCGCTCAACTTCTTCAAGCAGAACTTCACCGCCGGTGGCGGCGAGGTGGTCGAAGAGGTGAAGACGCCGCTCGCCAATCCCGATTTCGCACCGTTCCTCCAACGCATGAAGGACGCCAAGCCTGACGCGATCTTCGTGTTCGTGCCGGCCGGCCAAGGCGGTAACTTCATGAAGCAGTATGCCGAACGCGGGCTCGACAAGGCCGGCATCAAGGTGATCGGACCGGGCGATGTGACCGACGACGACCTCCTCAACAACATGGGCGACGCCGTGCTGGGCACGGTCACCGCGCACCTCTATTCGGCGGCACATCCCTCGCAGATGAACAAGGATTTCGTCGCGGCCTACAAGAAGGCCTACGGAAACCGGCCGGGCTTCATGGCGGTGGGCGGCTATGACGGCATTCACCTGATCTACGAAGCGCTGAAGAAGACCAATGGCGACACCGACGGCACCAAGCTGGTCGAAGCCATGAAGGGCCAGAAATGGGAGAGCCCGCGCGGCCCGATCTCGATCGACCCCGAGACCCGCGACATCGTGCAGAACATCTACATCCGGAAGGTCGAGAAGGTCGACGGCGAGCTTTACAACGTCGAGTTCGCGACCTTCGAGGCCGTCAAGGATCTCGGCAAGACCAAGAAGTGACGCGCGAAAGCGCGTCATCCCGGAACTCTCACCTGTCCCGCTTGCGGGAGAGGTCGGCGCAAAGCGCCGGGTGAGGGTTCTCTCCTCTGGGGGAGTCTTCGTTGTTGAGGCACCCTCTCCCCAACCCTCTCCCGCAAGCGGGAGAGGGAGCGCAGCACACCCCTGGCTACACCTGAGATAACTTCCGGCCTTCAATGACCTCAATCCTCACCAACCTGTTCGATGGCGTTGCCTACGGCATGCTGCTGTTCGTGCTGGCTTGCGGGCTCGCGGTCACGCTCGGCTTGATGAACTTCGTCAACCTCGCCCATGGCGCCTTCGCCATGGCCGGCGGCTATGTCTGCATGGTGCTGGTCAACCGGATGGGCTGGCCATTCTTCGCGGCATTGCCGCTCGCCTTCGTCTCCTCCGCTGCGATCGGCATCGTGCTCGAGCGCACGCTGTACCGACACCTCTATGCGCGCAGCCATCTCGACCAGGTGCTGTTCACGATCGGCCTCACTTTCATGTCGGTCGCGGCCGTCGATTACATCCAGGGTTCGTCGCGGGTCTTCATCAACCTGCCGGCGGCGCTCCAGGGTCAGTTCGACCTGTTCGGCGTTGGCATCGGCCGCTACCGGCTGATGATCATCGTGATCTGCGGGCTGCTCACCATCGGTCTCCAGATGGTGCTGGCCAAGACGCGGTTCGGCAGCCGCCTGCGCGCTGCGGTCGACGATCCCCGCGCCGCGAGCGGCCTCGGAATCAACGTGCCGCAGGTGTTCGCCTTCACATTCGCTTTTGGCTGCGGCCTGGCCGGCCTCGGTGGCGCGCTGAGCGCCGAGATCCTCGGCCTCGACCCGTACTTTCCGCTGAAGTTCATGATCTACTTCCTGATCGTGGTCACCGTCGGCGGCTCGTCCTCGATCACCGGCCCGTTCCTGGCCTCGCTGCTGCTCGGCATCGGCGACGTCGCCGGCAAATATTACGTCCCGAAGATGGGACCTTTCGTGATCTACACCATGATGATCGTGATCCTGATCTGGCGCCCGAACGGTCTGTTCGGCCGCACGGCTGCGCGTTGAGTCGCCGATGAGCGCCTCCTCCGACGTCGGCTATCACGCCCAGCGCCAGGCACGCTGGCACTATGGCGAGGCCGCTTTCTGGCTGATCGTGCTGGCCTGCGGCTTCGTATTTCCCACGCGCTACCTGATCATGACGGACATCCTGCGGCTCGCGCTGTTTGCGATGTCGCTCGATCTGATCCTCGGCTACGCCGGCATCGTCTCGCTCGGCCATGCCGCCTTCTTCGGCGTCGGCGCTTACGCGGCGGGGCTTCTCGCGCTGCACGGGATCATCAACGAGCCCGTCCTTGCGCTTGTTGTCGCCGGCCTTGTCGCGATGGTGCTCGGCTTCGCCACCAGCTTCCTGGTGATCCGTGGCGTCGATCTCACGCGGCTGATGGTGACGCTCGGCATCGCGTTGCTGCTTGAGGCATTGGCCGAACGCTTCTCCAACATCACCGGTGGCACCGACGGCCTGCAGGGTATCGAGATGCAGCCGATCTTCGGCGAGATCCCGTTCGACATGTTCGGCAAGACCGGGTTCTTCTATTCGCTCGCCGTTCTGTTCTTGTTGTTCCTGTTCGCCCGCCGCGTCGCGCACTCGCCGTTCGGGCTGTCATTGCGCGCGATCAAGAACAATCCGCTGCGCGCGGCCGCCATCGGCATACCCGTCAACCGCCGCCTGATTGCGATCTACACGCTCGCGGCGTTCTATGCCGGCATCGCAGGCGCGCTGTTCACCCAGACCACCGCGATCGCCTCTCTCGATGTGTTCGCCTTCGAGCGCTCGGCGGACCTGATGCTGGTGCTCGTCATCGGCGGCACCGGCTATCTCTATGGCGGGCTGATCGGCGCAGTGCTGTTTCGCATGCTCCAGGAATTGTTCTCGACCATCACCCCGCAATACTGGCAGTTCTGGATCGGCCTCGTGCTGGTCGCGATCGTCCTGATCGGACGGCAGCGCCTGCATCGCTGGATGCTGTATGTGCCCAATCTGGTCATCAGGCAGATAGCCGGGCGCAAGGCCGTCGTCGCCGCGCCGGAGAGCGACGCATGACTATCGCGCTCGAAACGCAGAATCTCGAAAAGCAGTTCGGCGGTCTGCGCGTCACCCGCGATCTGTCCTTGAAAATCGAGCAGGGCGCCCGCCACGCGCTGATCGGCCCGAACGGCGCCGGCAAGACCACGGTCATCAACCAGCTCACCGGCGTGCTCAAGCCGAACTCGGGCCGCATCCTGCTCGAAGGGCAGGACATCACGGATCTGCCCGTGCACAAGCGCGTGTTGCGCGGCTTATCGCGTACCTTCCAAATCAACCAGCTCTATCCCGACCTGACCCCGCTCGAGACCATCGGTCTCGCTGTCTCTGAGCGCCTAGGCCATGGCGGCGACTGGTGGCGGCGGATGGGCACGCGCAGGGACGTCAACGGCGAGATCGCCGACCTCCTGACGCGTTTCCACCTGCTCGACGTCATGAACGAGCAGACCGTGACGCTGCCTTATGGCAAGCAGCGCCTGCTCGAGATCGCGGTCGCGATCGCCGCCAAGCCGCGCGTGCTGCTGCTGGACGAGCCCGCCGCCGGCGTGCCCGAGAGCGAGCGCCACGACATCCTCGCCGTCGTCGGCAGCCTGCCGCGCGATGTGACCGTGCTACTGATCGAGCACGACATGGACCTCGTGTTCTCTTTCGCCGACCGCATCTCTGTCCTGGTCTCCGGCGCGCTGCTCACCGAAGGCCCGCCCGAGCAGGTCGCGCGCGACCCGCAAGTGAAGGCGGTCTATCTCGGCGAGGAGGCGGTCAATGTCTGACCTGCTCGCGATCGACTCGCTTCGCGCCGGTTACGGCGAGGCCGTGGTGCTGCCGAACATGTCCCTGCGTCTCGCCGAAGGCCAGGTGCTGGCGCTGTTGGGGCGCAACGGCACCGGCAAGACCACGCTGATCAACTCGATCGTCGGCGTCACCCGTCGCTTCTCCGGCACTGTCGGGCTGGCCGGCACCGACGTCACGACCTTGCGGCCGGACCAGCGGGCGCGCGCCGGGATCGGCTGGGTGCCGCAGGAGCGCAACATCTTCCGCTCGCTCACGGTGGAGGAGAACATGTCCGCAGTGGCCCAGCCCGGCCCCTGGACCGTCGAGAGGGTCTACGAGATGTTCCCGCGGCTGAAGGAGCGGCGGAGCAATTTTGGCAACCAGCTCTCCGGCGGCGAGCAGCAGATGCTGGCGATCGGTCGCGCGCTGACCCTCAATCCGAAAGTGCTTCTCCTGGACGAGCCGACCGAGGGCCTTGCCCCCATCATCGTCGAGGAGCTCTTGAGAGCGATCGGGACCATCACGCGGGCGGGCGGCATCTGCTCGATCATCGTTGAGCAGAATGCCCAAAAGATTCTGGGGCTGGCCGACCGTGTTGTGATATTGGAGCGCGGAACGATCGTCCACGACGCCCCGAGCGCCGCGCTGAAGGCCGACCCGTCGGTCCTCGAGCGCCACCTCGGCGTCGCAGGGGCGGCGGCCCACTAAAAAATTCACGGGAGTTTAAGAATGCAGCGAACCAAAGCCCCCTTCCGCGCCGACGAGGTCGGCAGCCTCCTGCGCCCCGCCAAGATCAAGGAAGCCCGCGCCAGGCTGGAGAAGGGCGAGATCTCGGCCGACGACCTGCGCAAGATCGAGGACATGGAGATCGAGAAGGTCGTGCATAAGCAGGCTTCGCTTGGCCTGAAGCTCGCAACCGACGGCGAATTCCGCCGCTCCTGGTGGCATTTCGACTTCCTGGCAAAGCTCACCGGCTGCGAAATGTTCCACCCCGACACAGGCATCCAGTTCGCGGGCGTCGAGACGCGGCATGACGCGGTGCGCGTGATCGGCAAGCTCGATTTTCCCGACGGCCATCCGATGCTGGATCACTTCCGCTTCCTGAAGAAGGTCGCCGACCAGGCTCACGTCACCGCCAAGATGACGATCCCGTCGCCGGCGGTGCTGCACTTCCGCGGTGGCCGCAAGGCGATCTCCAAAGACGTCTATCCCGATCTCGACGCGTTCTACGAGGACCTCGGCAAGACCTACCGCAAGGCCGTGAAGGCGTTCTACGACGCCGGCTGCCGCTATCTCCAGTTCGACGACACCGTGTGGGCCTATCTCTGCTCGCCGGACGAATTGCAGAAGGCGCGCGAGCGGGGCGACAATCCCGAGGGTCTCCAGCAGATCTATGCGCGCGTCATCAACTACGCGTTGGCCGAGAAGCCCGCCGACATGGTGGTGACGACGCATGTCTGCCGCGGCAATTTCCGTTCGACCTGGATTTCGTCAGGCGGTTACGAGCCGGTTGCCGAGACCATGCTCGCCGGCACCAATTACGACGGCTATTTCCTCGAATACGACAGCGACCGTGCCGGTGGCTTCGAGCCGCTGCGCTTCCTGCCCAAGGGCAACAAGGTCGTCGTGGTCGGCGTCATCACCTCGAAGTTCGGTGAGCTCGAGAATAAGGACGCCATCAAGCGTCGTCTCGAAGAAGCTGCCAAGTTCGCCCCACTGGAGCAGCTCGCACTCTCCCCGCAGTGCGGTTTTGCCTCGACGGAGGAGGGCAACGTCCTCTCCGAAGAGGAGCAGTGGGCCAAGCTCAGCCTCGCCGTGGAGATCGCGAAGGAAGTGTGGGGCCAATAAGGCCCCACTCGCTCGCTGTCATTCCCCGCGCAGGCGGGGAATCCAGTACGCCGCGGCTTCTCGGAGAATCGCTGACTTCTCGGCGTACTGGATCGCCCGGTCAAGCCGGGCGATGACAGCTGAGGGTGAGGCACACGCCCTTCATTTCTCCGCCAGATAAACCTCGCCCAGTAGCGACGAGTTCGACCACGGCACCTGCTTGTTCTTCGTGGTCGAGACCACCTCGGCCCGCACCCGCGTCAGCATTTGCTGCACTTCCAGGCCGGGCGTGCCGAGATGGCGAGAGAGCGCGGCGGAGAACGGCGAGTTGGCGCCTTCGCCGTCGAGCGCGACCTGGCCCGGCGCAGTGGCGAAGGCGATCAGCGTGCCGGCGCCGAGCGTCGCGCCGGCGCCCAGGCTCGTTGGCGCTGCGAGGCCCGAGGCAGCTTCGATGGCGCGGTTGGTGCCGGCTGATGCGACCTGCTGTGCCATCGGATTATTGCGGCAGGCATCGAAGATCAAAATGTTGGTGCGGACCTGGTCGTCGAGGCCGGCCATGATCGTGTCCATGTCGATCATCGCGTCCGTCATCCTCGCGCCCGGCTTGAGTTCGACGTCGACCGGAATGAGATAGTTGCGGCCGTCGACCTGCACGCCGTGGCCAGCATAGTAGACCACCACGACCTGCGCCCGCGCCGCCTCCCGCAAGAAGTCACGCGTCATCTTCTGCATCGCCGAGCGGTCGAGGTCGACGCCTTCTGATACAGTGAAGCCGATATCGCGCAGGCTCTTCGCAACGGCGCGCGCGTCATTGGGCGGATTGGGCAGCGCCTTGACATGCGCATAGGCGCCGTTGCCGATGATCAGCGCCATGCGCGTGCCGCGCGCGGCCGGAGCAGGCGAGGGAGGCGCCGCGGCACCCGTCTGCTGGGGAGCCGGCGCCTTTGCCGGCTGCGTCGTCGGTGACGGCGCATCGCGCGGGATCGGTGCGCTTGCGTCGGTGATCAGCGACAGCCGCGCCTTTGCGGTGGCTTGATTGGCCTTGCTGCCGGCATCGGACGCCGCGATCGCCAGAGTGGCCTTGTAGTCGTCGCTCGCGTGCGCGTAATCGCCTTTCGTCTCATAGGCCAGCGCGCGATGGGTGTAGCCCGAGATCAGCACGCTGTTCGGCGGCGTCATGATGTTGACGGGCGGCTTCTCCTTCGCGAGCCGAATCGCTTCGCTGCCGTCGGCAATCGCGCGATCGTAATCGCCTCTGACACGCCAGATCGCGGTCCGGTTGATCAGCGGCTGCGGCAACGTCGGGTCGAGCCGGATCGCCTGGTTGATGTCGGCCAGCGCGCCGTCGAGGTCGCCGAGCGCCTCCTTGGAGATGCCGCGGTTCTGGTACGAGAATGCCGATTTCGGATCGGCTTTGATCGACATATCGTAATCGGCAATGGCCTTGGCGTAATCGCCCTTGCCGCGCCAGGCATTGCCGCGATTATGGAAGATGGTACCATCAGGCGGGCCCAGGTTCAGCGCATCGTCGAAATCGGCGATCGCGATCTCGTACTCGCCTCTGTCATAGTAGGCCGATCCCCTGAGATTATAGACTGCCTGGCTCGGCTGGAGCCGGATCGCTTCCGTGGCGTCGGCGATGACCTTTAGGTATTCGCCCTTCTTGTTCCAGCCCACCGCGCGCCAGAAGTAGACCGTTGCGAGCTGCTCGCCCTTGAACACCTTCAGCGCAATGATCTTGCTGCAGGCATCGATCATCTGGTCCGCCGGCGTGGTGTCGGTGGTGCAGAGCGGCCCAAGCTGGCTGCGCGCCTGCGCAAAAGCGGGCGCCGACCACAGGGTTGCGGCGAGCAGGCAGAGCGCGACGAGCAGGCGACGCATTGGCGGTGGTCCCGTTGAGGAGAGGCGTCTGTTGGTTGCCCGGCAGGGGAAGGTGGTTCACGGCCTCGCTGTTGTGCACATGGCAAACGGGGGCGGCTCTATCCCTATTCCCTCAGTGGGCAGATTTTGCTACGAGGCATTACCCAACCCTTCTGCCCACCGCGTCCCACTCCATGAAGAATGACGAAATCCTGAGCCAAATCACCGAGTTCTGCCGTAAGGCGGACATGGCGGAGTCGACGTTCGGACGGCGCGCGGTGAACGATGGGAAGCTCGTGCACCGCCTGCGCGAGGGCAAGCGCATCACGATCGACACCCTGGACCGAATCCAGGCCTACATGGCCGCATCGATGGCCGGCGGCGTGCCGCCGCCGCGGGGACTTCAGGTGCCCCCGGAAAAGCGCGATCCGCGCGGCAATTTCCGCTTTTTCGAGAACCGCCAGAAATACCTGCTGTTCGTGCACACTTGCAGTGAGAAGCGGGTGGTCGCCGAGCGCGTGGCGCTGGAGCTTGCCAGCATCCATCCCCGGCCCCCGGCGCTGCGCGTGTTCGATGCCGGTGTTGGCGACGGCACGGTACTGGCGCGCGTGCTGCGCTCGATGCATCAGCGCTTTCCACACATGCCGTTCTATGTCGCCGGCAAGGAGCTCAGTCTCGAGGACCTCCGCCTGACGCTGGACAAGGTGCCGGATCGCATTTTCGAGCATCCGGCCTCGGTGTTCGTTTTTACCAACATGCTTTATGCGGAGGCGCCTTGGCTCACGCCTTCATCGCCCGCGGCGGCAGCCGCGACAGTCTGGCATGAAGTTCCCCTGCGGGGTGCTTCCTCGGGCGAGTTCGAGACGCAAATCGCGGAGTTGAAGCCGTTTTTGGAGCAGAACTGGCGCGCAGCGGTCAGCCCGCGCACGGGAATGCCGCTCTATGAGCGGCCTGTCGTGCTGGTGCTCTACCGTGAAGACCAGCGGTTTCTGCTCGATTCGACCATTCCGCGGCCGGGCCAGGCCGAGGCCAATTTCGATCTCGTTATTGCATCCCAGCCATACCGCGCGCTGTCCTCGGTCAATTTTCGGGCAAAACGGATCATTGCGCCCCTGGCCCGGGCCTTGCGGGCGGGCGGCCGCCTGATCGGAATTCACTCCCATGGCCAGGATCCGGGCATGGAGATGATCCAGGCGATCTGGCCCGGAGAAAACCCTTTCTCGGTGAGCCGTCATGAGCTATTGCGCGCGGTGAAGTATGAGCTCGGCTCGGTGGGCCGCGACTTAAATTTTAATGCTTACGCAGATAACCGCTCGATCTTCAGGTATGATATGGAAGCGCTGCCCAACGAGGTGACGGGCACTATCGGAACCTCGACGGCCTTTGCAGCCTGGAATGCGGCGGTGTATGTCGCTCAGATTGAGGACGACCGGTTGACGGAAATGACTCAAAACGGCCGCACTCTGGATGCCGCCAGGGACGTGCTGCGAAAGTACAATGGGCTCTGGTTTCTCGACGAATCCTACGTCATCTCGCGCCGGCGTGATTGACATCATTGAAAGCTAAACATCGCAAACGCCCGCCAGCTAGCGGCGGAACAAGGGGTTACTGATGCGCGCGTCCTATCTCTTCACCAGCGAGTCCGTGTCCGAAGGCCATCCGGACAAGGTGTGCGACCGGATCTCCGACGAGATCGTCGATCTGTTCTACCGCGAAGGACCGAAAGCCGGCATCGATCCCTGGCAAATTCGTGCCGCCTGCGAAACGCTCGCGACCACCAACAAGGTCGTGATCGCCGGTGAGACCCGCGGTCCCGCATCCGTCACCAACGAGCAGATCGAAGGCGTCGTGCGCGCCGCGATCAAGGACATCGGCTACGAGCAGGAAGGTTTCCACTGGCAGAAGGCGGACATCGAGATCCTGCTGCATCCGCAGTCCGCCGACATCGCGCAGGGCGTCGATGCGCTGCAGCCGGGCGAAGTCAAGGAAGAGGGCGCGGGCGACCAGGGCATCATGTTCGGCTACGCCACCAACGAGACGCCGGATCTGATGCCGGCGCCGATCTTCTACGCCCACAAGATTCTGCGCCTCATCTCGGAAGCGCGTCACTCCGGCCGCGAGAAGGTGCTGGGCCCGGACTCCAAGAGCCAGGTCACCGTGCAGTACGAGAACGGCAAGCCGGTCGGCGTGCGCGAGATCGTGGTCTCGCATCAGCATCTGGTCGAGGACATCTCGTCCAAGCAAATTCGCGACATCGTCGAGCCCTACGTGCGCGAGGCGCTGCCGAAGGAATGGATCACTGCGAAGACCATCTGGCACATCAACCCGACCGGCAAGTTCTACATCGGCGGTCCCGACGGCGATTCCGGCCTGACTGGCCGCAAGATTATCGTCGACACCTATGGTGGCGCGGCCCCGCACGGCGGCGGCGCGTTCTCCGGCAAGGATCCCACCAAGGTCGACCGCTCCGCGGCTTACGCTGCTCGCTACGTCGCCAAGAACATCGTCGCGGCCGGTCTTGCGGATCGCTGCACGCTGCAGCTCGCCTACGCCATCGGCGTGGCGCGTCCGCTGTCGATCTACATCGACACCCACGGCACCGGTAAGGTGTCGGAGGAACAGCTCGAGAAGGCCGCCGCCAAGGCGATGGATCTCACCCCGCGGGGCATCCGCAGCCATCTCGATCTCAACCGCCCGATCTACGCGCGCACCTCCGCCTACGGTCATTTCGGCCGTACCCCCGACAACGAGGGCGGCTTCTCCTGGGAGAAGACCGATCTCGTCGAAGCGCTCAAGCGCGCAGTCTAAACGCTCTTACCTCGCCCTGCTTGCGGGGAGAGGTCGCCGCGAAGCGGCGGGTGAGGGGGACTCTCCACTGGCTCAGTGCGCGGATGGAGCCCCTCACCCCAGCCCTTTCCCCGCAAGAACGGGGAGAGGGAGAAGACTGTGCCGCAAGGCGCTTCGTTTGCTTCGTTACTGACACGCCAGACCCACCACTAGGAAACAGACATGAACGCGAAGCCCGGCTTCACCGATTACATCGTCAAGGACATTTCGCTCGCCGATTTCGGCCGCAAGGAGCTCTCGCTCGCCGAGACCGAGATGCCCGGCCTGATGGCCACCCGCGAAGAATATGGCCCGAAGCAGCCGCTGAAGGGCGCACGCATCGCCGGCTCGCTGCACATGACGATCCAGACCGGCGTGCTGATCGAGACGCTGGCAGCGCTCGGCGCCGACATCCGCTGGGTCTCCTGCAACATCTATTCGACGCAGGACCACGCCGCGGCGGCGATCGCAGCCGCCGGCATTCCTGTGTTCGCCGTCAAGGGCGAGAGCCTTACCGAATACTGGGACTACACCGCCAAGCTGTTCGACTGGCACGGCGGCGGTCACCCGAACATGATCCTCGACGACGGCGGCGACGCCACCATGTACGTCCATCTCGGCCTGCGCGCCGAGAACGGCGACACCAAGTTCCTGGACAAGCCGGGTTCGGAAGAAGAGGAAGTCTTCTTCGCGCTTCTGAAGAAGCAGCTTAAGGAGAAGCCGAAGGGCTACTTCGCCGAGATCGCCAAGAGCATCAAGGGCGTTTCCGAAGAAACCACCACGGGCGTGCATCGTCTCTATGACATGCAGAAGGCCGGCACGCTGCTGTGGCCGGCCATCAACGTCAACGACAGCGTCACCAAGTCGAAGTTCGACAACCTCTACGGCTGCCGTGAATCGCTGGTCGACGGCATTCGCCGCGGCACCGACGTGATGATGTCCGGCAAGGTTGCGATGGTCGCGGGCTTCGGCGACGTCGGCAAGGGTTCGGCCGCCTCGCTGCGCCAGGCCGGCTGCCGCGTCATGGTCTCCGAAGTTGATCCGATCTGCGCGCTGCAGGCGGCGATGGAAGGCTATGAAGTCGTGACCATGGAAGACGCCGCGCCCCGCGCTGACATCTTCGTCACCGCGACCGGCAACAAGGACATCATCACGATCGAGCACATGCGCGCGATGAAGGATCGCGCCATCGTCTGCAACATCGGTCACTTCGACAACGAGATCCAGATCGCGGGTCTGCGTAACCTGAAGTGGACCAACATTAAGCCGCAGGTCGACGAGATCGAATTCCCCGACAAGCATCGCATCATCATGCTGTCGGAAGGCCGCCTCGTGAACCTCGGCAACGCGATGGGCCATCCGTCATTCGTGATGTCGGCCTCCTTCACCAACCAGACGCTGGCGCAGATCGAGCTTTTCGCCAACAACAAGGACGGCAAGTACAAGAAGGAAGTCTACGTGCTGCCGAAGTCGCTGGACGAGAAGGTGGCCCGGCTGCATCTCGCCAAGATCGGCGTCAAGCTGACCGAACTGCGCAAGGACCAGGCCGACTACATCGGCGTCAAGCAGGAAGGCCCGTACAAGTCGGACCATTACCGGTACTGATCGGCTGATCGCATCTACAATTGACGCAAAGCCCCGGAGCGATCCGGGGCTTTGTTGTTTTGAGCGCGACGCACGTGTCTCCTCGCGGTTGTGTCAGGGGGCGATTGCCGGTTGACGAGGGATCGTCCCGGTCAGACAATCGTTGACGGCGGAGGAAACAAATGTCGCAAGAACATTTCGACGTGCTGATCGTCGGTGCCGGCCTGTCCGGCGTCGGCGCGGGCTATCATCTTCAGACCAAATGCCCGGGCAAGAGCTACGTCATTCTCGAGGGGCGCGACTGCATCGGCGGCACCTGGGATCTGTTTCGCTATCCCGGCGTCCGCTCCGACAGCGACATGTTCACGCTCGGCTATTCCTTCAAGCCCTGGACCGATCCGAAGGCGATCGCCGACGGCGCGCAGATTCTCAATTATGTGCGCGAAACCGCTGCCGAGAACGGTATCGAGAAGCACATCCGCTTCCGCCATCGCGTCAAGCGTGCAGCGTGGTCGACGCCGGACGCACGTTGGACCATTGAGGCCGAGAGCATCACCGGCGAGGGCATGGCAGAAACCGTGCGCTTCACCTGCAATTTCCTGTTCATGTGCTCGGGCTATTACAAGTACGAGGCAGGCTACACGCCGGAGTTTCCGGGCGTCGCGGATTTCGCCGGCCGCGTCGTGCATCCGCAGAAATGGACCGACGACATCGATTGCGCCGGCAAGCGCGTCGTCGTGATCGGCTCGGGCGCGACCGCGGTGACGCTGGTGCCGGAGCTCGCCAAGACGGCCGCGCAGGTCACCATGCTGCAGCGCTCGCCGACTTACGTGGTGTCGCGCCCGGCGCAGGATCCCGTCGCCAACAAATTGCGGCGAAATCTGCCGACGCGACTTGCCTATCACCTGATCCGCTGGCGCAACGTGATGTGGGGGATGTTCTTCTTTCAGCTCAGTCGGCGCCGCCCTGCGAAGGTCAAGGAGCTGGTTCTCAAGGGCGTGCAGATGGCGCTCGGCCCCGACTACGATGTCGCGACCCATTTCACGCCGCGCTACAATCCCTGGGACCAGCGGCTCTGCCTTGTGCCGGATGGCGATCTGTTCAGGGCGATCCGCGAGCAGCGCGCCTCGGTGGTCACCAAAGAGATCGACACGTTCACGCACGACGGTATCCGCCTGAAGGACGGCAGCGAGCTTGCGGCGGACATCATCGTGACCGCGACGGGACTGGTGCTCCAGGTCGTCGGCGGGCTTGAGGTTAGCGTCGACGGCCGCATCGTCGATTTCGCCAATACGCTGACCTACAAAGGCATGATGTATGCCGACGTGCCCAACATGGCTTCTGCGTTCGGCTACACCAACGCATCATGGACGCTGAAATGCGACCTCACCTGCGAGTATGTCTGTCGGCTCATCAACTACATGGGCCGGCACAATTTCCGGCAGTGCATGCCGCATAATGACGATCCTACTATTACCGCGCAGCCGTCGCTCGATTTCACCTCGGGCTATGTTCAGCGCTCGGTCGCAAAGATGCCGAAGCAGGGCTCGAAGCAACCGTGGCGGCTCTACCAGAATTACGCGCTCGACATCGTCTCCTTGCGGTTCGGCCGGATCGACGACGGCGTGATGCGTTACTCCTGATCACAACGACCTCGGCATTCGATGCCTTGCGCGTGGTAAGCGGCAGCGCAAGATCAATCGCGAGTGCGAGCACGACGGCGCCTGTGAAGAAATGCCCGATGTCGAACCCGACCGCTGACGCGGTCGGGGTGGACTTGCTGCTTGGCGTCTGCGTCCGTCATGTCGTCCTCGTGCGCGCGAAGGCGCTAGCGTTCAGTGGCCGGCGCTCTGGCCGCCGTCGACATGCAGGATCTCGCCGGTGACGAAGGAGGCGCCCTCGAGATAGAGCACCGCATCGACGATGTCGGACATCTCGCCCATATGGCCGACGGGATGCAGCGCATCGAGCTGGGCGTGCGTCGCAAAGGGGTGCATCGGCGACTTGATGATGCCGGGCGACACCGCGTTCACGCGGATACCGCGCCTGGCGTATTCGATCGCGAGCGACTTGGTCGCGGCGCTCAACCCGCCCTTGCTCAGCGAGGCCAGCACCGAGGGCACGTTCGAATTGGCCTGGTCGACCAGCGTGGTCGTGATCTGGACGACATGGCCCGACCCCTGCTTCTCCATCTCGGCGATGGCGAGCTGCGTGACGTGGAAGAAGCCTGCGACGTTGGTGCCCATCACCGCCGCATAGTCCTCCGCCGTGTACTGCGTGAACGGCTTTGCGACGAAAATGCCGGCGTTGTTGACCAGCGTGTCGACACGGCCGAAGCGGGAGATGGCTTGGGAGACCACGCGCTCGGCCGTAGCCCTCTCGGAGATGTCGCCGGGAACAGCGAGGACATCGTCATCGCCCGACGGCTTGATGGAGCGCGCCGTCGCGACGACACGATAGTTGCGATCGCGAAAACCCTGGACAATGGCGGCACCGATGCCCTGCGAAGCACCGGTGATGATGGCAACCTTCTGTTCGATACCCATGACGGGCTCCTGTTGTTGGCGTTCATAATCTGCGCCAGCCGCGGCTGGCTTAGCGATTGAAGTACGCCGCAGCGGGCCGGCTGCGAATATGCGCTGTCCGGCAGACACTCTTTCGCGGCGCGAACGAATGCCGGACCGGCGCCCGGCGGTGGTTGTCGCAGCGGGAGCGAACGCCTAGCTTGGAGTCGGAGCTCGATGGGCTGGCGGGAAACGTATGGATCGTCTGGATGCGATGAAGGTGTTCGTCCTTGCGGTGGACGAGGGTAGCCTCGCAGCCGCGGGCCGCAAGCTCGGCCGCTCGCCGGCGGCAGTGAGCCGCGCCATTGCTTTCCTGGAGCAGCGGGTCGGTGCCGAGCTGCTGCACCGGACCACACGTTCGATCAAGCTGAGCGAGGAGGGCGAGCGCCATGTCGCGGTCTGTCGCCGCGTGCTCACCGAATTGGAGCAGGCCGACGACATTGCGGCCGGGCCCCGCACGGCGCCCCGTGGCTCGCTCACGATCACTGCGCCCGTGGCGTCGGGTGAGATGGTGCTGCGGCCGATCCTCGATGCTTTTCTCGATGCCTTTCCGACCGTGTCGGCAAAACTCCTGCTGTTCGATCGTGCGGTCAATCTGATCGAGGAGGGGGTCGACGTCGCGCTCCGCATCGGCCATCTCGCGGATTCGGCAATGGTCGCGATGCGGGTCGGCGAGATCAGCCGCGTCGTGGTGGCATCCCCACGCTATCTGAAGCAGCACCCGCGCATCACCGAGCCCGGCGATCTCGCCAAGCACCAGATCGTCGCGATGGCCCACCTTCCCAATTCCTGGACCTTTGCGCCGCAGGCCGGCTCGTCGGCTGCCCGCACGGTGCAGTTCACGCCGCGGCTCGTCGTCAACAGCACCTACGCGGCGGTGGCCTCGGCCGTCGCCGGCCGCGGTGTGGCGCGAATGTATTCGTACCAGGTGGGCGAGCAGGTCGCGCGCGGCGAGCTCGAGATCGTGCTGGCCGGCGACGAGGATCCCGAGATCCCTGCGCATTTGATCTGTCCGCAGGGCCGGCTCTCGGTGCCGAAGGTGCGGACCTTCACGGACTTTGCGGTGCCACGGCTGAAGAAGCAGTTTGCTCAGCTCAAGAACAGCATCACCGCGCGGTGAGCCGCTGCGTGCACCGGCAATGCGTTGTTTTGCGTATACGGCCGCTCGGGTGAATCGGCCATGTTGCCCGAACGGTTAACGCCGGATTAACCGCGGAGTCCTAGCCTGTCTCGGCCGGGGTTACTTGCAAGGCCGAGGTGAGCCCAATGGAAGCCCAGAGAATCGCGGTCGACGCCGTCGTCGCGTTGACCGATTGCGACCGCGACGCCGTGATCACGTTCATTCGCCGCCTGTATCTCGCCGGCGTCACCGACCCGAAGCGCCTGACCTTCAAGGGTCTCCAGGCCCTGTCACGGGCGTGACCAGGGTCCCGTACAATCTGTTTACTAGACGGTCGGATCGCTGATCCGGATTGACGTGACGCGGTCCGCCTGCACTTCGAATGAGAAGGGCCATGGGTGATAGGTCCAGAGCTCGGTCTTCTCCAGCCCGCTCGGCCCGACATGGAAGGGGCCGCCGAACTGCGCCACCAGTTTCTCGGTGCTGTCGCCGAGATTGATGTGGTTGAAGCTGTAGCCGGGGGCAGGTGCCGGCCCGCTGACCTGAAGCGCGATCACGCGGTTCGCCTTCACGGTTGCGGCGAGATAAGGAGACTGATCGGCCTTGCCGAGGAAGTACACATAGTTCGTTGCGTTGTTCGCCGGCGGCAGCTTGCGGTGCGGTTCGCCGAGCGCGGCCTTCAGTGACGCCTCCGAGATGCCGACGCCCAGCGCGCCCATGCGCTGGCAGGCGAAGCTGAGTAAATCAGGATCCGGCGGGGCGGCGCCCTTCTTGGTTTCGACGCGGCAGGCGAATGTCTGCCCTTGCCGCAGCCATTGGCCCCGCAGCGCCGGATCTGGCGTCTTGCCCTGCTGTGGCCGCGGCTGAACGCCTTGGCTATTCGCGGGTACGGATATTCCAAGCAGAGACAGCGCGAGCGCGAAGCCCGCCAACGACCGCCATATCCCCAAGACGCAACTCCAGATTCCCAACCTGTGGAACCCAAGATACCACGCGACCGAAAGCGGCTGCAACGCCGGTATTGAGGTGGACGCGGCTTTGATTTGTCCTTGTGCGCCGCCCCGCCCAGGGCCGTGCCAATCACAACCTGCGGAGCAGCCTCAGGATGCATGTCGATATCTTGCCACTCGGGCCGCGTCGGGATAGATCACGTCCCCGGTTAAATCACCGGGAACTGGGGAGATGTTAAAACTGCTTTTTGCGCCGCAACTCGTCGTTCTCTATGTGCTGGCGGCATCGACCATCTACGTTCATTTCCGCGGCAAGCAGCGGCTGCGCTTCGCGCGCCAGCTTGGCGACCACTCCACCTATCTCGCGCCCTACAATGTGCTGATGTATGCGGGCTCGGCGGTGCCGAACAAGCCGGTGATCCCGGTCGATCAGTTTCCCGAGCTGAAAGCCCTCAGCGAAAATTGGGAGACCATTCGCGATGAGGCCGTTCGCCTGTTCGACGAAGGCTTCATTCGCGCGGCGGCGAAGAATAACGATTGGGGCTTCTACTCGTTCTTCAAGAGCGGCTGGAAACGCTTTTACCTGAAATGGTACGATGACTTCCTGCCCTCGGCGCGCACGCTGTGCCCGAAGACGGTGGAGCTGCTCAACTCCATTCCGAGCGTGCATGGTGCGATGTTTGCGATGCTGCCGCCCGGCGGCAAGCTCGGCGCCCACCGCGATCCCTTTGCCGGTTCGCTGCGCTACCACCGCGGCCTCGTCACGCCGAACTCGAACAGGTGCCGGATCCTGGTCGATGGCGTCGAATGCATCTGGCGCGACGGTGAGGCCTTCATGTTCGACGAGACCTTCATCCACAGCGCCGAGAATGCCACCGACGTCAATCGCATCATCCTGTTCTGCGACGTCGAGCGTCCGATGAAATACGGCTTCATGACCGCAATCAACCGCTGGGTCAGCCACCACATCGTCAAGGCCTCTGCAACCCAGAACGTCGACGGCGAGAGCGTCGGCGTGCTCAACAAGGTATTCGGCAAGCTCTACGAGATCCATCTCGCGAGCCGCAAGGTCAAGCAATGGAATCGCAACGTCTACTACACGCTCAAATATTCGCTGACGGCGCTGATCCTCGGCCTCATCGTGCTGTCGGCATTGCGGTGATCGCGTTTAGTGACGGTGCTTGTGTTCTTCAGAGCCATCAGGGCGTTGGTAACCGCGCAGCTCCGCGTATCGCTGCATTTGGCTCCGGTCGAGCAAGGCAGTTGTCGATAGATGGTATTTGAGGTGGCTTTCGCGGAGCAGTGCCTGGGTTTCCGAAATGGCAATGAGGGCCGCCTTGAGTGATTCCGATGTCACGACGCGGGCGGAGAAGAGGCGGTCCAACTCCGTTTCCTGCTCGACCAGCTTGTTACCCAGCGGGAGCGCCTCTTGCTTCATGGCATCCAAGAGGCGCTGAACCTGGATGCGCTGATCCGCGGTCAAATCAAGTCGATCACCGAACTCGAGAACATGGCTCGGACCGGGATATCCATTGAGCTCGGCGGCAAGCGCCAGACCCATACCACGTCCGGCTCGAAGATCCTCGATCTGCTGGTGCGAGAGTGCCTTGATGGGCCGATGCTCAAGGCCAGCATAGGGCTGACCAGACTGCGCGCCGACAACGTTGCACGAGACGATAAGCGTGGCCGCAAGCAGGAGAAGGCGTCTCATGAGTCTGCTCCATGAAATCGGCCCGGTTCGTGGATCGATCTCCACCGGTGCTCTCCACATATCTTGCTGGACGGTTCGCCTCATGGCAACAAAGATTGCCGCGATTGAGTTGCCGAACATGGAGCAGGCGATGGCCTCCTTGCCGACCGCGAATACCGAGATCACGCAGTTCTTTCGCCACTGGCTGGAGACCTTCGCGGGCTATGTCCGCGAGGTCGACTATGCTTCGGCGCGGCCGCTCTTCCATCCGGATGTGCTGGCGTTCGGCACGCACAACGACGTCATTCCCGGCCTCGACCAATGGGTCACCACGCAATGGGACAACGTCTGGCCGAAGACGTCCGACTTCCGTTTCGTCATCGACCAGGCCTCGATCCTGGCATCGTCCGATGGCACAATGGCGACAGTGATCGTGCCGTGGACGAGCACGGGCTATCATCCCGACGGCAGCGCGTTTCCACGCCCCGGCCGGGCCACGATGGTGTTTTCAAGACATGGCGATAGCTGGCTCTGCGTGCATTCGCACATGTCGCTCAATCGCGGTGTGCCGCAGACAAGCCACGCCAATCGGCCGGTGAAGGCTTGGTAGTGCCCCCCTCGCGGGGCTTATCGACCGACTAAAGTTTTAGCCTCCCATTTCACGCCGGTTGGAACTCTTGGAACCCAACGTCGTTTTTTCGGCAACAATAACAGGTGAAAACACGCAAGCGGGGGCCAATCTGAGGATGCGCTCCCATGGCAACACTCGATCTCGACGCCACCCGGCTTTCTGCCCCCGAGCATCAGCGCCAGCTTCGCCGCGCCGTGATCGCCTCCACAATCGGGACCGCGATCGAGTGGTATGACTTCTTTCTTTACAGCACCGTCACGGGTCTGGTTTTCGCAAAGCTCTTCTTTCCTCACTCCGATCCCTGGGTCGGCACGCTGGAGGCGTTTGCGATCTACGCGGTCGGATTCGCCGCGCGGCCCGTCGGCGCGGCAATCTTTGGCCACTATGGCGACCGCATCGGACGTAAATCCACGCTGATCGCGACGCTGCTCTTGATGGGACTGGCGACCGCTGCCGTGGCCGTGGTGCCGACCTATGCCAGCATCGGTATCTGGGGCGCCGTGATCCTGACCGTGCTGCGGTTCATTCAGGGCGTCGGCGTCGGCGGTGAGTGGGGCGGCTCGGTACTGATGTCGATGGAATGGGCGCGCAACGACCGATCCCGTGGATTGATCGCATCATGGCCGCAGTTCGGTGTGCCCTGCGGGCTTTTCCTGGCCAATCTTGCCGTGCTGGTGTTCAGCCAGATGGCGGGTGATCAGTTCCTGGCATGGGGCTGGCGTATTCCCTTCGCGCTCAGCATCATCCTGGTCGGCGTGGGCCTCTATATCAGGCTCGGCATTCTCGAAACCCCGGTGTTCTCCAAGCTCGTGGCCGAACGCCAGGTCGATCGCACGCCGATGCTCACGGTGATCCGGGAATATCCGAAGGAGATTCTACTGTCTGCGCTTGCGCGCATGTCGGAGCAGGCCCCGTTCTACATCTTCACGGCCTTCGTGTTCTCCTATGGCATCGGCACCCTGCACGTATCACGCGACTTCCTGCTGACCGCGGTGCTCTCGGCCTCGGTGCTGTCATTCGTGTCGATCCCGCTGTGCGGACATATCTCCGATCAGATCGGCCGCAAGAACATGTATATGCTCGGCGCTGCCGTGACGGGCATCTTCGGCTTCGTCTATTTCGCCATGCTCAATACGGGGTCGCTGACCATCATCTTCCTCGCGATCATCCTGTCGCTGATTCCGCACGACATGCAGTATGGACCGCAAGCCGCCTTGATCGCCGAGAGCTTCACCGGACGCCTGCGCTACAGCGGCTCCTCACTCGGCTATCAGCTCGCATCCGTGATCGCCGGCGGCCCCGCGCCGCTGATCGCCACCTGGCTGTACGGCACCTTCCACTCGGCGACCGCGATCGCGGTCTACATCGCGATCTGCGCGGTCGTGACGCTGGTCGCGACGGCGATGATGACCGATTACACCGGAAAGGACATCAACGCGGCAGGGGCGTACGAGCGACGAACTTGAATCCGCAAAAAAGCCCCGGACGCGATGCCCGGGGCTTTGCTGTCCCGTGATCTCGAGCTCAGCCTTATTCCGGCTGATCGATGCTCACCTTCAGCGTACCGACGCCGTCGACGCCGCATTCGAGCTTGTCGCCGGGCTGGAGCTGCGACACGCCGGCCGGCGTGCCCGTCATGATGATGTCGCCGGCGGCGAGCTTCACCTGCTGCGAGAGCTGCCAGATGATCTCGGGCACGTTCCAGATCAGCTCGGTGAGGTCACCCTTCTGCGCTTCCTTGCCGTTGACCGTGAGCCAGATCTTGCCCTTGGCAGGGTGGCCGATCTTCGATGCCGGCTGCACCGCGGAGCAAGGCGCCGAATAGTCGAACGACTTGCCGACCTCCCACGGACGCTCCTTCTTGCGCGAAGCGATCTGCAGGTCGCGGCGGGTCAAATCGATGCCGACGGCATAGCCGTAGACATGGTCGAGCGCCTTCTCGGCGGGAATGTTGAGGCCGCCGCTCTTCATTGCGACGATCAGTTCGACCTCGTGATGGAGATCCTTGGTCAGCGGCGGATAGGGAATGGTGGCGCCGTCCGGCACCAGCATGTCGGCGTGCTTGGCGAAGAAGAACGGCGGGGCGCGCTCGTCATTGCCCATCTCGCGGATGTGCTCGAGATAGTTGCGACCAACGCACCAGATGCGGCGCACGGGATAACGGCCGCTTTCCCCGACGACGGGAAGCGAAGCCTGGGTCGGAAGCGGGATGACGTAGGAGGCGGCGTTCATGGTGCGATCTCGCTGCTCTTGAGGTGAAAGGAACTCTATGCGGTTGCGCTGATCGGCGCCAGAGCGCCGGCGTCGTGATGTTGCAGGCGGAAGAACGAGGCGTAGCGCCCGCCGCGGCGGAGCAGCTCGTCATGCCGGCCCTGCTCGACGATCTCGCCGCCCTCGACCACCAGGATCGCATCGGCGTGCATGATGGTGTGCAGGCGATGCGCGATCACGATTGTGGTGCGGTTCTGGCAAAGATGCTCGATCGCCTCCTGCACCTGCCGCTCGGACTCGGAATCGAGCGCGGCGGTTGCTTCGTCGAGCAGGATGATTGGCGCGTTCTTGATCAGCGCGCGCGCGACCGCGATGCGCTGGCGCTGGCCGCCGGACAGTTGCGTGCCGTGCTCGCCGACGGGCGTGTCGTAGCCGAGCGGGAAGCCCATGATGAAATCATGCGCGCAGGCTGCTTTCGCAGCATCGATAATTTGTTCTTCGGTCGCGCCCGCGCGGCCGAAGGCGATGTTGCTGCGGATGGTGTCGCGGAACAGGTAGACGTCCTGGCCGACATAGGCGGTCTGGGCCCGCAGCGATTTTCGCGAGACGGCGCCGATCGACTGGCCGTCGATCACGATCTCGCCTTGCGTCACCTCGTAGAAGCGCAGCAGCAACCCCAGCACGGTTGATTTGCCGCCGCCGGAGGGGCCGACCAGCGCAGTGACCTTGCCGGGCTCGGCAACAAAGCTCATGCGGTTGAGGACGGTCTCACCGTTGCGATAGGAGAAGCTGACCTCACGCAGCTCGATGCGTGCAGTCGATAGTTTCAGCGCCGGCTTGTCGTCGTCGGAATGCTCGCTCGCGGGGCTGTCGACGACTTCGAGCAGCATGCGAGCGCCGACGAGCTGGCTGTTGAGGTCGATGTTGAGCCGCGCCAGCCGCTTGGCCGGCTCGGTCGCCATCAGGAAAGCGGTCATGAAGGAAAAGAACGCGCCGGGCGTGGCGTTGAGGGCGACCACGCTATAGCCGCCATAGAGCAGGCAGCCGGCGACTGCGAAGCCGCCGAGCATCTCCATCAGCGGATTGGAGCGGTTGGCGACGCGGGCCATCTTGTTGGCGTTGCGCTCGACGATCGCGATGTTCTCGTCGATGCGGTTCTGCATGGTGTCTTCGAGCGTGAACGCTTTCACCGTGCGGATGCCCTGCAGCGATTCCTGCATCGTCTCCAGGATGTCGGCGGTGCCGGTGAACTGGTTGTAGGCGAGCCCCTTGATGCGCTTGACCAGCTTGCGCAGCACCAGCATGGCCGGCGGCACGGCGACGAGGCCGATGAACGACATCACCGGATCCTGCCACACCATCACGCCGATCATGGCGAGCAGCATCATGAGGTCGCGCCCGACCGCATTGACCAGCATGTTGAGGACATCGGTGATGGACTTTGCGCCGGCGGTCAGCCGCGCCAGGAATTCCGACGAATGCCGCTCGGAAAAGAATCCGACGCTCTCGCGCATCAGCTTGGCGAACAGCTGGCGCTGGTTGGTGGCGAGGATCGCGTTGGAGATCTTGGTCAGGATCACCATATGACCGTAGGTCGCTACGCCCTTGATGAAGAGCAGGATCACGGTAATGCCCGAGAACATCGCGATGCCCGGGATGTTCTTGTCGACATAGGCCTGGTTGATGACCTGGCCGAGCACGTAGGTCGCGCCCGCGGTCGATCCGGCGGCAAGCGCCATCAGCGCGAAGGCGACGAGGTAGCGCCGCCAGTAGAGGATCCCCTGTTCCGTGACCAGGCGGCGAATCAGCACTGCTGCCGCATAGGGATCGTCGGTGATTTTCTTTGGAAACTGAGCCATCCGCAGTCCATTGACGGCACAGGAATAAGCCTGCCCGCGCGTCAGGGATCGAACGGCCTCTGTGCCCGCTAAGCCAGCGCTTTTCAAGCCCAATTAAGGGCTTGCGCCCGGATTGAATCTAGGCCGAGGCGGCGTGGCGGAGCTCGCCGTGACGCTCGCGGAACAGCTTGTCCTCCCAGGCCAGCGCATGGGCTGCGATGGTCTCGAGATCGTCGTATTGCGGCTTCCAGTCGAGCAGGCCGCGGATGCGGCTGGTGTCGGCGACCATGGTCATGATGTCGCCGGGCCGGCGCGGGGCGTATTGCACGGCGAAGCTGCGGCCCGAGACGCGGCGCACTGCGTCGATGGTCTCCAGCACCGAGTAGCCGCGGCCATAGCCGCAATTGAGCGTCGTCGAGGCGCCGCCGTTGCGCAGATAAGCGAGCGCCGCGCGATGCGCCTGCGACAGGTCCGTGACATGGATGAAGTCGCGAATGCAGCTGCCGTCCGGGGTCGGATAGTCGGTGCCGAACACGTCGATCTTGGCGCGCTGGCCGGTCGCGGCTTCCACCGCGATCTTGAGCAGGTGCGTGGCGCCGATGGTGGCAAGGCCGATGCGGGCCTGCGGATCGGCGCCCGCAACGTTGAAATAGCGCAGGGTCACGTATTGCATGCCGTAGGCGGCGGCGACATCGTGCAGCATGATCTCGGTCATCAGCTTCGACGACCCGTAGGGCGACAGCGGCCGTGTCGGCGCATGCTCGGGCACCGGCACCTGGTCCGGATCGCCGTAGACCGCCGCGGTCGAGGAGAAGATGAAGCGGTCGATGCCGCGCTTGACTGCGACATTGAGCAGGTTGCGAGCGGTCGTGAAATTGTTGCGGTAATAGCCGAGCGGATCGCGCATCGAATCCGGCACGACCACCGAGCCCGCGAAATGGATGATGCTCTCGATGTTGTGCTGGGCGATCACGCCTTCGAGCAGGTTCTCGTCGCCGGCATCGCCAATGAACAGCGGCACGCCTTCGGGCAGATAGGCCGAGAAACCGGTGGAGAGATCGTCGATCACGACGACGTCCTCGCCGGCTTCCGCCAGCGCCAGAACCGTGTGGCTTCCGATATAGCCGGCACCGCCGGTGACAAGCACAGTCATGATCTCACCCGTCTTCGATCAATGCTCCAAGCTAACGTTTACGTGGTGAAGAGTGGGTATCGGCGCGGCTGAACTGGTCACTATGCTTAATGTTGCGTATAGGGACTTTCGAAACGGAGCGTGGCGTGGCGAATTCCCCAGGCGATCTCGAAGTGATCGTGCCAAATCTGCACAGGCGCTATTCCGGGGTCACCGCGACCAACCGGATGGTGGCGCCGCGGCTGGCAAAGCTGTTTCGCGCCGCGTGGTTCGGCTCCGACGCGCCGGAGGGGATCGCGCGCCTGAATGGTGGCGATCTCCTGAAGTTATGGCGCCGCAAGGCCCCGGTGATCTGGCACGCGCGCCGCAACAACGAGATGATCGCGGGCGTGCTGTTGCGCGCGCTCGGTTGGCCGCTCAAGCTCGTCTTCACCTCGGCGGCACAGCGCCATCATAGCTGGATCACGCGCTGGCTGATCCGGCGCATGGACGCGATCATCGCGACATCGGATCTTTCGGCCTCGTTCCTGAAAGTGAAGGCGACGGTGATTCCGCATGGCGTAGACACCGAAATCTATGCGCCGCCGCTCGACCGCACGGCTACTTTCGCGGAAGCCGCGCTGTCGGGCCGCTACGCGATCGGCTGTTTCGGCCGCGTGCGCGCGCAGAAGGGCACCGATGTGTTTGTCGATGCGATGTGCCGCCTGCTGCCGCGCTATCCGGATTTCACCGCAATCATCGTCGGTCAGGTCACAGCCGAGCAAACCGCTTTTGCAAACGACCTGAAGAAGCGGATCGAGGCCGCCGGTCTGGAATCGCGCATCGTCATCACCGGCGAACTCCCGATCGAAGACGTGCAGCGCTGGTATCAGCGGCTGACGATCTACGCTTTCACCTCGCGCAACGAAGGTTTTGGCCTGACGCTGATCGAGGCGATGGCGGCCGGCAGCGCGCTGGTCGCCGCGCGCGCGGGCGCGGCCGAACTCGTGGTCGAGGATGGCGTGACAGGCGTGCTGATCCCCACCGGTGATGTGGATGCGTTGGCCGCAGCGCTGGAGCCGCTGATGCGCGATGTGGCTGCCGCAACCGCGATGGGCGAACGCGGGCGGGCACGGGTGCTCGAACGGTTCAGCCTCGATGCCGAGGCGGCCCGGATCGGTGAGGTCTATCGGCCATTGCTCTGAGCGAGCGGAGAAAACATTTCCCGGCACAGTAGCTGGGGCAGCGGAATCAATGGCTTCGCGGCCCATACAATGCAAATGCGAATTTTACGAGCTTGTTTGAGCCGTCGGACGAGACACCTAAGGTCAGTAGGGGACATTGCAGGTTGTGCGCGGCCTCCGGGGATGCGCTCCGGCACGGGACCCGTTGACGTTCTTTCTCCACTCATTGTCCCGCCGGATCGCCGCAATCTAAGGTCGCTTGGTCCGGGCGAGCACCTCGGTCACGAACGCGTCGAGATCACCGCCTGGAAAGAGAAAGCTCGGCAGTCCGAGCGCCTTGCCGGCCTCGACGTCCCGGGCCTGATCTCCGATTACGAAGCTGCCGTCGAGTTGCACCGGCCAGTGCTGGACGAGATCGCGCAACATACCAGGTGCCGGCTTGCGCCAATCATGCTCTCCGATGTAGCCGGCGACCGTTCCTTGCGGATGGTATGGACAGAAGCGGATGTCGTCGATCCGTGCGCTGTCACGGGCGAGTTCGTCACGCATCCAGCCGTGCAGCCGGTTCACATCGACTTCGGTGAAGAGGCCGCGCGCGACGCCGGACTGGTTGGTGAAGACGAACACCCAATAGCCGGCCTCGTTGAGGCGGCGAATGGCCCCGGCAACGTTGGGCATCCAGCGGATGCGGTCTTGCGTCCCGATATAGCCATCGTCATGGTTGATGACGCCGTCGCGATCGAGGAATGCGGCGGGCTTCGCCGCGCGGCCGTCAAACATTTCCAAGTCCCTGCGTCCTCACAAGCACGTCTCTCGCGATCTCGACCACCTCCTGCGCCGCGATATCTCGCATGCAGCGGTGGTCGTTCATCTTGCAGATCGTGCTCTGGCATGGCTGGCAGGAGAGCACGCTCTTGCCCTGGACCACTGTCGCGGCCAGGCCGTTGAGGGGGGCCCAGAGATAGGGGCTGGTCGGGCCGAAGATGCCCATTGTCGGCGTGCCGAGGGCGGCTGCGATGTGCATCAGGCCGGAATCGTTGGAGATCGCGACGCCGGCCGCGGCCATGGCCAGCGCGCCGTTGCGCAGATCATTGCCGGTAAGGTCCCGCACCCCGGCGCCGCCAGCCGCGACGATCTCCTGCGCCAGGCCCTTTTCCCCGGGGCCGCCGACAACCCAGACCTCAAGGCCGCGCTCGGCGAGCAAGCGGGCGGCCTCGGGATAATAGGTCCAGCGTTTTGACACCCCGACCGAGCCGGGGGCGAGCGCTACGGCAGCGCCGGCGCTGAGGCCATTGGCCTGCCGCCAGCGAACGACGTCCTCGGCCGGGACCCGCAATTGAGGCACCGGCCATTCCGCCGGCAGCGGGGCGCCATCGGGCTGGGCGAGGGCGGCGTTCTTGTCGATGAAGCGGGGCAGCTTCTTTTCGCCCCAGCGCCAGCGATTGAGCAGGCCGAATCGGAACTCGCCGACGAAGCCGACCCTTTCCGGAATCCCGGCCAAAGCGGGCGCAATTGCGGCCTTCCAGGTCCGGGGTAGCACCAAGGCGGTGCCGTAGTTCCGCTCGCGCAGGAGCTTCGCCAGGCCGAGCTGGCGGCCCACGGCGAGCCGGCCGCGCGGCAGGTCCCAGACGATCGCTTCGCGCACGCCCGGCATGTAATCGACCAAGGGCGCGCATAGAGAGGTCGTGAGCAGATCGACCGGCCGGTTCGGCCAGCGCTCGTTCAGAACCCGCACGACGGTGTGATTCCGGACGAAATCGCCGATCCACATGTAGGGGACGATCAGGATCGGGCGCGTGTCGCTCCGATCTACATGTCCACTAAGCTGCGAATCTTGGTTCATTAGTTATAGGGCCGTAGGTGCGCTGATGTGGCGGTTTCGGTTAGCCGCTCCGGACCGGCAGGTAAAGCCGGCCGAGCGGCAATCCCAAAACCGCTTACACTTTGGCGGATCATGCGCTAGGGCAGAACCGGGCCGCAAAACTTCGGGCAGGCAAAATCTGGCAGGGAAGTTGGAATGTTGCTGGTGACCGGCGGGGCCGGTTTTATCGGATCGAATGTCGTCGCCGCGCTGAACGAGGCCGGCCGCAGCGACGTCGTGGTCTGCGATCTCCTTGGCAACGAGGGCAAATGGCGCAACCTCGCCAAGCGGCAGCTTGTGGACATCGTGCCGCCGGCTGAGCTGCCGGACTGGCTGAAGGGCCGCAAGCTCGATGCGGTGATCCATCTCGGGGCGATTTCCGCAACCACTGCGACCGACGGCGACCTGGTGTTCGAGACCAACTTCCGCCTATCGATGCGCCTCCTGGACTGGTGCACGGCGAATGCCGTGCCGTTGATCTACGCCTCCTCGGCGGCGACCTATGGCGACGGCGAGGCAGGATTTGACGACGACAGCTCCGTGCCTGCGCTAAAAAAACTGCGGCCGATGAATCTCTACGGCTGGAGCAAGCACCTGTTCGATCTCGCCGTCGCCGAGCGCGCAGCGAACGGCGAGAAGCTGCCGCCGCAATGGGCCGGGCTGAAATTCTTCAACGTGTTCGGCCCCAACGAATACCACAAGGGCTCGATGATGAGCGTGCTGGCGCGCCGCTTCGACGACGTCAAAGCCGGCCGCGTCGTGCAATTGTTCAAGTCGCATCGCGAGGGCATTGCCGATGGCGATCAGCGCCGCGATTTCATCTATGTCGACGACGTCGTGCGCGTGATCATGTGGCTGCTGGCGACGCCCTCGGTGTCCGGCATCTTCAATGTCGGCACCGGCAAAGCGCGCAGCTTCAAGGATTTGATGCTGGCGGCTTATACCGCGCTCGGCGCCAGCCCCAACATCGAATACATCGACATGCCCGAGCAGATCCGCGGCAGCTACCAGTACTTCACCCAGAGCGAGGTCGATCGCCTCCACCGCGCCGGCTATAATGGCGGTTTCACGACGCTCGAGGACGCGGTGAAGGCCTATGTCGGGGATTATCTCGACCGGCCCGACCGCTTCCGCTGAGGCCCATCACCATGCCGACGCCCATTCTCGATTTCGATGCCCTCGCACAAGCCATCTCGGGCCGCAGGGTGCTGTGCATCGGCGACATCATGCTGGACGAGTTCGTCTATGGCGAGGTATCGCGGATCTCGCCGGAAGCGCCGGCGCCTGTCATCGCGGCACAGCGCAGCGAGATCCATATCGGCGGCGCCGGCAATGTCGCGCGCAACGTCGCCGCGCTCGGCGCGCGCTGCATCTTCGTCGGCCTCGTCGGTGACGACGAGGCGGGCAGGCAGCTCGCCTCGACGCTTGCGGAGCAGGGCGCGATCGAAAGCGTGCTGGTGTGCGATCCCTCGCGTCCGACCACGCGAAAAGTCCGTTTCGTCTCTGAGCATTTTTCCACGCACATGCTGCGTGCGGATTGGGAGCAGGCACAGCCTGCTTCCGATCCGATCGAGACCAAGCTGATCGAGGCGATCCTGCCGCAGATCGCGCGCGCCGACATCGTGCTGCTATCCGATTACGCCAAGGGCGTGCTGACTGCCCGCGTCATCCGCCACACCATCGATGCCGCGCGAAAACTCGGCAAGCCCGTAATCGTCGATCCCAAAAGCCTGAACTGGGCGATCTATCGCGGCGCGACGTTGCTCACGCCCAATCGCAAGGAATTTTCGGAAGCGACCCGAAGCCGCGCCGACACGCCGCAGAGCATCGTCGATGCCAGCGAGGACGTGATGCGGCTCGCCGATTGCGAGGCGATCCTGGTCACCCAAGGCGAGCACGGCATGACGCTGGTGCCGCGCAATGGCGAGGCCGTTCACGTTCCGGCGTTTCCGGTCAAGGTGCGCGACGTCTCCGGCGCCGGCGACACCGTTGCCGCCGCGCTCGCGGTGTCGCTCGCCGCCGGCGCAGACTGGGACACGGCGCTTCGCATGGCCAGTGCCGCGGCCGCCGTCGCCGTCGGCAAGCAGGGCACCGCCAGCGTGAGTGTGGCCGAGCTGAAGCGAAAGATATTGCCGCATGCCTATCTCGCGGCCGAAGAGAAGATCGTGCTCGAGCCCGGTGCGATCGACGCGCAGCTCGCGGAATGGAAGAAGCAAGGCCAGCGCGTCGGCTTCACCAATGGCTGCTTCGACATCCTGCATCCCGGCCACGTCAAGGTGCTGACAGCGGCGCGCTCCGCCTGCGACCGCCTGATCGTGGGCCTCAACAGCGACGCCTCGGTGCGGCGGCTGAAGGGCGCCGACCGCCCTGTTCAGGACGAGCGAGCGCGTGCGGAAGTGCTGGCGGCGCTCGAAGCGGTCGATCTCGTCGTTATTTTCGATGAGGATACGCCGATCGACCTGATCACCCGCATCAAGCCGAGCGCGCTGATCAAAGGGGGCGATTACACCCGCGAGCAGGTGGTCGGCCATGAGGTCGTCGAGGCCGCGGGCGGAACGGTCGTGCTGGTCGACATCCTCCAGGGCTTCAGTACGACCGCGTTGGTGCATCGCGCCCGGGGAGGGGACAAGTGACAGCGCTCGCACGCGAGACGATGGGCGAGATGGTGCTTCGCCGGCTGCGCAGCCCCATGGCCTGGCGCGAGACCGTTGATATATTTGCGGTCCTGACCGCGGCTTCCCTGCCCTGGTCGACCTCGCTTGCGGGGATCTTCAACGCGCTGATGCTGCTGTGCATGGTGCCGTTCCTCGACGTCCGCGCGTTCCTGCAATCGCTGAAGCGGCCGATCTGCATCGCGCCGATCGCGCTGGTGCTGATCGCGCTGGTGGGGACACTCTGGTCGGATGCGACCTGGGGCGCGCGATTCTATGCGGTCAATCCGACCATCAAGCTGCTGGTGCTACCCGTCCTGCTCTACCATTTCGAGCGCTCGCCACGCGGGCACTGGATTTTCATCGCCTTTTTGGCATCCTGCGCCTTGTTGTCGATGATGTCCTGGCTGGTGGCCTTCTACCCGGACCTCGCGCTCAAGACCGATGCGCCCGAACGCGGCATCTTCGTTAAGAACTACATCGACCAGAGCCAGGAATTCACCCTCAGCGCGGTCGCGCTCGCCTATCCGATCGTGACGCTGCTGCGCAAAAAGCGATACTGGTTAGCCGGGGTGCTCACGGCGGTTGCGCTGAGCTTCTTCGTCAATATGATCTTCGTGGTGGTGTCGCGCACCGCACTCGTCACCATTCCGATCATGTTCGGCGTGTTTGCGCTGGTTCATCTCAAATGGCGCAACATTGCGATCGTCGCCGCTGCGCTGCTCGCCGGCGCTTTTTTGGCCTGGCAGGCTTCGCCGCATTTGCGCCAGACGGCTGAGAGGTTTACCGACGATTACACGCGCTATGTGGAAAGGGGCGAGCCCACCTCGCTGGGCCTACGGCTCGAATTCTGGCGGAAGTCGCTCGGCTTCTTCGCGGAGGCGCCCATCAAAGGACACGGCACGGGCTCGACGCGCGGATTGTTCGAGCGGGTCGCAACGCCCAAAGGCCAGTACTTGGCATCCGCCGAGGTGATCGGCAATCCGCATAATCAGACGCTGAACGTTGCCGTGCAATGGGGCGTCATCGGGATCGTCGTCCTCTACGCTATCTGGATGCTGCATCTGCGGCTGTTTCGCGGCAGCGGACTTGCCAACTGTATCGGATTGCTAGTCGTAGTGCAGAACGTCTTCACCTCGTTGTTCAACTCCCACCTGTTCGACTTCCACGAGGGCTGGATGTACGTCATTGGCGTCGGCGTAGCCGGCGGAATGGTGATTCGGGCACATCAGGTCGAGGCCAAGATGAGGGAAGCCAGTTCCTGAGCGTCGCGCGGCTGGCAAGTCTGGTTCAGATGGGCTATCAGCGCGTCAGATTGCAATCTAACTGGGTTTCATTGGTCGGCGGATGACGCATCTTTCGCATCTCACCTCGCGCAATTTCCTGATCGCGCTCCACGACTTGCTAGCGACCGCGGCGGCGCTCTTTGCCGCCTTCTATTTGCGCTTTGAAGGTGGCGACGGCTTCTTCGAACGCTTGCCGCTATTGTTGCAGATGCTGCCCTACTTCCTCGCCTTCAGCGTGGTTGTGTTCTTCACCTTAAACCTGACTACGACGAAATGGCGCTTCATCTCGCTGCCGGATGCGCTGAACATCATCCGCGCCGCGACCGTGCTGACGGTGGCCCTGCTCGTGCTGGACTACATCTTCGTTGCACCAAACGTCCGTGGCAGCTTCTTTGTCGGCAAGGTGACCATCGTCCTCTACTGGTTCCTGGAGATCGCATTCCTCAGCGCGCTGCGGATGACCTACCGCTACTTCCGATACGCGCGGGTGCGGCGACATGCCCGCATCAATGACACCGCGCCGACGCTGCTGATCGGGCGGACTGCGGATGCCGAGGTTTTGCTCCGCGGCATCGAGAGCGGAGCGATCAAGCGGATCTGGCCGGTCGGCATATTGTCGCCGTCGCGTGCCGATCTGGGCCAGCTCATCCGCAACGTGCCGGTGCTGGGCAGCATCGATGACGTCGAAGACGTCATTAGTGATTTTGCCAAGCGCAATAAGGCGATCGCCCGTGTCGTGATGACGCCTTCGGCCTTCGAACCGGAAGCCCATCCGGAATCGATCCTGATGCGGGCACGCAAGCTAGGCGTGATCGTGAGCCGCATGCCATCGCTCGAAGGCGGCGAGGCGCCGCGGCTCACCGCGGTCGCGGTCGAAGACCTCCTGCTGCGGCCGAGCGAGACGATCGACTATGCACGCCTTGAAGCACTGATCAACGGAAAGGCAGTGATCGTCACCGGGGGCGGCGGCTCGATTGGTTCAGAGATCTGCGAGCGCGTCGTCGCGTTTGGCGCCGCGCGGCTCCTAATCGTGGAAAACTCCGAGCCGGCGCTGTACGCGATCACGGAAGCGCTTGCTGCGCATCGTGCGGCAGCTGAGATCGAAGGCCGGATCGCCGACATTCGCGACCGCGAGCGCATCATGCGCCTCATGACGGAGTTCAAGCCGGACATCGTGTTCCACGCCGCGGCGCTCAAGCACGTTCCCATTCTCGAGCGCGACTGGAGCGAAGGCGTGAAGACCAACATCTTCGGCACGATCAACGTTGCGGATGCCGCCGTGGCGGCCGGTGCTGAGGAGATGGTGATGATCTCGACCGACAAGGCGATCGAACCGGTGTCAATGCTCGGCCTGACCAAACGTTTTGCGGAAATGTACTGCCAGGCGCTCGATCACGACCTTGCCGCAGGCAGCGGCAGCGCCAAGCCGCCAATGCGGCTGATCTCGGTCCGGTTCGGCAACGTTCTGGCCTCGAACGGTTCGGTGGTTCCGAAGTTCAAGGCCCAGATTGAGGCAGGCGGCCCGGTGACGGTCACGCATCCCGACATGGTTCGCTACTTCATGACCATCCGCGAGGCCTGCGATCTCGTCATCACGGCGGCAACGCATGCGCTCGGAACGCGGCGTTCGGACGTGTCGGTCTACGTGCTCAACATGGGCCAGCCGGTGAAGATCGTCGATCTCGCCGAGCGCATGATCCGTCTCTCGGGCCTGCAACCCGGTTACGACATCGAAATCGTGTTCACGGGCATGCGACCGGGCGAGCGCCTGCACGAAATCCTGTTCGCCTCCGCGGAGCCGACTCGCGAGATCGGAGTTGCTGGGATCATGGCGGCGCAGCCGAACGAGCCGCCGATGCAGACGCTGCGCAAATGGATTGCGACGCTTGAGCAAGCGATCGTGCGCGACGATCGCGCCGCCATCCGAACCATCCTGAAGGATGCAGTTCCGGAATTTGGCTCGACCGCGGCTTGATGTCCTTCAAGACGCCGGACGGCGCGAGAAGCGCCGCAGCACGACGCCGATCGCGATTGCGCCCCCCAGCAGTGCGATCGGCGTGATCGTCACCGAGCCGGCGCGAGCGGTGACGATGGCAAGCCCCGCGAGCACGAGATTGAGTGCGAACACCTCCCCGATCACGCGGGAGACCGTGAAGCCGTGATCGGTGGCGCGCTGGTAGAAATGCGAGCGATGCGCCGACCAGAATTGCTCGCGCCTTGCGATGCGCCGGAACAGCGTGATGGTCGAATCCACGAGGTAATAGGCCGGCAGCAACAGCGCCGCGGCGGGCTGCCCGCGCCAGGCGAGCTCGAGCAGGCACCAGCCGAGCAAAAGGCCGATCGGCAGGCTGCCGACGTCGCCCAGGAAGACTTTTGCGACCGGCTTGTTGAACGGCGCAAAGCCGAGCACGGCGCCGCATAGCGCCGCGGCGATCAGCGCGGCCGGCCACGACAAATCGCCGAGCAGTCCCAGCAGCAGCAGCGCCGCGCTGACGGGCACGACTTCCGCCACCGTCATCAGATCGAGCCCGTCCATAAAGTTGACGAGGTTCAAGAACCACACGCCCGCCAGCAGGATGAGTCCGCGCTCCAGCGCGAGCGGCAGCGCCGGCACGATGCGCGCGGTCTCGGGCGTGGTGAACACGACGGCGCCGACCGCTGCGGCCTGCAGCACGAGACGCACGAGCACCGGCAGCGACTTGACGTCGTCGGCAAATCCGACCGCGGCAATCAACACCGTCGCAGCGATCAGCGCCGGCGGAATCGCGACGTTCGCCCAGGCTGCCCAGGCTGATGCGACCAGCAGCGTCGCTGATATCACCGCGATGCCCGCACCCTGCGGGGTCGGGATACGGTGAGAGGACCGCGCGTTGGGCCGTGCCAATGCGTAACGCTGGAGCAGGGGGCGGCTGGTCCAGGTGATGACGCCCGACACCAGCGCGGCAATCGCAACGGCAAGCAGCGATGGTATCGCGCCGAGCGCGTCGACGGACCCGTTCACTCCGGCACCCCGAGCGGCGCCGATCCCTGCGCGGCTTTCTCGGCGCTCAGGATCCAGACCAAGCCGCCGATCGCGCCGACGATGAAGTACACGGCGCCGAACAGCAGCGAGACGTTGACGCCCTCGTTGGCGGCCAGCCCCGCGAAGCCGAACGCGAGGCTCATGGTGGCTTCACGCACGCCCCAGCCGGCGATCGAGATCGGCATCATCGTGATCAGCATCACCGGCGGCACCAGCATAAAGACGTCGCTGAAGCCGACCGGCGCCGCGATCGACTGCACGACGCACCAGGCGACCACGACGGCCAGCACATGCACGGCGAGCGACAGGATCACGACGGCCGGTCCGCGCGAGCGGCTGAAGATCACTCGGTTGGCGATCACCGCACAGGCGTGAATGTGATGCGTGGCCCACCAGGTTTTCAGCCAGCGCCATTGCAGCGCGCCGAAGACCAGGAAGCCGAGACCACCCGCAAGCGCGGCGAAGTCGACGAGCAGCAGGGCGGAGCGCCCGTGCGGATCGGAGATGAGGGCGTAGCTCCACGGCAAGCTTGCCACGATCATGATCGCGAGCGCGATCAAACCGATCGCGCGGTCGACAAAGATCGAGTAGGTCGCAGCGCGCCAGCCGGCGCCGGCGCGCGCGACGAGCCACAGCCGGACCGCATCGCCGCCGATCGCCGAGGGCAGGGTCTGGTTGAAGAACGATCCGATCACGTTGTAGCGCATGGCGCGGCTGAGCTCGAGCGGGGCGCCGCATGCGGCGCTGATCTCGCGCCAGCGCAACACGCCGACGAAGATTTGCAGGAACGTGACGGCGATCGCCAGGCCGATCCAGAACAGGCTGGTCACGGTGAAACGCGAAAACAGTTCGGACAGATCGACCTTGCGCAGCGCCAGGTACAGCAGCGCCCCGGAAATCAGGATCTTGGCCGTCGACAGCAGGATTCGGCGCATTTCGCCCGCATGAACAAGGGTTTTGAAGCAACCCGACGCAAGGCGCCGAATTCGGCCGCTTTGGTATGGTTTTGGCGCCGATCTTGCAATAGCGGTGATCGGGAGCCCTCATGCAGGGCGGTGGGGCTGTTGCGACCCGGTCGACGCGGCGGCTAAAGAGGCGCCTCGGGCGAAAGATCGAGCGACAGATCGGGCCAAGCAGTCCTTGGGAACAGGATGGCGGATCATGCGATTTTGGTCACGTGTGCCGCCGATTTCATCGGCTTGGTGCCCGCGGATGACCCGGCTGCCGCAAATGCGCCGTCTAGGGTCTACAATGTCGGCAACCACCATCCGGAAGAGCTGACGCACGTCGGAGTTCTGGAGCAGGAGCTGGGTCGGACGGCGATCAAAGAATTGCTGCCGATCCAGCCGGAAAACCTTTTGGAAACGTTCACGGATGTCGATGATCTGATGCGCGACGCCGGCGTTGCACCGTCAACGCCGATCGCGCACGGAGTTCATAATTTTGTCACCCGGTATCGGGACGAGTTCAAGGTTTGAAATGACGATGGACAAACGCATTATCCCCCTGATCATGTGCGGCGGTGCCGGAACGCGGCTGTGGCCGGCTTCGCGCGAGGTACGCCCCAAGCAGTTCCTGCCGCTGTTCGGCGCGCGCTCGACCTTCCAGGACACGCTGTTGCGCGTCTCAGAGGCTTCGCTGTTCGATCGCCCGATCGTCATCACCAATGCCTCCTACCGCTTCATGGTGCTGGAGCAGCTGGCCGAAATCGGCATCGAGGCCGACGTGATCCTCGAGCCGATGCGGCGCGATTCCGGCCCGGCGATCGCCGCCGGCGCGGTGTTCGCACAGAACCGTTCGAGTGAGGCGATCGTGCTCGCGCTCGCCGCCGACCACGTGGTGCAGGACAATGCCGCGTTCGTCGCGGCGTGCCGCCAAGGGCTTACCGCCGCAAGCGTCGGGCGCATCGTCACGTTCGGCGTCAAGCCGGAGCGGCCGGCGACCGAATACGGCTATATCAGCCCGGGCGAGGTCATCTCCGGCGAGGTGCACGCGGTCGCGCGCTTCGTCGAGAAGCCGGATGCGGTGAAGGCGGCCGACTACCTCAATTCCGGCTATCTCTGGAACAGCGGCAATTTCATGTTCCCGGCCAGCGTCCTGCTCGACGAATACCGCAAGGTCGATGCGGCAAGCGTGGAGGCGATTTCCAATGCTGTCAGTAACGCCGGCCGCGATCTCGGCTTCGTGACGCTGGAGCCCGAGGCGTTCGGCGCGGCCAAGGCGATCTCGATCGACTATGCGGTGATGGAGAAGACCGCGCGCGCCGCGGTGGTGCCGGTGTCGTGCGGCTGGTCCGACGTCGGCTCCTGGCACGCGGTGTGGGAATTGTCCGACAAGGACGCGCAAGGCAATGCTTCCCATGGCAGTGCGGTTTTCGAGGATTCCCGCAACTGCAACGTCACCACAGACTCTGCGCTGGTCGCACTCGAAGGCGTCGATGATCTCATCGTGGTTGCGACTGCCGATGCGGTTCTCGTCTCGCGCCAGAAGGATGCCAACGGGCTCAAGCGGCTGGTCACAAAACTCAAGGCGGTCGCACCGAAGGTCACCGAGGAGCATCTCAAAGTGCATCGGCCCTGGGGCAGCTACCAATCGGTCGACAATGGCGAGCGCCACCAGGTCAAGCGCATCGTGGTCAAGCCGGGCGGACGTCTGTCGCTGCAGAAGCACCATCATCGCGCCGAGCACTGGATCGTGGTCCGCGGCACGGCCCGCGTCACCGTCAACGAGACCGTCAAAAGCGTGCACGAGAACGAGTCGATCTATATCCCGATGGGCGCGGTGCACCGGATGGAGAACCCCGGTAAAATCATGCTGGAGCTGATCGAGGTCCAGACGGGAAGCTATCTCGGGGAAGACGACATCATCCGGATTGAAGACGACTATCAAAGGTCGTAACCAGCACACTCCGAATCACGCGACCCGGGCCAAAAGGATGGTCTCTTTCAGAGGCTTAAGGCCCGGGAAACGTGTAACTTTTTGAATCAAATCGTGTCCGGACCGCTAGCTCCGCATTCGCCACAAATGTGGCGTCCGTGCTAGAAGCGCCCTGGGGATTTGCGTTGAATCGGGGTTTGCTCAAATGAGTTCCACAGGATCTGCACCGGCAAAGGCCGGCTTGCGCGTCGGCGTCATTGGTGCCGGCGTGATGGGCAGCAACCACGCGCGCGTGCTTGCGGGTCTTCCCGGCGTCAGCCTCGTCGGCGTCGTCGATCCTTCGCCGGCACATCGCACGCGGGCGATGGAGCTTGCCAATTGCGCGAGCTTCGAGACGCTCGACCAGCTGCTGGCCGAAGGCGTCGATGCCGTCACTATCGCGGCGCCGACCCATCTGCATCACGAGGTCTCGCTCGCCTGCATCGCCAAGAACATCCACGTGCTGGTCGAGAAGCCGATTGCGTCCACGGTCGCGGAAGGCCGCGAGATCGTCACTGCTGCGCAAATGGCCGGCGTGACGCTGATGGTCGGCCATGTCGAGCGCTTCAATCCGGCTGTGGCCGCCGTCAAGCAGGCGATCGCCGGCGAGGATATTCTGTCGATCGCGATCACGCGCGTCGGCCCGTTCCCGCCGCGCATGTCCAATGTCGGCGTCGTCATCGATCTCGCCGTGCACGACATCGATCTGATCCGCTGGTTCACCGAATCCGACATCGTCGAGGTGCAGCCGCAATTGTCGAGCGCGGTCGCCGAGCGCGAGGACATCGCGCTCTTGCAGTTCCGCACTGCCAACGGCGTGCTCGCGCACATCAATACCAACTGGCTGACGCCGTTCAAGGCACGCAGCGTCACGGTCGCGACCCGCGGCAAATACGTGATGGGCGATCTCCTGACGCGCCAGGTCACCGAATGCTTCGGCTTCAAGCCTGACGGCAGCTATTCGATGCGGCATCTGCCGGTCGGCCATGACGAGCCGCTCCGCGCCGAGCTGATCGCGTTCCTCAAGGCCGTGCGCAACGGCGAGACGCCGGCGGTCACCGGCGACGAAGGTGTCGCCAGCCTCGAGATCGCGACGCAGTGCTTGGAAACGCCGTCGCGGCCCGCGGCCACGTCGTCGGCCCGCAAGGGTCCGCGCCGCGTCGCGGGTTGATTCCTCATCCATGCCGACCACTCAAGAAGGCGCCAAGAACCAGGCCATGAACCAGCATCTGCGTTCCGAACCCATTCCATTCATCGATGTCGCCTCGCAGCGCCGCCGGCTCGGCGACTCGCTCGATGCCGCCGTGAAGCGCGTTCTCGATCATTGTCAGTTCGTCAACGGCCCCGAAGTTGCCGAGCTCGAGAAGCAGCTTGCGGTCTATTCCGGCGCCAAGCACGTCATCGGCTGCGCCAGCGGCACCGACGCGATCCTGATGGTGATGATGGCGAAGAATGTCGGGCCTGGCGACGCCGTGCTGTGTCCGTCCTTCACGTTCATCGCGACGGCTTCGCCCGTGGCGCGGACCGGCGCGACGCCGGTTTATGTCGACGTCGACGAAGCGACTTTCAACATGAGCCCGGAATCGCTCAAGCGCGGTATCGCAACCGCCCGCAAAGCCGGCCTCAAGCCGGTCGCGATCATTCCGGTCGATTTGTTCGGCCAGCCGGCCGATCACGACGCCATCGCCGAGATCGCCGAGGCCGAAGGCCTGTTCGTACTCGACGACGCCGCGCAAGGTTTTGGCGCGAGCTACAAGGGCCGCAAGCTCGGCACCTTTGGGCTCGCCACCGCGACCAGCTTCTTCCCCGCAAAGCCGCTCGGCTGCTTCGGCGACGGCGGCGCGATCTTCACCGATGACGACGAGCTCGCGGCGACGCTGCGCAGTATCCGCGTGCACGGGCAAGGCGTCGACAAATACGACAACGTTCGCCTCGGCCTGACCGGCCGGCTCGACACCATGCAGGCCGCGATCCTGATCGAGAAGCTGAAGATCTTCGACGACGAGATCGCCGCCCGCAACAAGGTCGCCGAGCGCTACGCGCGCGGTCTCTCCAACGTCGTCACCGTGCCGCGTCTGGCGCCCGGCAACAGTTCGGTCTGGGCGCAGTACACGATCCGCCTTCCTGAGGGCACCGACCGCGACCGCTTTGCCGCCGCGCTGAAGGCCCAGGGCGTGCCGACCGCGATCTATTACGGCAAGTCGATGCATCAGCAGACGGCCTACAAGCAGCACCCGGTCGCCGAGGGCGGCCTGCCGGGCTGCGAGAGCCTGTCGCAGGACGTCATCAGCCTGCCGATGCATGCCTATCTGACCGAAGCCGATCAGGAGCGAATCATCGCGGCCGTGCGGGGCGCGCTTTCAACCTGATTTCGCCGTGCTCACCCTCTCCCCTTGCGGGAGAGGGTGGCTCGCCGCGATAGCGGCGAGACGGGTGAGGGGTCTCTCTCCGAATCGAAAGCTGGGAGAGAGACCCCCCACCCCAATGAGCTTGTGTCTACTTGCGGCGCTGCCCTCTCCCACAAGGGGCTTGTTGCGTAATCCGTCAATTGTGATTCTCTAAGGCAAAGCCTTGGAGGAATGACGATGGCGGTGAAGCAGA
>NZ_JBVVPM010000046.1:0-63106 GCF_055811255.1 Bradyrhizobium sp. MI1.11
ACGATCGCGATACGCCCCTCTGACCGGGATGAGGTGGCGGCTGAATACGCCAAAGCCGAATTTCGGTAAAGCGGAATATTTTTGCGCGAGCGGATTGACCCGTCGTTTGGGTGTTTTGCCCGTCGGGCAACGCAAGGGATTGAAGCCCGGATTGCTTCGCGAATCCGGGCTATCGGCTGTCGCCTCACGGCCGCCGACACACCGGGTCGATCTCGATCAGTGCGTCCTAGCAGCCGGCTGCCAAAAACTGCTCGTGAGGAACCCTCGCGGCATCAATTTCCGAATTCGGAGAAACAACATGATCTTGCGCGACGCAGCGATCTGCCCGATTAGGGAATCATGCGGTGAGGTCATTTGACACAGATATGACAATCGAAGGACGCATCTGCGGCCGGCATCCGAAGCACATCACCCCCGTCCACAGTCTTTCCGCAGCATACCCACAGGCATATCCACAGGCCGACTATGCCGGATTCGCGAGCCCGCGCGAGCCACTTGCTGCGCACAAACCCACAGGCCCGGTATGTCAGCCGCCGCCCTGATCGAACACGGTGCGGCAAGCCTCACTCAAGCTTGACCTGTTACGGCGCAGGCACGCCGTGATGGCCCGGACGTTGGGGATCTCGCCGGCGCAGAGCCGGTAGACGTCGGGGGTGCAGGCCCGGCGCTGCTCGGGCGTTCCCTGCTGAGCATGGGCGGCGGAGGCAAACAGCGTCAGGAACAGCCCGACCGTCGAGGCGCGACGCGCCCGGCTTTTCACACCCGCAAACCGCAAGAACCTCGCCTTCATGACCAGTCTCCCGTCTGCCTTGCCCGCCGGCCTGTGTTGGCCGGTGTGCGAAGGGGTAGGAGAAATAAACAGCGGACGATGTGACCTCCTTCACACTGCGGGCACCCGGCAGGAACCTAAGTTTTCCAACGGGATTTCATCAATCGCTAACCAATCGGGACCCGATTGGCCGATCGTTAAAATACGAACGATCGGCTCAACCGGGAAGCAAACCCGCTTTGCGATATTGCGCCATCCGCGGGCCGGAGGGTGTGATGAGCGAAGCCGAGTTCAACTTACTGCTGGACGCCGTCCAGGACGCCATGATCCATGAAGATCTGGCGTTCGTGCCGGGGGAGGATTTCGTGCCGCGCTCGTGGACCTATTACGCGAAGCCCAAAGCTGCCAATGACAACGAGGGCGCGTGGCCCCTGCTACCTTTCCCGGACGGCTGGTACGCGGCCTGCTGAAGCCAATCTCGCCGTGAGCCGATGCGCCCGCGCTCTGCGGGCGTTTTGCTGTGGGCTCTACGCCGCGAAATCCGGCGCGACCGCGATCAAGTCTTGAGGCGGTCCTCGCCGTCCAGCGGCGCCCGGTCGGGTGCGGCCGAGGGGAAGATGCTGTCATAGATCGCGCGGGCCTCGCGAATGAGGCGAGCCCGCTCCAGCTCGGATTTCGGGACAAATCGGACGATTTCGCTCACGTGCTCTCCAGCGCTCGATCGTTGGGATGCATCACTTCGCAGATGCGAAGACTATGCCAGCGGGCTGAATGGTGGGTTTCCGCCGGGCCCCGGGTAAACCCGGTGTGCGCAGCCGGCACGCATCGCCCCCGCAGGCTGATGGCAGCCGCGACACGATCGGATATTCGCTGAGATATCAGGAGGTTGTGATGGAGGCCACGTCGGGACTCGAACCCGAGTAAACGGTTTTGCAGACCGGCGCGTAACCACTCCGCCACGTGGCCCCAACGAGGGCGGAGCAATATAGGGGATCACGGGTTTAGGCAACCCCGACCGGGCAGCTACGCCTTCGCGCCGCCGAGATATTGGCCGAGAATCTCATCGGTCGCACCGGCCGCCACGATCCGCCCCTCCTCCAGCAGGATCGCGCGGTTGCAGGTGCTCTTGATCAGCTCGACGTCGTGCGAGGCGAGCACCAGAATGCCGGCGCGCACGACGATCTCGTCGAGCCGCTGCCGCGCCTTCTTGCGGAACTGCTGGTCGCCGACGCCGATCCATTCGTCGAGCAGCACGATCTCGCCCTCGACGGCGGTTGCGACCGCAAAGATCAGGCGCAGCATCATGCCGCTGGAATAGGTGCGCAGCGGCAAGTCGAGCCGTTCGCCGAGCTCGGTGAATGCGGCGATCTCCGCGCGCCGGTCGTCGATCTCGGAGCGCCGCGCGCCGATCACGAGCCCGCGCCGCACGATGTTCTCGTAGCCGGTCGCTTCCTCGTCGAATCCGGCCGAGAGATCGAACAGCGGCTGGCAGCGGCCCAGCACGTCCACGCTGCCGGACGTCGGATGGTAGATGCCGGCGAGCACCCGCAGCAGCGTGGTCTTGCCGGCGCCATTGGCGCCGATGATGGCGACGCGGTCGCCGGCACGGATGTCGAGACTGACATCGTTCAACGCGGAGACGATGTGCGGGGTCGTCCGCCGCAGTGTCACCGCGTTGACGAACCGGCTGCGCAGCGAGCGGTCGCGGAACGACAACACCGGAAATCTCACCGAGACGTTGCGAAGCGCGATATGAGCTGCGGGGGTCATATCTCGCGCCTCACAGCCAATACGCCACGCGATGGCGGTATTTCGCGTAGCAGCCGAGGCCGATGACGGCCACGACGGTCGCATAGATGACCCCGAGCAGCCATTGCTCCGCATCGGTCGGCTGTGAGAGCAGTGGCCTGCGCACCAGATCGAGCAGCGTCGCGAACGGATTGGCGCGGATCAGCCAATAAAACGCGGTGCCGCGCACGGTGTCCTCGGTCCAGATGATCGGCGTCAGGAAGAACACGAATTGCAGGCCGCTGACGATCGCCGAGCCGATGTCACGAAACCGCGCGCAGAGCATGCCGAGCGCGACCGAGCCGCCCAGCAGCACGACGAGCAGGATCGCAAAGCCCGGCACCGCGAGCAGCATGCTCCCATGCAGCGGCCACGGCATTACCAGATAGAGCAGTACGACGATCACCAGATGATGCGCGAAGATGAGGACGTTGCGCGCCATCATCTGGAGAACATGCACGATCAGCGGCGCCGGCACCGCCTTGATCAAATGGTTTGATGCCACGAAGATGTTGGAACCTTCCTGGAGCGTCGTCGCGATCAGCGTCCAGACGATCAGGCCAATGGCAAAGGGCGGCAGAAAGCTCGCAATGTCCTGCTTGAACAGTGCCGCATAGACCGTGCCGACGCTGGCAATCGTCGCGGCGAGCGTCAGCGTGATCCAGAGCGGGCCGATCACGGTGCGCCGGTAGCGCAGCGAAATGTCCATCAGGGCGAGCGTGCCCCAACGATCGAACCGCGCCGCCTGGGCAAGGATCTCCTTGGCTGCAAGCTGAATGCGACGGTCCCTTCCGTTTCCGGCGTTCCGATGGTGCGACAGGATAGCAGATCGCGGCCTGTTGGCCGATGGTCTCTATCCGCCCGCCTCTCGCGGGACAATCGGCCGGACGGATGATCCGGACCGGAGTCAGGCTCGCTTGACCCGCCGGACACCGCGCCGGCGGTCCTTCACCGGCGGCTTCGGCGCCAATTCGGGCATCTCGGTCTGGACCTCGCGGTAGCGGGTTAACATCCGTTCAAAGCTGGCATTCAGCGTCTCGGCGATGTCCGGGCGCTTCTCCAGAACGGAGAGGATCGTCGCTGCCGCTTCGATGGTCGACAGGCCGTCCTTCCGAGGCTCCTTGCGCAGGCGGCCGTAACGCGATGGCGCGGCCGGGTTGAGGATGACGCGCTGGCATTTCAGCATCCAGGGGTTGCGCCACCACAGGGCCTTGGCCTGGCTCCAGGTGCCGTCGAGCAGCACCACACCTTCGAGCTTGCCGAGGCGCGCGCGCTGGTTGTCCGCGCCCTCGCCTTTGCGGTTGAGCGCCAGGATTTCGCCCTCGGCCTCGAGATCGGCGGCGTGCGCCGAGCCGAGATAGAGCACGGCCCAGTGCGAGGCGTTCTCGATCGGTTGCCCCAGCGCCTTGGACAGGCTCGGCCAGGACAAGCCGACCCGCAGCGTGGCACCGGCGAAATGCTTCGCAAGCAGCCGCGCGGTGCCGAGCGCCCTGTCCTGCTCCTGCGGATGCTGAAGGATCAGGAGCGAGAGCCGGTTCTTGATGGGCGTGACGCTGTCGCAGATGCACAGCGGCATCGGCTTCTGGCAGTGCGGGCATTCGGGGATTGGATCGGCCGGCGCAGCGGCGGTGGGGTTCGACATGGTCGCCGCTATACGCTTTGCGGGGCTGTTCAACAACCCGCCTATTCCGCCGGCGCAGGCACCGGGCGCGGCTCGCGGCGCCGGCGCAGGCGGTCGATCAGCAGGTAGATCACGGGCGTGGTGTAGAGCGTCAGGATCTGCGAGACGAACAGCCCGCCGATGATGGTGATGCCGAGCGGGCGGCGCAGTTCCGTGCCGGGCCCGGTCGCGACCACCAGCGGAATGCCGGCGAACAATGCAGCCATGGTCGTCATCAGGATCGGACGGAAGCGTGCCTGGCAGGCCTCGAAGATCGCCTCCGCCGAAGACAGGCCGCGCTGGCGCTCGGCATCGAGCGCGAAATCCACCATCATGATGCCGTTCTTCTTGACGATGCCGATCAACAGGATGATGCCGACGAAGGCGATCACCGTCAGCGGCGTGTTGGTGATCTGCAAGGCCAGCAGCGCGCCGAGGCCCGCCGAGGGCAGCGTCGAGATGATCGTGAGCGGATGGGCGAGACTCTCATAGAGCACGCCGAGCACGATATACATCGCCACCAGCGCGCCGAGGATCAGGAGCGGCTGGCGGCCGCTGGTCTTGGCGAAATCGCCGGCGTTGCCGTCAAAACTGCCGCGGATCCCTTCCGGCATGTGCAATTCCTCGACCGCGCGCTGGATGTTCTGCGTTGCGGCCTGGATCTGCACGTCCGGCAACAGGTTGAACGACACCGTGGTCGATGGGAACGATTGCGAATGATAGACCGCGAGGGCGGCGAGCCCGCGCGTCGCATGTACCACGGCCGACAGCGGCACCTGCGCGTCGCCCGCGCCGGCGACATAGATGCGATCGAGGTTGGACGGGTCGACCTGGAATTTCGGGTCCATCTCCAGAACGGTCATGTACTGGTTGCGTTGGGTGTAGATGATCCCGATCTGCCGCTGCGAGAACGCGTTGTTGAGCGCGTTGTCGATATCTTGGACGCGGACGCCGAGCGCCGAGGCCTTCTGGCGATCGATCGACAAGGTCAATTGAAGCCCGCCGGGATCGCGGTCGCTGGAGACGTCGGTGATGCCTTCGACGCTCTCCATGCGCTTGGCCACGATCGGCGCCCACTTCTGCAACAGGCCGAGGTCGGTGCTGGTCAGCGTGTACTGGTAGTCGGAATCGCTCTGTCGTCCGCCGGCGCGCACGTCCTGGGCGGCGAACATGAACAGGCGGATGCCGGGCACCGGGTATAACGCCCGCCTGAGACGGTCGATCACCACCTGGGTCGAGACGTGGTCGCGCTCCTCCGGCGGCTTCAGGCTGATGAACATGGTGCCGCGATTGGAGGTCGCGCCACCCGGCCCGCCGCCGCTGCCGACGGTGGAGCCGATGCCGGCCACGGCCGGATCCTGCATCACGATGTCGGCGAGCCGCTGCTGCAGGCTGAGCATGGACTGGAACGAGATGTCGGCCGAGGCGCGCGTCGCCCCGATGACGAAGCCGGAATCGTCGGTCGGGAAATAGCCCTTGGGGACCTTGATGTAGAGCACCACGGTGAGGCCGATGGTGGCAAAGAACACCAGCAGCGTTAGCAGCGGATACTCCAGCACCGTGCGCAGGGTGCGGGTGTAGAAGGCGACGATGCGCGTCAGCGAGCCCTCGATGACACGATCGAACAGTGTGGCGGATCCCGACGTGGTCTGCCTGATATAGTGGGCACAGATCATCGGCGTCACCGTGAGCGACACCAGGGTCGAGACCAGGATCGCGAAGGTCAGCGTCAGCGAGAACTCGCGCAAGAGACGGCCGACGATGCCGTCCATGAAGATCAGCGGCGTGAAGGCCGCGATCAGCGACAGGCTGATCGACACCACGGTGAAGCCGATCTGCCGGGCGCCGTCCAATGCCGCCTGAAGCGGCCGCATGCCCTGTTCGAGATTGCGGTACATGTTCTCGATCATGACGATGGCGTCGTCGACCACGAAGCCGACGGAGATCGCCAGCGCCATCAGCGACAGATTGTCGATCGAGAAGCCCGCGACCCACATGCCGGCGCAGGTCCCGGCCAGCGCCAGCGGCACGGAGATTCCGGCCGCGATCGTCGGCGTCAGCCGTCGCAGGAATACGAACACGACGACCATCACGAGAATGGCGGTCGCGAACAAGGTCCACTGCATGTCGAGCACGCTGGCGCGGATCGTACTGGTGCGATCGACCAAGGTGGAGACGTCGACGCCGGCCGGGATCCACTGCTTCAGCGCGGGGATCAGCTCCTTCACCCGGTCGACGGTCTCGATGACGTTGGCGTCGCCCTGCTTGGTGATCTGGATCAGCACCGCCGGCTGCTTGTTGAACCAAGCGATGGATCGGGCGTTACGGACGCCGTCCTCGATGTCGGCAACATCGGAGAGCCGGACGAAATTGCCGTTCGCGCTTTTGATGACGATGTCGCGGAACTCTTTCGCCGTCCGCATCTGCCTGTTGAGCGACAGCGTTTCGCTCTGGCGCTCGCCATTGAAGATGCCGACCGGACCGAGCGGATTGGCGTTGATAATCGCAGTTCGCACGTCGTCGGTGGCGATGCCGGCGTTCGACAGCGCGACGGGATTGAGCTGAATCCTGACCGCCGGCTGGTCGGCACCCGAGATCGTCACATTGCCCACCCCCGGCACCTGCGAGATGCGCTGCGCCAGCACGGTATCGGCGACGTCGTAGACCGCGCTGGCGGACAGCGTCTTCGAGGTCAGCGCCAGCACGAACACGGGGGCGCCTGCGGTATTGGCCTTGCGGAAGCGCGGCAGCGTCGGCAGATCGCTGGGTAGGTCGACCAGCGCGGCGTTGATCGCCGCCTGCACGTCGCGCGCGGCCTTGTCGATGTTGCGGCCGATGTCGAACTGGAGCTGGATGCTGGTCGTGCCGAGCGAAGAGGTCGAGGTGATCTGGTTGATGCCCGCGATCTCGCCGAGCCGCCGCTCCAGCGGCGAAGCAACCGTCGCGGCCATCACGGACGGATCGGCGCCGGGACGGCTGGCGGAAACGAAGATGGCGGGGAAATCGATGTTCGGAACCGAGGCGACGGGGAGGAACTCGTAAGCCACGATACCCAGCAGGAACAACCCGATCGACAGCAGCGTGGTCGCGACCGGGCGGCGGATGAAGGGCTCCGAGATCGATGCCATCACTGCATCCCCTCGGTCGCGCCCGCGACGGGCGGCCCGCCGGGTTCGACCGGCGGCAGCGCCTGCTCAAGGCGGCGGTTGATGCGGTCGAGGGCGAGGTAGATCACCGGCGTGGTGTAGAGCGTGAGCAATTGGCTGAGCAGCAGGCCGCCGATGATGGAGATGCCGAGCGGAAAGCGCAGCTCGGCGCCGGTGCCGCTCTCGATCGCCAGCGGCAGCGCGCCGAACAGCGCGGCCAGCGTCGTCATCATGATCGGACGGAAGCGCAGCAGACAAGCCTGCACGATCGCCTCGTTGGGCGACATCCCCTGCCTGCGCTCGGCCTCGAGCGCGAAGTCGATCATCATGATCGCGTTCTTCTTGACGATGCCCATCAACAGGATGATGCCGATCAGCCCGATCACGGAGAGATCCTGCCCGCACAGCATCAGCGCCAGGATCGCGCCGACGCCGGCCGACGGCAGCGTCGAGAGGATCGTGATCGGATGGATGTAGCTCTCGTAGAGCACGCCGAGCACGATATAGATCGTGATCACCGCGGCCAGCAGCAGCCAGGGCTGGCCGGCGAGTGCCTTGGCGAATTCGGCGGCGTCGCCGGCATAGACGCCGACGATGCTGTTGGGCATCTCAATCCGGGTCTCGATGGTCTTCACGGCCTCGACGGCATCGCCGAGCGCAGCGCCCGGGGCGAGGTTGAAGCTGAGCGAGATCGACGGGAACTGGGCCTGGTGCGAAATCGCGAGCGGCGCGGTGGTGCGGGTCAGCGTCGCCACGGCGGAGAGCGGCACCTGTGCGTTGGGCGCGCCGGCGGTCGCGCTCGCCCCGCCCGGCAGATAGAGCTTCGACAGGATCGAGGGATCGCGCTGGTACATCGGCAGCGCTTCCAGCACCACGCGATACTGGTTGGCCTGGCCGTAGATGGTCGAGATCTGGCGCTGCGCGAACGCGTCGTTGAGCGTGTCGGTGATGCCCTGGAGGCTGACGCCGAGCTGGCCGGCGCGGGTGCGGTCGACCGTGAGCTGCGCCCGCAGACCGCCTTCCTGCGCCTCCGAGGAGACGTCGCGGAACAGCGGATCGCGCCGCATCTCGGCAACCAGCTTGCGCGCCCATTCCGACACCAGCGCGGCGTCGGTGCCGGTCAGCGTGTACTGGTATTGCGAGCGGCTCGACTGGGTCGATATCTGCACATCCTGCACCGGCTGGAAGTAGACGGTCATGCCGGGGATGGCTGCCACCCGCTCCTTCAGCCGCGTGATGACGACGCTGACATCGTCGCGCCGCTCGCCGCGGGGTTTCAGCGTCATGACCAGACGGCCGACATTGGTGGTCGGATTGACCGAGCCTGCCCCGATCACCGAGACCACGCCTGTTACATCGGGGTCGGCCTTGATGGCGTCGGCCGCGTCGGCCTGCCGCTTCTGCATCTCCGCGAACGACACGTCGGGACCCGCTTCCGTCACCGCCGTGATCGAGGCAGTGTCCTGCAGCGGCAGGAAGCCCTTTGGCGCGACGACATAGAGCGCCAGGGTCGCAATCAGTGTGGCGAAGGTCACGACCAGCGTCGCGCGCTGGCGCTCCAACACCCAGAGCAGCGTGCGGTGATAGAACCCCACGGTGCGGTCGATGAAGCGGCTGACCGCGGCAAGACCCGGCACTGCCAGCTCTTCATGGGCGTGCTTCAGCAGACGCGAGCACATCATCGGCGTCAGCGTCAGCGAGACCACGGCCGAGGTCACGACCGCGATCGTCAGCGTCAGCGCGAATTCGCGGAACATGCGGCCGACCAGGCCCGACATGAACAACAGCGGGATGAACACCGCAATCAGCGACACCGTCAGCGAGATCACGGTGAAGCCGATCTCGCTGGCGCCCTTCAGCGAAGCCTCCATCGCGCTATCGCCGTTTTCCATGTGGCGGACGATGTTCTCGATCATCACGATGGCGTCGTCGACGACAAAGCCGGTGCCGATGGTGAGCGCCATCAGCGACAGATTGTCGAGGCTGAAGCCGGCGAAATACATGATGCCGAAGCTGGTGATCAGCGAGAGTGGTAGCGCCACCCCGGCGATCAGCGTGGCCCTGAGCGAGCGCAGGAACAGCAGCACCACCAGCGTCACCAGCACCACGCTGAGGATCAGCGTGAACTGCACGTCGCGGACCGAGGCACGGATGGTGACGGTACGGTCGGAGACGATGGTGAGATTCACGCCGGCCGGAATAGCGCGCTGGACCTTTGGGATTTCCGCCCGGATCTGGCTGACGACGTCGATCACATTGGCGCCGGGCTGCCGCTGAATGTCGATGATGACCGCGGGCGAGCCTTGATACCAGCCGCCGGTGCGGTCGTTCTCGAGGCCATCGACGATCTGGGCGACGTCGGCAATCGTGACCGGCGAGCCGTTGCGGTAGGCGATGATGACAGGCTTGTAGGCGTCGGCGGCGGCGATCTGGTCATTGGCGGCGATGATGTAGGATTGCTGCGCGCCGTCGAGCGAGCCTTTCGGCCCCGAGACGTTGGCATTGGCAATCGCGGTGCGCAGGTCTTCCATGGCGATGCCATAGGCGGCGAGCCGCGCGAGATCCGCCTGGATGCGGACGGCCGGCTTCAGTCCGCCGAGCACAGAGACGCGTCCAACGCCGGAAATCTGGCTCAGCCGCTGCGCCAGAAGCGTGTCGGCAATGTCGCTCATCGCCCGTAGCGAGATGGTGTCGGAGCGCAGCGCCAATGTCATCACCGGCGCATCGGCCGGGTTCACCTTGGCGTAGGTCGGCGGATAAGGCAGCGTCTTGGGCAGCACGCCGGCCGCGGCGTTGATCGCGGCCTGGACGTCCTGGGTCGCGCCGTCGATGTCGCGGTTGAGATCGAACTGGAGCGAGATCTGGCTGACGCCGAACGAGCTCGTCGAGTTCATCGCCGACAGCGACGGGATCTGGCCGAGTTGCCGCTCCAGCGGCGCGGTGATCAGCGAGGCGATCACGTCGGGGCTCGCGCCGGGCAATTGCGTCGTCACCTGCACGGTCGGGAAATCGACCTGCGGCAGCGCAGACACCGGCAGCGCGAAATAGCCGAGCAGCCCGCCGATCAGAAGCGCGATGCCGAGCAACGAGGTCGCGATCGGCCGTCGGATGAAGGGTTCGGAGACGCCCATGGGATGCGCCTGCCGCTCAGGCGGCTGTCGTCGGGATCATGGCTGCTTGGCTCCACTTCCCGATGCACCCGGCCCTGGTGCCGGTCCGGTCTGGCCCTTCTGGTCGCCCTCGCTGCTCTTGCGCTTGGCGCGGAACTCGCCGTCCTTATCTTGTCCGTCCCTCTGGCCGTCTTTGGCGCCGTCCTTCTTCTGACCATCCGGTCCGCGCGAGCGCTTGCGTGGCGCGAGATCGGCCGACGGCGTCTGGTCGTCGCGGCCGATGACCACCTTGGAGCCATCGGACAGATTGGCAAAGCCTGTGGTGACGACCTTGTCTGTCGCCGACAGGCCGCTGGCGATGACGGCGTCATGCTCGTTCTGCTGCGTCACCGTCACCGGCTTGGCCGCAACCAAATTGTCCTCGCCGATGACATAGCTGAACGTGCCGATCGGTCCGCGCTGCACGGCCGAGGTCGGCACCACCAGTGCCTGCGTCAAGGTCTCGACCTTGAGGCGGACATTGACGAACTGGCCGGGCCAGAGCTGGTAATTGGCGTTCGGGAATTCGGCCTTGAGCCTGAGCGTGCCGGTGGTCTGGTCGACCTGGTTGTCGATGCCGGTGAGCTTGCCGGTGTCGATCACGGTGAGGCCGTCATTGCCGAACACGTCGACGGCGAGCGCGCCCTTCGACGCGGCGGCGTTGACCCGCATGATCTGCTGCTGGGGCAGGCTGAACCACACCGCGATCGGCTGCAATTGCGTGATCACCACGAGGCCGGTGGTGTCGGAGGCGTGGATGATGTTGCCCTGGTCGACCTGGCGCAGGCCGGCGCGGCCCGAGATCGGCGCCACGATCTTGGTGTAGCTCAGCGTCGCCGCCGCATTGTCGATCGCCGCCTGGTCAGCCTTGACCAGCGCCTCGGTCTGCGCGACCAGCGCGCGTTGGGTGTCGGCCTGCTGCTTGGATCCGGCGTTGGACGCGGCGAGCTGCTCGTAGCGCGTGAGGTCGATGCGCTGGTTGGCGAGCTGGGCCTGGTCCTGCGCCTTCTTGGCGACAGCCTGATCGTACGTCGCCTGGTAGAGCGCCGGGTCGATCTCGCCGACCACGTCGCCTTTCTTGACGTCCTGTCCCTCGGTGAAATTGACCGCGATCAGCTTGCCGTCGACTTGAGAGCGGACGGTCACGGTGTTGAGTGCGCGGATCGCGCCGACGCCGTCGAGATAGACGGGAACGTCCTGGATGCGGGGCGTCGCCGCCAGCACCGGTACCGGCAGATCCGGCCGTTGATTGCGGCCGTTCGCCTGCTGCGGCTGCTGATGCCAGGTGGTCCAGCCGTAGTAGCCGAGCCCGCCGAGGATCGCCAGCGTGATCAGGGTCATGACGAAGCCGCGCCCGCGCGACTTCTTCGCCGTTCCCTCCTTCGCGCCCTGCTTCGTATCCGGCTTAAAGAGCATTGACCGGTTTCTCCATCCTCGGCTCCCAGCCGCCGCCGAGCGCCTGATACAGGCTGACGATAGCAAGAAGGCGGGCAAGTTGCGCCTGCGACAGCGCGTCTTCCGCCTGGAACAGGGTCAGTTGGGTGTTGAGCACGGTGACGATGTCGGCGGTGCCGGCGCGCAATTGCTGCTCGGAGAGATCGAAGGCGCGGCGGGAGGCGTTGAGGACGTCACGCTGCAATTGCAGCCTGATCGTGGTCTGCTTGATCGAGAACAGCGCATTGTCGACATCGGCAAAAGACTGGATGATGGTCTTGCGGTAGGTCTGGAGCAGTTCGTCCTGCCGCGCCTTGGCAAACTCGAAATTGCCGAGGATCTTGCCGCCGTCGAAGATCGGCTGCGTCGCGCTGCCGACGAGCTGGAAGAACGCCGCATGCGGCTGGAATAGCGAGACCAGGGCCGAGCTCTGATAGCCGCCATTGCCGGTGAGCTGGATGGTCGGAAAGAACTGCGCGCGGGCATTGCCGACGTTCGCAGTGGCAGAAGCAAGTTGCGCCTCCTGCCGGCGAATGTCGGGCCGCTGCGTCAGGAGCTCGGACGGCAGGCCGGGCGTCACGCGGGGTATAGCGATCCGGTTCAGCGAGCCGCCGAGCACGCGCACGCTCTCCGGCGGCCGCGACACCAGGACTGCAAGCGCATTGACGTTTTGGTCGAGCGTCTGGCGCAGCGGCGGCACCAGGGCCTTCTGGTTTGCGAGCACGCTCTCCTGCTGCGCGACGTCGAGATCGGTGCCCGTGCCAGCCTTACGCCGTTCTTTGACGGCATCGAGGATGCGTTGCGCGCTCGCGATGTTGCGCTGTGAGGTCCGGATGCGATCCTGCGAGGCCAGCACCTGGAAATAGGCGTTAGCCACACCCGCAAGCGTCGTCAGCGCAACGACGTCGCGATCGAAACGGTTGGCATGCGCCGTTTCTTCCGCGGTCTGGAGTGCGTCCCGATTCTGACCCCAGAAATCGAGCTGGTAGCTCGCGCTCAGCGAAGCCTGGTAGTTGACGACCTCACGGCCGCCATTGGTGAGCCCCGAGGCGGAGGAGCCGGAGGTGCGCGAATAGGCCTCCTGCCCGGTGCCGGAAAGGCTCGGCAGCAGCGCCGCACCCGCTTGCCGCGCCTGCGCGTCGGCCTCGACGATGCGCGAAACGGCGGCGGCAATGTCGAGGTTGACGGTCTGCGCCTCTTCCATCAGCTGTGTCAGCTCCGCCGAGCGGAAGCTGCGCCACCAATCCAGAGACGGCGGCGCATCGCCCTTGCCGGCGTATTTGTACTGCGTGGGAACGTCGAGCGCGGGATCGGGAAGATCCTGCGTGAGCACGCAAGCGCCCGAGCCGGCGGCGAGGCAAGCGACCGCAAGCCAGCGCGCCGCACGTCGTGTCCGGGACGCGGAACCTAGAGACCGCCGCACCGCGATCGCAGGATCATCTTGTGTCAAATCCACCCCCCGCCGGGCAGATCGAGCCGCCGCCGCGAAGCCGGATTAACCGATTCGCGGCTGGACAGTCGGCGGGCGTTGGATAACTCGTTCACAGCGATGATGCTTTCTGCGGAACCGGACACCCATACTAGCCGGGTGCGGAACAGCGGGACAGTCCCGCAGGTGCGAAATGACCGCCAAAGCGCACCGCCATCAACACGAAGAAAGCACGAAATAGTGCTGTGTTGCAGCGCTTTTTCGCATTCCTATGCGGCCGTGGAGCCTGCTCAAGCTTACCAAGATTTCATGTGATAATGCCGCCACACCGACGCCAGTCCCTTCAATCCGCCTGCACCGCTCGCGATGCGGCTTCAGTCCGGTCTCGAAACCGAGGTGGGCCACTCTCGCGAGGCCGTCCATTGTCGAAACGAATGGGCATTCGTCGTGCAGAGATTTGACCGCCTCCCGCGTACCAGCCGCACTCTTCGAGGGCGATGTCTCAGATCCAATGGCGAAGGTGCGCTGGCGACGACCCTTATCTTCCATGTTTTGGCAGGGACCGGCCAGATCCTCCTACCGATATCCCGCAGCGTAGCACAGCAGCAGCATCGGCGATCTCTCCTCCCAAAAATTCACTGCTTCCGGGCACTTCCGCCGGTTTCGCCGCAGCGCAAAAGCCTTCCCCTTTGACCGCCCAAGCACTAGGTTCTGGCCAACCTGATCAACCCTTTGCCAGTGATTTCCCCTGACATGACCATCAAAAATGACGTTGTCGAAGCCATCGGCAACACCCCGCTGATCAAGCTCAAGCGCGCTTCCGAACTGACCGGCTGCACCATTCTGGGCAAGGCCGAGTTCATGAATCCCGGCCAGTCGGTGAAGGATCGCGCCGGCAAATGGATGATCCTGGAGGCCGAGAAGCGCGGCGAGCTCAAGCCCGGCGGTCTCGTCGTGGAATCGACCGCCGGCAATACCGGCATCGGCCTTGCGGTCGTGGCGAGCGCGCGCGGCTACCGCACGCTGATCGTGATCCCGGAAACGCAGAGCCAGGAGAAGAAGGATTTTCTGAAGCTGTGCGGCGCCGAGCTGCTGGAATCACCGGCACTGCCCTATTCCAATCCGAACAGCTACCAGCATGTCGGCCGCCGTCTTGCCGACGAGCTGCGTAAGACGGAGCCGAACGGCGTGCTGTTCGCCGACCAGTGGAACAACCTCGACAATGCGAAGGCGCATTACGAGTCCACAGGTCCTGAGATCTGGGAGCAGACCGGCGGCAAGGTCGACGGTTTCGTCTGCTCCGTCGGCAGCGGCGGCACGCTGGCCGGCACCAGCCGCTTCCTGAAAGAGAAGAGCAAGGACGTCAGGATCGCCTGCGCCGACCCGCACGGCGCCGGCATGTATGAATATTTCAGAACGGGCGACGCCAAGGCGACGCCGGGCGGCTCGATCACCGAGGGCATCGGCCTCAACCGGGCGACCGCAATCGTCGAGAGCGCAAAGGTCGACGACGCCTATCTCATTCCCGATGCCGAAGCGGTGACGGTGATCTACGAACTCCTCCAGCACGAAGGCCTGTGCCTCGGCGGCTCGACCGGCATCAACATCGCCGGCGCCATCCGCCTCGCAAAGCAGCTCGGACCGGGCAAGACGATCGTCACCGTGCTCTGCGATTCCGGCAGCCGTTACCAGTCAAAGCTGTTCAACGCCGACTTCATGCGCGCCAAGAACCTGCCGGTGCCGGAATGGCTGGAGAAGCGCAGCAACATCAAGCTGCCGTTCGTCTAGAACGTTCCGGAAGCCGGCCGTCTAACTCCAGGTCGGCCGCGACGATCCCTGCGACACCCGCGTGAGGCGCTCGTTCGATAGCGAGGGCTTGATCGCGCGCGTGCGCGGCGGGAGGGGAGCGCCGTAGGAGCCTTCGCTGTCGCCGCTCGGCCAGAACACGAGCGCGAGCATCAGCGCGAGGTTGACGAGCGCGCCGACCGCCGTTGCCTGATGCTCCTGCCCGATCGCCCAGGCCGGAAACCGGCCCGCGACGACATGGTCGACGATCACCAGCGCGAACCAGGCAGGCACCACGCAGACCGGATCCCAGCCGATGTCGCGGATGCGCATCGATTGCAACGTGAAGGTGACAACTCCGAAGAAGACGATCGCAGCGATCATCGCCGAGCTGCTGGTGAGATCTTCAGGCCGGATCGCGCCGGGCGAGGTGTTGCGCAGCACGGCCATTGCGATTGCAAAGCAGATCGCCGTCATCACGATCGCAAGCGCGACCGTGGCGAGGAAGAAATGCAATCGCCCGAGCCGGGCGTTCAAGCCGAAGACGAAACCGAGCATTGGCGTACCCTTTTAGCGCCATATGCCCAGAAATGGCTTTCGGAGCCATGAACCGGCACTATCGCGCGCCGGCGCATGGTTTCCGGACGACCAAGCTGGCCAGCGCAATTCGAGACTTCGCCCCACCCGAGAGGGTCAGGCGCCCTCGCCGCCTTCGGCAGCCGCGGCACAATAGTCGCGCCAGAACTGGCGATAGCCCGCCTCGACCCTGGCCGTGTAGATTTCGACATTGCCGGCGGGGGAGGCTGCGATCCGAGCCGGCAACTCGCTACGCAACTTCGCCAGGTGCGCCGGCTGCGCCGCATATTTGCAGGCGATCGCGGCATAGCCCTCGTCATCCTCGGCGACCCAGTCGTCGAGACCGACAGCAGCCACGATCGAACCGCCGGCACGCGACGAGGCGCCGTTGCCGAGCTTGGCCACGACCGGAACGCCCGCATAGAGCGATTCCCAGGTGCTGACGCCGCCGTTTTGCGGGAACGTGTCGAGCGATATGTCGACGTTTGCAAACGCCCGCAGGTGCTCGTGGCGCGGCGTCGAGCCCAGGCAGATGACATTCTCCTCGGCAACGCCCTGCGCCACGAACCGCGCGATCAGACTATCGCGCAGCATGGGATCGTCGAGCAGCGTATGCTTGATGACGATCTTCGAACCGGTCACCTCGCGCATCACGTTCGACCACACCCGGATGGCCTCGTCCGAGATCTTGTAGATGCGGTTGAACACGCCGAAGGTGACATGGCCGTTGCGGAGCATGGGCGGCTCCGATGCAGGTACATCCAAAATGGGATCGATCGTGATCAGGCACGGCAGGTCGTAGACCTTTTCAGCCAGCAGATGGCGCGCCGATTGCGGAATGAAGATGGGATCCGCGAGCACGTAGTCCATGGTCTGCAGGCCCGTGCCCGTAGCGTGTCCGAAACCCGAGACCTGGATCGGGGCCGGCTTGCGGGCGAAGACGTGGAGCCTGTTGCCGGTGGTGTGCCCGGACACGTCGATCAGGATATCGACCTTGTCCGCCTGGATGCGATCGGCGAGTTCGTCGTCCGAAAGCTGCCAGGCGTCGACCCAGACGTCCGCCGAGGACCTGAATGCGGCGGTCATCTCATCTCTTACCGGCGAGCACGAATAGCAGACGATCTCGAACCTGGCGTGATCATGATGGCGCAGCACCGGTAACAGAGCGAACGCTGCCGAGTGATGCCAAAACTCGGCAGCAACATAGCCAACCACGATCCGCCTGTCGGGATCGAGCTGCCGCGGGGCAAGAGTCCTTCGCGGCAATCTCGAGCCGATCGCGTCCCACCACTGTTTTCGCGCAGCCTGCTGGACCGCAAAATCCGCGTCGGGGAGATAGTCCAGCAAGAATATCTTGCGCCCGATCAAGTCCGCATAGTCAGGCGCGATTGCCAGCCCTGCATCGAGATGTTCGAGCGCCGTCGCGATGTCTCCCTGGCTCGCATAGCAGGAAGCCAGGAGCGCAATTCCGATGTCGGACCGCGGATGTTCCTCGAGCAACTTCTTGACGACCGCAATCGCCCCGGCCGTATTGCCCTTGAGAATGTTGACTTGCGCCTTCCCCTGCAAGGCCACTTCGAGCCTCGGTGAAAGCGCCAGCGCCGCATCGAAATCCGCGAGCGCCTGCTCCAGCCGCAACAGATCGAGATTGAGCCGTCCGCGCTGCGCCAGAATCTTCGGCGAATCCGGCTTGATCGCGAGCCCTGCCGCGATCGCCGCGGCCGCCTCTTCGTAGTGCCGGAGCTCGATGCACACCATGCCCTTGCCCGCGATCGCTTCCGCATGACGCGGTTGAAACGCGAGGGCGCGATCGAAACTCTCCTTGGCGCGCTGGAACTGCCCTTCGATCAGCTCCGCCATGCCACGATTGCAGAATGCATCGGCATAGTCCGGCTTCAGCCTGATAGCGCGTTCGTGCAGCTCGATAGCCTGCTCGGCGAAGCCCATGTGCAGCAGCGTATTGCCGAGATTGGTCAAGGCGATCGGAGAATTCGGCTTCAGCGCAATGGCTTTCTCCTGGCATGCGCGAGCGTCCTGAAACTTCTGGAGGGTGAAATACACTGCCCCGAGATTGCCATGGGCATCGGGCGAACGTGGATCGAGCACGGTCGCGCGCTCGAGCAATTGTTGCGCCTCATCGAGGCGCCCGCCATCATACGCGCGCAGGCCAAGCAGGTGCGCGGCGTCGAAATGATCCGGAACCTCCGTCAGAATCCGCCGGCAGAGTGTCTCGACCTCTGCGTATCTGCCCTGCCCGAGTGCCTGAACCGCGGCGGACATGAGCGCGTCCGCCTGCTTCCTCAATTTCTTTTGCAATCGCGCGTTCTGGAATGCGCGCGCGCCGGCGCTGCTCTGCAAAGTCTCTCTCCGGAGTATGGCCCGAAAAGAGGCTGGCCGATTCGCATGGTGCCAAGCTGGCGGATCGGTTAGACCAGCGACGCCACCGGATTGCAGGTGCTCAGCGCAGGATCTGGCTCAGGAACAGTTTTGTGCGGGCGTGCTGCGGGGCCGCGAAGAACTCGTTGGGCGTGTTGGCTTCGATGATCTGGCCCGCGTCCATGAACACCACGCGGTTGGCGACCTCGCGGGCAAAGCCCATCTCGTGGGTGACGACCAGCATGGTCATGCCCTCCTCGGCAAGGTCGACCATGGTGTCCAGCACCTCCTTGACCATTTCGGGGTCGAGCGCCGAGGTCGGCTCGTCGAACAGCATCACCTTCGGGTTCATCGTCAGCGCGCGGGCAATCGCAACGCGCTGCTGCTGACCACCGGACATCTGCCCCGGAAACTTGTTGGCCTGGTGCGGGATCTTGACCCGCTCCAGAAACTTCATCGCCGCCGCTTCGGCATCCTTCTTGGGGATGTTGCGCACCCAGATCGGCGCCAGCGTGCAATTGTCCAGCACGGACAGGTGAGGAAACAGGTTGAAGCTCTGGAACACCATGCCGACTTCGCGCCGCACCGCATCGACATGCTTCAGGTTCGGCCCGAGCTCGATGCCGTCAACGACGATCTCGCCTTCCTGAAACTCCTCGAGCGCGTTGATGCAGCGGATCAGCGTCGACTTGCCCGAGCCGGAGGGGCCGCAGATCACGATGCGCTCGCCCTTCTCGACCGCAAGGTCGATGTCGCGCAGCACGTGAAATTCGCCGTACCATTTGTTCAAGCCGGAAATTTTGACGATGGGGTCGGACATGGTGACCTCGATCAGTTGCGGCGGTGAGCGTTGAGGCGGTGCTCGACGAAGAGCGAGTAGCGTGACATTCCAAAGCAGAAGATGAAGTAGATGATCCCGGCGAAGGCGAACCCGGTGAACGCGGTCGACGGCGACGACCATTTCGGATCCGAGAACGACGCCCGCAGCGAGCCCAGCAGATCGAACAGCGCCACGATCGAGACCAGCGACGTGTCCTTGAACAGGGAGATGAAGCTGTTGACGAGGTTCGGAATGACGTGGCGCAGCGCCTGCGGCAGCACGATCAGCGAGGTCGTCTTCCACCAGGACAGCCCCAATGCCGCGGCCGCCTCGCCCTGCCCGCGCGGGATAGCAGCCAGCCCGCCACGGACGTTCTCAGCCTGATAGGCGCCCGTGAACAGCGAAATTCCAATCAGCGCACGCACCAACCCGTCGACTGTGAAATTGCCCGGCAGAAACAGCGGCAGCATGTAGGTGGCGAAGAACAGCACGGTGATCAGCGGCACGCCGCGCCAGAACTCGATGAAGGCGATCGAGAAGATCCGGATCAGCGGAATGGTCGAGCGGCGGCCAAGCGCCAGCGCAATGCCGATCGGCAGCGAGGTGACGATGCCCGTGACGGAGACCACCAGCGTCACCAGAAGTCCGCCCCATAGGTTCGTCTGCACGATCGGCAGTCCGCCGTGATCGAGCCCCATCAGCTTGATCACGATTGCGATGGCGGCGAAGGTGACGACGCTGGACGTCAGGGCCCGCCCCCCCGTGCGGAGGCCGCCGCCGAGAACGAAGGCGATCAGCGAGACGATCGCGGCGGTGATGGCGAAATCGGCCCAGACCGACTGGCCCGTCCCCTGCAGCTGGTCACGCAGCCAGGTCAGCGGAAAGATCAGCCAGTAGATCGCGGTCCCCACGAGCATGATGACATTGCCGACGACCCACAACAGCGGTGCGGCAGAGGATGTCTTGCCGAGACCGAGCAGAGCCTTGCCGGCGCCGATGATGCTGTCGTCGAACAGTTGCAGCAGGTCAGCGGTCCAGCTCAGGCCAAATCCCTTGATGCCGCCGCCATGCAGCAGAAAGAATGCGACCACTGGAAACGCAAAGAAGAACAGGCCTGCGTTCAATCCTTTCGACGGCAGTCGTGGAATGAGCAACGGCACCAACAGGACCACCGACAGGACGAGCGTGAGGTTGACCCGCCAGCGTTCGGCTTCGGGGTAGAAGCCGTAGATCAGTTGCGGCAGCTTGGCCTGGATGTAGGGCCAGCAGGCGCCGACCGTAAAGCCGGCGTTCTCGGCGAGGCAGGCCGTGCGATCCTTACCGGTCCAGACTGCATCGACCATCAGGAATCTGACGGAAGGAATGATGGTGAACCATAGCAGCAAGGCGCCGACGATCGTGAGCAGGATGTTGGTCGGCGAGTTGAACAGGCGCGTCCGCACCAGGCCGACGAAGCCCGTGGTCTTCACCGGCGCGGGACGCTCATCGAGAAGATCCTGGCGGACGAAGCTGGACGAGGTGATATCGCTCATGCGCCGAGACTCCGGCTGATGCGCCAACCGTAGACGCTCATGACGGCGCTGGTGATCAGCGAGATCAGGAGATAGACGCCCATCGTCATGGCGATGATCTCGATGGCCTGCCCGGTCTGGCTCAGCGACGTGCCAGCGAACACGGAGACAAGGTCAGGATAGCCGATCGCGACGGCCAGCGACGAATTCTTGGTGAGATTGAGGTACTGGTTGGTCAGCGGCGGAACGATGACGCGCATTGCCTGCGGTACGACCACCAGGCGCAGCGTGGTGCCGCGGCTCAGGCCCAGCGACGATCCCGCCTCCATCTGCCCGCTGTGGACGGAGAGGATGCCCGCGCGCACGATCTCGGCGATGAAGGCAGCCGTATAGGTCGACAAGGCCAATGTGAGCGCCACGAACTCCGGGATGATCCGCGAGCCGCCGGCGAAATTGAAGCCCTTGAGCTGCGGCAGCTCGAAGCTGAAGGGCAGACCCGCTACCAGAATGGTGACGAGCGGCAGTCCGAACAGCAGGCCCAGCACATAGGGCCAGATCCGGATCATCTGCCCCCGCTGGAACAGCGCCCGGCGCGCGTGGATGCGCAGCACCACCGAAGCCACGATGCCGAGCGCCAGCACCACAAGAAACGCCTCGAAGCCGCTCTCGCCGATCGGCCGGGGAATGACGAGACCGCGATTGCTGACGAAAGCGATGCCGAGCAGCGAAATGCTCTGTCGTGGATTAGGCAAGGCAGCAAGCACCGCCAGGTACCAGAACAGGATCTGGAACAGCACCGGCAGGTTGCGGATGATCTCGACATAGATTTCGCCAATGCGCGCGAGCAACCAGTTGGGTGACAGCCGGCACAGCGCGACAATGAAGCCGATCACGGTGGCAAACACGATGCCCACCACCGAGACCACGAGCGTATTGAGGAGCCCGACCAGGAACACGCGCAGGAACGTGTCCGAGCCGGTATACGAGATCAGCGTCTGATTGACGTCGAAACCGGCGTTGTTCGCGAGGAAGCCGAAGCCGGCCGCAATGTGCTGGTTCTCGAGGTTGGCGCGGGCGTTGGAGACGATTTCATAGGCAATCCAGCCCAGGACCGCAGCGAAGGCAAACTGGACGGCGATGCCGTTCCAGCCTGTCTTGCCCCCCAGGACGCGCCTGATCTTCAGCGCGATCTGGGGCGGGGGTTTGCGGGCCTCGATGCTCATCGCCGCGAGCGCGGGTCAGGCGGGGTCAGCGGATCGGCGGCGCGTATTGGAGACCGCCCTTATTCCAGAGATTGTTGAGTCCCCGATTGATACCAAGCGGCGAGCCTGCGCCGACGTTGCGGTCGAACACTTCGCCGTAATTGCCGACGGCTTTCACGATGCGCACCACCCAATCCTTGCTCAGGCCGAGCTGTTCACCGAAATTGCCGTCGGTGCCGAGGACGCGCTTCAGCTCCGGATTTTCCTGCTTCGCCTTCTCGTCGACGTTCTTCGCGGTCACGCCGAGCTCTTCGGCGGTGATCATGGCAAACAGCGTCCATTTCACGATGTCGAACCACTGGTCGTCGCCGTGGCGCACCATCGGTCCGAGCGGCTCCTTCGAGATGATTTCCGGGAGCACCATGTGATCGCCGGGATTGGCAAGCTTCAGGCGGTTGGCGTAAAGGCCCGACTGGTCGGTGGTGAAGACGTCGCAGCGCCCGGCCTCGTAGGCCTTGACCGTTTCGTCGTTGGTGCCGAACGCGATCACCTCGTACTTCATGTTGTTGGCCTTGAAGTAGTCGGCGAGATTCTGCTCCGTGGTGGTGCCGGTCTGGACGCAGACCGAGGCGCTGTTGAGCTCGAGCGCCGAGTTCACCTTGAGCGACTTCTTCACCATGAAGCCCTGCCCGTCATAATAGGTCACGCCGGTGAAGTTTGCGCCGAGCGAGGTGTCGCGCGAGATGGTCCAGGTGGTGTTGCGCGACAGCACGTCGACTTCGCCGGATTGCAGCGCCGTGAAGCGGTCCTTGGCGGAGAGCGGCACGTACTTGACCTTGGTCGGATCGTTGAAGATCGCCCCGGCGATCGCGCGGCAGACGTCGACATCAAGCCCGGTCCAGTTGCCCTTGTCGTCCGGCGAGGAGAAGCCGGGCAGGCCCTGACTGACGCCGCAGGACAGCATGCCGCGGTCCTTGACGGTCTTGAGCGTTTGCGCCTCGGCGGCTTGGGCCGTCAGGCCGGCGGCGAGGGCGAGAGTGAGAGCCAGGATTACGCGTTTCATGGGCTTGGGGCCTTTCAAAGTCGTCTCAAGGTCAGGAACGTTGTCTTTGCGATCGTCTCTGCCAGGGCTAGCCGTATCAGGACCAGCCCTGCAAGAGTCATGCTGGAAAACCTTGCCGATCACCCGCCGATCCCGGGAGGCCCTACCTTAATCCCCGCCGAAAGGCGCCCGCCGTTACGGCTGTGGCGCGTGGTCCGGTCAGGCGATGGATCGAAGGTCGCGGCAGGCCCCTCAACATGCGGCGACTGACTAGCACCTGCGATAACAGAACGGCTGGCGTGCCGGGTCAAGGGGTTGACGGGACTCTTCTGTGTTCTGTTATTAACGACAGCGGCCTTTCGGCCTGCCCGCGGGCGCAGCGCGCCTGGTGGAAACGCGCTTTTGAAAGCAGACGCATGGATTCCTCACACCCCTCCGAACAGCACGCCGAGACCCGGCTGGTCACCTCCGGCCGCGACACCAAGGCGCAGAAGGGGTTTGTCAATCCTCCGGTGTTCCACGGCTCGACCGTGCTCTATCCGACCGCCGAGGACCTGCACGCCCATCGCGGCGAGTTCACCTATGGTCGCCATGGTTCCCCCACCACCAAGGCGTTCCAGGAGACGCTGATGGCGCTGGAGGGGCCACAATGCGCCGGCGTCGGCATCGTGCCGTCGGGCCTGTCGGCGATCTCCACCACCCTACTCTCGGTGCTGAAGGCCGGCGACCACATCCTGGTCTGCGACAACGTCTACCGGCCCTCGCGCAATTTCTGCAATGGCATGCTCACCCGCTACGGCATCGAGACCACCTACTTCGATCCGATGATCGGCGACGGCATCGACAAGCTGTTCAGATCCAACACAAGCGCCGTCCTGGTCGAGGCGCCCGGCTCGCAGTCGTTCGAGATGCCCGACATCCGCGCCATCGCCGATGTCGCACATGCGCGCGGCGCGCTCGTCATCGACGACAACACCTGGGCGACGCCGCTTTATCACCGCTCGCTCGAACAGGGCGTCGACATCAGCATGCAGGCCGCCACCAAATATATCGGCGGCCATTCCGACATCATGTTCGGCACCATCTCGGCCAATGCCAGGGCATGGCCGCAGATCGCCGAAGGCATCCGCCTGCTCGGCGTCTGCGCCGGTCCCGATGACGTCTTCCTGGCGCTGCGCGGCCTGCGTACGCTGTCGGTGCGGCTGGCGCAGCATCATCGCTCCGGCCTCGACATGGCGCGCTGGCTCGCCAACCGGCCAGAGGTCGCGCGCGTGTTGCATCCGGCACTCGAGACCGATCCGGGCCATGCGATCTGGAAGCGCGACTTCACGGGCGCGTCGGGCCTATTCAGCATCGTGCTGAAGCCGGCGCCGCAGAAGGCGGTCGACACAATGCTCAACACGCTCAAGCTGTTCGGCATGGGCTTTTCCTGGGGCGGCTTCGAGAGCCTTGCGATTCCTTTCGACTGCGACGGCTATCGCACGGCGACCAAGTGGGCGCCGGGCGGCCCTACCCTGCGTCTGCACATCGGGCTGGAGAGCACTGACGACCTCAAGGCCGACCTCGATCGCGGCTTCGCTGCCCTCAAAGCAGCAATGTGAGCCTGTTCACAAGGCACTGCGCCTGCGCACGCGCCAACGCGCGCCGCAGGAACGTGTAGCCGCTGCAAACGTTGACGCCCCCTGCGCCAACAAATGGTTTGAACCTCAAGCATTTGGCGCTAGCCTCACCAATCGACTCCAATCCGGACTCGGAGCATGGGAACGTTGGTACTGCTCGATCTGATGGGCGGCGTGGCGCTGTTGCTGTGGGGCCTGCACATGGTCCACAGCGGGATTCTGCGTGCCTTTGGCCCGGACCTGCGACGGCTGCTCGGCAAGGCTCTTGGTAACCGCTTCAACGCGTTTGCTGCCGGTCTCGGGCTGACGGCGCTGCTCCAGAGCAGCACCGCGACTGCGCTGCTCACGAGCTCGTTCGCAGCCGAGGGCCTGCTCAGCCTTGTCACCGCGCTTGCCATCATGCTCGGCGCCAATGTCGGCACGACGTTGATCGTGCAGGTGCTGTCGTTCAACATCGCGGCCGTCGCGCCGGTCCTGTTCGTGCTCGGACTGGTCGCCTTCCGCGTGGGTCCGCGCTCGCGGATCAAGGATGTCGGCCGTGTCTCGATCGGTCTCGGACTGATGCTGCTGTCGCTGCACATCCTGCTCGACACGCTGGCCCCGGCCGAGAACGCACCGGGCGTCCGCGTCATGATGTCCTCCATCACGGGCGATCCCGTTCTGTGCATCGTGACCGCGGCGCTCGTCACCTGGGCGGTGCATTCGAGCGTCGCAAGCGTGCTGCTGATCATGTCACTGGCCTATTCGCAGTTCATCTCGCCTTACGCCGCGCTCGCACTGGTGCTTGGCGCCAATCTCGGCAGCGCCATCAATCCCGTATTCGAAGGCGCCAAGCGTGACGATCCCGCCAGCTATCGCCTGCCAGTGGGCAATCTCGTCAACCGGGTGATCGGGATCGCGCTCGTCCTGCCCTTCCTGGGCCCGATCGCCGAGCACTTCCACGCTTGGCAGCCTGATCTTGCCAGGATGACGGCGGCGTTTCATATCGCCTTCAACGTCGGTACGGCCATGATCTTCATCGGCCTGCTCGATACCATGTCGCGCCTGTTGACCCGGCTCCTGCCCGATCGTGTTCAGGAGGCCGATCCGGCCCGGCCGCGCTATCTCGACGAGACCGCGCTGGAATCGCCGTCGCTGGCGCTGGCCGATGCCGGCCGCGAAACCCTGCGCATGGGCGATCTCGTGGAAGTCATGCTGCGCAAGGTGATGGCGGCGATGATGAGCGGCGACCGCGCATTGGTCGACCAGGTCTCGAAGATGGACAACATCGTCGACGGCCTCGACGAAGCCATCAAGCTCTACGTGACGAAACTCATGCGCGGCAGCCTCGACGAGAGCGAGGGCCGGCGCGCCATGGAGATCATCTCCTTCGCCATCAATCTGGAACATATCGGCGACATCATCGACAAGAGCCTGAGCGAGCTGGCGACCAAGAAGATCAAGCGCCGCTTCCAGTTCTCGCCCGAGGGCGCCGAGGAGCTCGCCGCCTTCCACAAGCGCACGATGGATTCGCTGCGCATCGCCTTCGGTGTCTTCATGTCGGGCGACGCCAACGAGGCGCGCAAGCTGCTGGTGGAGAAGACGGCGCTGCGCAACACCGAGCTTGCCGCCGTCGAGCGCCACCTCGATCGCCTGCGCGAGGGCCGTCCCGAGACCATCGAAACCACGTCGCTGCATCTCGACGTGCTGCGGGACTTGCGCCGCATCCACTCGCACATCTGCTCGGTCGCCTATCCCGTGCTCGACGCAGCCGGCGAGCCCCATCGCAGGACCGAGACGGAGACCGCCGCCCTGCCCGCAACGGGCGCGGCGTCGGCCTTGCCGCGCTAGTCGCGTCGGATCAGCGCTCCAGCGTCTTTGACGCGCGGCCGCGGTTCTTCACGATCAGCATGATGTTGCGGATATAGATGATGGTCGCCAGCGCCTGGCCGAGGATAATGACGGGCTCGCGCTTGACGACGCCGTAGACCAGCGTCATCAGCCCGCCGCCCATGGAGCAGAACCAGAACGCCATCGGCACGACGCTGTTGCCGGCGCGCTCGCTCGCGATCCACTGCACCAGGAAGCGTGCCGTGAAGAACAGTTGCGCGACGAGGCCGAACGCGAGCCAGAAGTCGAACTTGGCCACGAAGACGTCGTAGAAATAATTGCTCAGCGCCTGACCGTATTGGATGATCATGCCGTCACCTCAGTCACATCCGGCGTCGGCTTCTTGCGGCGGATCAGCCACCACACGCCCCCGAGATCCATGATGCCGATCCACAGCCGGTCGAAGAAACCGTAGTTCGAAACGCCGGAGCGGCGCGGCCGGTCGATCACGTCGACATAGGCGATCTCGTAGCCCTCGCGGCGCACCAGTGCCGGCAGGAAGCGATGCAGCCCGTCGAAATAGGGCATCATCAGGAACACCTCGCGCCGGAACGCCTTCAGGCCGCAGCCGGTATCGCGCGTCCCGTCCTTCAGGATCGCGTTGCGGACGCCGTTGGCGATGCGCGACTGGAATTTTTTGAAGCCGGTATCCTTGCGGCCGACGCGTTGTCCGGCGGCAAGTCCAACCTTGCTTCCGTTCTCGACCGCCGCGATCAGGTCGGGCAGGAAAGCCGGATTGTTCTGGCCGTCGCCGTCGAGCGTCGCCACGATGGCACCGCGTGCCGCACGCACGCCGCTGCGCACGGCCGCGGACTGGCCGCCTGATCTGGCATGGCGCAGCTGGCGCAGATTGTCCCGCTGCTTCATGACCGCGCCGAGCCGTTCGCCGGTCGCGTCGCTCGAACCGTCATTGACGTAGATGATCTCATAGGTCCAGCGGCCGTCGAGCGCTGCGACGATCTCCTCGATCAGCGGCACGATGTTGTCGGCTTCGTTGCGCACGGGAACGACGATGGAAACCGAGGGCTGGAAAACCGAAGGCTGGGACGACAAATCGAAGCTCGTGGTTAGAATTGGCTTGGCTCGGGAACCGGCGGTCCCGGCAGGCAGCCGCTTTTATGGGGCGGATGCCCCGTGGGCAACCCTTTTGAGGCGGCCCGAGACCGCCCCTGCAAGAGGCACAATGGTGCCGTCGGCACGGATGGCAAAGCCGAGCCTGCGGGCCGCGAACCAGTAGCGCACCGCCAAGGCGCCGACCAAGCCGACCAAGGCGCCGGCCACAACGTCACTCGGGTGGTGCGCAAGCAGCACCAGTCGCGTCAGCAGGATCACGATCGCGTAAGTGAACATGAACACGCGCAGGCGCGGCCACAGCGCCGAGACCGCGAACGCCAGCGCGAACGCCGTCACCGCATGCCCCGACGGCAGGCTGGCATAGGCCCCGGTCCCCTCGAACGGGATGAAGTTGAACGGATTGGCCTTGCCGCCGACGAACGGACGTCCCCGACCGATGAGATATTTCAGGATCTCGGCGACGAATACGGGCACGGCAACAGACAGAAACATGAACTGCAGTCGCGTGCCGAGGCCGAGCAGCAACGCGCGGCTGGTGCCGTGCAATCCCGCCGCAACCAGCGCCAGGACCACCAGCAGGCCCCCGAGCACCGAGAGCACATACTCGTCCTTGCCGAAATCGGTGAGGATGCGGATCGGCCACAGGCCGGGCGCGCCACGTGCCGGCATCAGCTGGATCTCGGTCAGGTCGAACACGACCATCAGCGCGATGACCAGGGCTGCACCTGCCGCACTCAGCCACAGCGAATGCCGCGCCAGCTTTCGCGCGGCCTCGGCGCGGCGCGAATGCGAGGGCGTACGCACGAGTTGCGCCAGGGCGCGCCCGGAGAGCGTGAGCAATTGCGCGGGATAGCTCGCGCGCGGCGAGATGTCGGTTGGTGCCGACATCCTACTCGGTGCCTTCCGAGCGGAAGATCGAGATCGAGATCGCACGCCCTTGCGAGAAATTATAGCCTTCGATGCGGGTACCAACCTTGTAGCGCAGCCCGATCGCCTCAGCGCGCTGCACGAAACCGCGCTCCGAACGCTGCTCGATCAGCGCGAAACGGCAGCTTCCTTGCCGCAGGAAATCCGCCGCGCCCGAACCGTCGGTGAGCAGCGTCTGCGTACCGGTCAGGAAGACGAGGCTCGGCTCGTGATAGCCGGCCGCGGCCGCCTTCGGGCCGACGCAGGTGACGTTGCGAAGCGCGCGTGCGATCTCGATGCTCGGAAACAGCGGCGTCAGCGAGGGCAGCACGATGCCGTAGACTGTCACCGCGAGCATCAGGGCTGCGACCAGCGCGTTGAGCAGCGAGCGCTCGGCGTGATTGTTGTCGTGAAGCCACCAGGCGAACAGGCCGAAGATCAGCGAGGCCGCGATGAACGGCCAAGCCACGAAAGCAGGCTGCCGCGTCAGCATCACCGCGCCGACGACGGCGATGATCGAGCCGCCAACGGGGATCGCGAACCACCAGGCCGAGCCGCGCATCAGCCACGACCACGACAGCACGCGCCGCTCGAGCGCGCCCGCGGTGAGGATCGCGATCGCAGGATACAGCGGCAGCACGTAATGCGGCAGCTTGGTCAGCACCACCTCGAACACGATCCAGGATGGGATCAGCCAGGCCAGCAGGAACTGCGCGCCGGGCTCGCGCCGCGCGCGCCAGACCGCGGGCGCCGCCATCGCCGCGAGCGGCGCGCCGGGCCAGAACGTGATCCAGAACAGCGCCAGATACAGTCCGGGCGGAGCGCCGTGAGATTCCTGAGCGCCCAACTTGCTCAGCATGTCGCCGCCGACGGAATCGGCGAAGAAGGCATCGCCCGCGCGCCAGAAGATCGCGACGAACCAGGGCAGCACCAGCACCAGCATCCACATCAGGCCCCAGAGCGGGCGCAACTTCCATAGCCAGGAGGCGTCGCGGTCCTGGATCGCGAGCGCGACGATGGTCAGGCCCGCGAACATCAGGATCAGCGGACCCTTGATCAGGATGCCGACAGCGAGCGCGGTCCAGAAGATCGCGGGCCAGCTCCAGGGCGGACGCGTCTCGTCCTCGGCGCGCTGCCACGACAGATAGGCCCGCCCCATCGCGCCCATCGCGGCGACCACGCAGAACAGCAGCATGGCGTCGGTCTTCGCAAGCCGCGCCTCGACCCCGAGCAGCACGGAGGCGCACATTAGAAGGGCTGCAAGCACCGCGGCGCGCCGCGTGACGAAGCCGAGCGCCGTCCAATAGGTCATGAGCACGGCGCCGATAGCGCCGATCAGAGACGGCAGCCGGTAGACCCAGATCCGCAACTCGGCTTTCGGCAGACCGAGCGCCGATGCCGTCTCGACCGCAGCCGATTGCAGCCAATAGATTCCGACCGGCTTCTTGTAGCGGACGTCCTCCTGGAAGCGGATATCGACATAATCGCCACTCTCGACCATCTGCTTGGTCGCCTGCGCAAAGCGCGCCTCGTCGCGGTCAACCGGCGGAATCGTGAAGAAGCCTGGCAGGAACAGCAGCAGCGCGCACAGCAGCAGGAAGGCGACCGCGCGGACGTGGCTGGCGGTGGCGATGTCGAACATGGACACGAGCCGACTGCCCGGATTCACCGGGGATTTCGGCTCGCGGGGAGCTCCAAAACGGGGTGTTGGGTAGGTCTCGGCCATCGGTTCCGCTTACGCTGAAACCGCCATCGCCACAACCGCTTGAGGCAGGGTCATTGAATTCGAATGACAACTGTGTCCGCGGCGCCCGCGGCATCGATGACGGTCAGCCGCGCAAAGCCCGGACCAGGCGGATCGATCAGCCGCTGGCGCCGTCCGTCGATCTCGCCCTGCGCCGTTCCGTTAACCATGACGGTCATAGGCAGAACGCCTCCGGCGACCTTGACCGGCATGGCTGCGCCCCCCTCGCCACCTGAGCGATCGACGTCGATCCGCGAACCGTTCAGCGGAAACTGGATGTGCAGAGCCTGCTCGCCCCCGGTCCGCACCAGATCCCCGACCGGACGGAACCGCCTCAAGGGCAACGGCAGCTTGGCGTTGCTGGCAACGAGAGTTCCTTTCGGTGGCTTCGGCAACGGCAGGAGCGTCTTGCCGGTTCGGGCGAAGGCGTCGAATAGGATCGGCGCGGCGGCGACGCGCCCGATCAGGCCCGGAACCGGCGCGCCGTCGGGCCGGCCGACCCAGACGCCGATGGTCATGCGCCCGTCGAAGCCCATCGACCAGGCGTCGCGGTAGCCGTAGGAGGTGCCGGTCTTGAAGGCGATGCGGTTGCGAGCCGCGTTCTCCGGCGGCGGGGTGCCGAGCAGCACATTGCCGACTTGCCAGGCCGCGACCTGATCGAGCAGTCGCAGCGGCTCGCGCACGTCCCTGTCGCTCATGATCTCGCGCAGCGGCTTGGTGGTGCCGAGCCGGGCGAAGCCCGCATAGAGCTGGGCGAGGTCCTGCAGCGTCACACCGACGCCGCCAAGGCCCATGGCAAGTCCCGGCGCCTCGTCTTTGGGCAGCACCAGATTGCCGCCCGCCTGATGCAGCCGCGAGGCCAGCCGGCTCGCGCCGACGCGGTCGAGCAGGACGATCGCGGGCACATTCAGCGACAGCTGCAGCGCCTTCTTCACCGGCACGGTGCCCTGGAACGTCATGTCGAAATTTTCCGGCGCGTAGGAGCCGAAGCGCACGGGCCGATCGTCGATCAGACTGTCGGGGTGAACAAAACCGTCCTCGAAAGCGAGCCCATAGATGAACGGCTTCAGCGTCGAGCCCGGCGAGCGGACCGCGCGGGTCATGTCGACCTGCCCTGCCCGGCGCTCGTCGAAATAATCCGCCGAGCCGACGCGTGCGAGCACGTCGCCGCTCTCATTGTCGACGACGATGATGCCGACCGAGATGTTCGGTCCCAGCGCAATGGCACGGTCGCGCGCCAGCGGCTCAAGCACCTTTTGCAGGTTGGCATCCAGCGTCAGCTTGATGACGGGCGCGTCCTTGACCGTCGCAAGCGCCGCATCGGAGGCATGCGGCGCCAGGATCGGCATTGGCCTGCGCAGCTTCGGCACGGGAACGGCCTTGGCCTGCTTGGCATCGTCGAGGCTGATCTGTTGCTCCTCGACCATGCGGTCGAGCACGCGGTCACGCGCTTTGCGCGCCGCATCGGGATAGCGATCGAGCCTACGGGTCTCCGGCGATTGCGGCAGCGCGACCAGCAATGCGGCTTCAGCCAGCGACAACCGCTTCGGCTCCTTGCCGAGATAGGCGGTCGAGGCAGCGCGGATGCCTTCGAGATTGCCGCCGTAGGGCGCGAGCGCGAGATAGAGGTCGAGGATCTGCTGCTTGCTCAAGCTGCGCTCGATCTCGATCGCACGCACCATCTGCCGCAGCTTTGCATGGAGCGAACGCTGCCGCCGCGGCTCCATCAGCCGCGCGAGCTGCATCGAGATGGTCGAGCCGCCCGAGACGATGTGGCCGCGGGTCGCAAGCTGAAACGCAGCGCGCCCTAGTGCCAGCGGGTCGATACCGTCATGCGCGTAAAAGCGCTGGTCCTCATAGGCGAGCAGCAGCTTCAGATAGGTCGGATCGACGTTCGTATTTGTCTCAACCGGCAGTCGCCAGCGCCCGTCCGCCATCGCATAGGCGCGCAGCAGCTTGCCGTTGCGATCGACAATGGTGGTGGAAACTTGGCGGGCTTCGTCGAAAGGCAGCGGACCGAGGGCGTAGACCCAGGCGACGAAACCGACGATGGTGAGAATGAGCGAGAATGCCAGCGCGGAGAGGACATGCAGGTCCAAGCTCCGCGCTCCGTCATGGCCGGGCTCGTCCCGGCCATCCACGTCCTTGCCCCTCGCACAAAAGTCCGTGGATGCCCGGGACAAGCCCGGGCATGACGGCGGAGCATGTGGCTCCTTGTCGCTCATCCCCTCACCACTCACTTCGCCGCCCGCACCTCGACGGTGCCCGTCCCGGTGCGGCCGTAGCGCGAGGGATTGTACATGTCCTCGACATAGGCCTGCGGCAGCACGTATTTGCCGGGCGAGACCACACGGACGACATAGGCCACCGTGAAGACCGCCTTGGAATCCGAGGCCCGGTCGACGGCCGCCGTGAAGCGGTCGTCGCGGAACTCGGTATCCTTGGGCTCCTGGCCGTCCTCGATCCAGCCCAGCGTGCCGCTGTCGCCCGACGACACCAGTTTCGGATTGTCGATCTCGAGGCCGGCCGAAAGATAATCGGACACCATGATGTGGCCGTACTCGGGCTTGGCCTCGGTGATCTTCAGCACCACGGCGAAGCGGTCGTTCTGCTTCACCTTGCTGATATCGGCGGGCTTGCCGTCGAGCGTGAAGAAACTGCGCTCGATCTTGAAGCCGTTCGATGCCGCGGGCTCCGGCGTCACCGGCGAACCCGACACAGAGACCACGGCCTGCACCGGCGCATCGCCCGTGTTGGTGATCTTCAGCGGCTTGCCCTCCAGGGTCGCCGCCTTGTAGCTGCGGTACAGCGCGGTCTTGACCGGCTGGCCGTCGACCTCCATCGACAGGTTCTCCTTGGCGAGCGCGCGTGCCGCCAGCACCAGCCACGCATTCTCCTGCGTGGAGGTATAGGGCGTCAGCCCGCGGGCAGTCTCGACCCTCGACACCGCCTGCGTCAGCGTCGCCTTCGGGGCATTGCCTTCGCTGGCAAGCGACACCAGCGCTGCGGCATCGCGAAGCTGCGAGCCGTAGTCGGTGCGGCCGAACTCCAGCACGGGTTTTGGCGCGAGACTGTCGAGCGCGGCACCGTAAACGCGCTCCGCGCGGTTGCGGTCACCGACCAGCGCGAGTGCCGCGGCGAGCTGCGATTTCGCGATGGGAGTTGCGAGGTTGCTTAGCTTGGTGTCGGCGAGATAGCGGAGGTCGCCGATTGGCGCCGCGCCGTTGCGCGCGAGCACATAGAGGCCGTAAGCGAGATCGCGGCCGCCGTCCTTCTCCGGCTCGTTGCCGTTGACGACCGAGTTGCGGATACGATCGAGCGCGGTCTTGAACAGCACATCCGGGACCACAAAGCCCTTTTCGCGGGCGCGGGTCAGGAAGTCGGTCACGTACGCGTCGAGCCACGCATCGTCGCCGCCCGCCGACCACAGTCCGAACGAGCCATTGGAGCCCTGGCGGGCCAAAAGCCGCTCGATCGCGTCGCGGATGCGCTGGTCGACTTCGGTGTCCATGGCGAGATGCGCGCCCGCGGCGAGATCGTTGACATAGAGCAACGGCATCGCACGGCTCGTGATCTGCTCCGAGCAGCCATAGGGATAGCGGTCGAGCGCTTTCAGGATCGTCGCCGCATCGAGCGCGGTCGACAGGCTCGCCGAGACCGAGACGCTGCCGGTGCCCGGTACGAGGTCGGCGAACATATCAGACGTCAGCGTCAGGCTCTCGCCCTTCGCCAGCGTCCGGATCGAGCGCCGCGCCAGCACCTGCGTCGCCGCCTTGACGTCGAGCGCATAGTGGCGCGCGAGTGCAAGCCCGTTCGGCCCCTTGATGTCGACGTCGAGCGTCGCCTGCCCCGCCGCCGTCGCGTCGATGGCGAGCGTGAACGAATTCCGCTGCTTGGCGGCGAGCTTGACCGTGGTTGCGGGATTGCCTGTCATCTTGACCGGGCCGCCCGTCTTCACGTTGATAACGTAGTCGCCCGCCTGCCCCTCGACATTGTCGATCTCGAGATTGACCGTGCCGTGGTCGCCGTTGAGCAGGAAGCGCGGCAGGGTCGTGGTCAGCACGACAGGATCGCGGATCACCACGTCCGTGTTGGCGCGACCGAGCTTGGTCGCGGTCCACGCCACCGCCATGACGCGCGCGGTGCCGGCGAACTCCGGAATGTCGAAGCTGATTTCCGCGGTGCCGTCAGCAGCAACCGTGACGATGCCCGAATAGAGCGCGAGCGGCTTCTGCGCAGGCGGCGAGCCCTGCAATTCGGCCGCGCCGGCGTCACCGCCGGACTTAATCTGACCGCGCGTGCCCGACATGCCGTCGATCAGTTGCCCATAGAGATCGCGGATCTCCGCGCTGAGGCGGCGCTGGCCGAGATAATAGTCGTCCGGCGCCGGCGGTTTGTAATTGGTGAGGTTGAGGATGCCGACGTCGACCGCGGCGATGACGATCTTGGCGTCCTCGCCCGGATTGAGCCCGTCGAGCTTGAGGGGGATCTTCAGCAACCCATTCGGCCGGATCAGCGCCGGCGGGGTCAGCTTCACCTGGAGCGTGCGGGTCTGTTTGTCGATACCGAACCATTTGAGTCCGATCGCCCGGCCTGGCATGCGTTGCGCGGCCGCATCGAGCGGACGGCGCAGCGTCGCCACCACATAGGCGCCAGTGCCCCAGTCCTTGCCGACCGGGAGCTTCACCTGGGCGGTGCCTTCCTTGACGTCGATGGTCTGCGTCGTCAGCAGGCGATCGCCGAGCACGTTGACCGTCAGCTTGCCGGCGCTGCGGACGTTGACCGACACGGTCATCATGTCGCCCGAGGCGTATTGCGGCTTGTCGATCGAGGTCTCCAGGAGGTCCGGCGTGTCGGCGCTGCCGTCGGAATACCAGCCGACGTCGAACTGTACGGAGGTCACGGGCCCGTCGGCATCGTTCGACTTCACGTCCAACCGGTAGCGGCCGGGCTTTGGGGTCAGCGAAATCCGCGACGGCTTGTCCGCGGCGACGGTCACGTCGCCGTCAGAGACGCGCGAGGTCGATTTGACCGGCTCGTACTCCCAGTAATTGCTCTGGCGATACCATTGGTAGCGCGACTCCATCTTCAGGAGCTCGTAGCGCAGGCCGTCGCGGCGTAGCCTCTCGCCCTCGGGCGAGACGAACACGATGTCGAACTCGGCCTTGTCGCCTTCGGCCACGTTCTTGTCGCCGAATAGCGGCTTGATGCCGATCATGGCGGCAGCAGGCGCGACCGGCAGCACGATCTTGCGTTCGACGGCGCGGCCGCCGGTCTCCACCATGCGAACGAAGATCTGCGCCTCCTGCGGCCGCGTCGAGGCCGGCTGCTTGTCGAGCGTGACCGGGAAGGTCGCAACGCCGTTGGCGTCAGCTTCGGGCAGGTTTTCCAGCGGCGTGCGCTCGTTCGAGGTGGTCTCCTCGTCGGCGACGCCGAACTGGTAACCGGCGAAGCCCGGCCGCTCGGACGCGGGCGCGACCAGCATGTCGCCTTCGAGCGCCAGCCCCGAGGCCGGCGCGCCATAGAGGAAATGACCGTCCGCCTTAAGCTCCACTGGAGCGTTAGCTTTGATCAGCTTGTCCTTGGAAGACAAGTCGAATTCGATCCGATCAGGGACGTAGTCCTCGACCATGAAAGTGGTCTCGCCGACCGAAGAGCCCTTCGGATCGGTGAAGGCGCGCACCCGCCAGGTCCCGGTCGGGACGGCCGAGTTGAGCGGCACGGACAAGGTGCGCCCGCCGGCGCCCTGGTCGGACAGCACGGCGCGGCGATATTCGACGCCGTCGGGACGCTCGATCACCAGGGTCATCGGCCCGCCGGTAACGGCGTTGCCCTGCCCGTCCCGCAACAGCGCGGTGAGATAGACGGTCTCGCTGGAGCGGTAGACGCCGCGCTCGGCATAGACGAAGGCGTCGGCGCCCACAGGCACGGCCCTGCCCGAAACGCCGCGGTCCGACAGGTCGAAGGCAGAGGATTTGAGGCTGAGGAAAGCATAGTCGGCCTTCTCACCGGTCACGGTGAGCATCGCCGGCGACAGGCCGCCCTCGCCGCGCGCAAGCCCCGCCTCGAACAGCAAATGGCCGCTCTCATCGGTCTTGCGGGTGGCCAGGATCTCGTTGTTGCGCGCGACCAGTCGCACCTCGGCTTTGCCGACGGGATCGGTCGAGGCCAGCGAATTCACGAAGACATGGATGCCGTCATTGCCGGAATAGGCCGTGACGCCGAGATCGGAGACGATGAACCATTGGGTGGCGAGCTGGTAATCGTCGTCCGAGCCCGGCCCCTTGGCTGCGGCCGTCATCACATAGACGCCGGGCTGGAGCTCGCCCAGCGCCTGGTCGACCGGGAACGCCGTGGTGACGTCCTGGTTGAGCGTCATCGCGGTCGCGAGCTCGCCGGTCCAGACTTTGACGCCGCGCTCGCCACCGAGATCGCTGAGCTGGTATTTCGACAGAGTCTTCTGGAAATCGCTGTCGACCACCGTGTTGATCAGATTGCGGTCGCCGATCCGGAACACGTTGATGTTGACGGCTGGCGTGTTGACGCTGACGACGGGAATGCCGCGCTGGCCCGTCCTCGGCAGCACATAGGCGCGGCTGGTGAAGCGCACGAAGGGCTTGCGGTCGCGCACATATACGTTGAACTCGGCCGATTTCGGCAGGCCTTCCTTCACGGTGGACGGCAGGCCGGCGCGCAGATTGATGTTGTAGCGCTCGCCGTGCTTGAGCCCATCGACGCAGAGCTGCTTGCCCTCGGCCGACAAAGCCGGCTTGTCCTGGCCCGCCAGCGCGAGGTACGGCGCGAAATCGGTGCGTTTTGCCAGCTCCTCCGAGAACTGGAAGCAGGCGCGCGGACTGGCGGAGTCCGAGTCCACGGTGTAGTCGAGCAACCGAAACCCGTGCTCGTCGCGCATCTTCTCGTACTGGCCCCGGACGTCGGCGACCTCGCGCATGTCGAGCGACAGCCGCAGTGCATCAAGCGCCGGCCGCCACAGCTTGCGTTCGGACAGCGACTTGCCGAGCACCGCGAGCGAATCGGCCTCCTCGCCCGCATTGCCGGCGCGCTGGTAGGCGATGTAGGCGGCAGTCGAGGCGCGCTCCAGCAGAAACGTCTGTTCGCTCGAGCTCTTGGGCGTGATCTGGAAGATGACTTTCGCCAGGCGCAGCCAGTTGCCGGCGTCCTCCGGCGTGGTCGCCGCGATCTGGCCGAGCACCGACAGGCCGGTGCGATAGTCGTTGCGCCGGAAGGCAGCATCGGCGTCGGTGCGTAAGCTCGCGCCGCTCTTGGCGACCGGCCCCGCCTCGCCCTTGATCTGCGCCTCCAGTTTGATCGCGGAATCGGCGAGGTCGTCCCGCTTGAAGGCTTTGTCGGCGGCCTGCGCTACGCTAAGGCCGAACGCCAGCGTGGCGCAGAGTGTGACGGCGCGAACAAGACCGATCATGGATGGACTCCCGGAAATCGCGGACGAACGCCGCTTGTCGCATGAAATGCGCGGAAAGGTGACCGACTCAAGGCGATGGAACCAAAGGTGCAAACCGTCGCATTCGCCATGACAAGGCACGCCCAGAGGAGACCGATCAAGCTACCGCCGCGCACGCCGTCCTGATGGCGCAGTAATACCCGACCAGTCGTCCGGCGGCCGTGTCCCGGAAGCTGGCCAGCGTTCCCGGCGATGTGATCCATCGTCCAGTCCGCTGCCGCTCAACCCGGCACCCTGACACCCCACCGTTCCGCTTTGTCGCGGCTTCGAGGAAAACGGTTCGGTTCAGGCTTGGCGAAAGACGATATTTTTCATAATGGCATGGTAGATGAACAGCCGGCCCCAACCAGGGCGGCTCAAGACGGTCCCGTAGCTCAACTGGATAGAGCATCAGATTTCTACTCTGAGGGTTGCAGGTTCGATTCCTGCCGGGATCGCCACTACCAAATCTTTTCCATTCGTTTTCAACCACTTGTCTCCGTGTTAGCCAACGCCGTGGAACGCGTTAGCCATTTGTTGTTCCTGCGCTGTTCGCGAGCTTCGTCATCGCCGCTTCCGCAGCTATCTCTTGATTGACCTCATCGAGGTATTCCTGAAGCTGATCGAGAGAGCTGTGACCAGAGACAGCCATGAGCTCGACGCCCGTTGCACCCGCGTGGGCTAGCGCTCTCAGCGCGGCCTTTCGGAGTCCATGCGCGCGATAATTCCGAGTCCGGCCGTCATCGCACACGACGGGCTTGAGTTCAGCCGCGCGACACCAGTCAGCAAACTTATTTCCGAATGCCGCTGCAGAGGCGAACGGACGACCGTAGTCATTGACCAAGAAAGTCAGGACTCCATCGGAGCGCGTGCCCACAGGGATAGCGTCAAGCGCGTCCTGAAGCGCCGACGTAATCTTTATCGACAGAAGCTTCCCGGTAGTCCGCAACGTTTTGTGCGGCCGCCACGAGAGCTTGGAGCCGGCCTTGACGTGCTGTTCTCCCAGGAGGTGGGCATCGTGACGCCTAGCAGCGATGTTGAGCAGCAATTCGAGCGCTAACCTCGCGACCGTGCCCAGGGGCCAGCGATTGCGATACTGCGCCACTTGCGGCTCGAGCCAAGTCAAATGCCCCGCGCTCTTGATGCCAGACTTCAGCGTCACGATGCTTTCGGTAGGGTCGCTTGACAACTCGCCTTTTGACTTAGCGAAGCGAATGAGGCCGCGGACAACCTTCAATTCGTTTTTTTGTTGATTGGCCGTCTTGCCTTCCAAGAAGTCCCTGACCGATTTCTCGCGCACGGTGGCAATCCGGTTCTCGCCGTATCGGCGACCGCTGGGCGTCTTGTGCTCGCGGAAGCGCTCCAGGATAGGCCGCCAACTGTTTTGTGTGTCGTTCGCGAGCCCCTTGGTGAACGCGTCGTTCTTCAAGTAAGAGATCACCCACGCGTCGACCGTCCCAGATTTAGCCTTGCTGGTGCCGATCGTCGCCGGCGGATCGCCCCCAGTCTTTTCGAGCAGCGTCTGATAGGCCTCTAGAAATTCAGAAGATCCGGGAGTCCCCTTGATGGTGACCGTCTTGTGGCCCTTCCGGCGAAATACATGCCGTCTCTTCCCACGAGCATCTTTGAAGCTGTGCAGAAAAGGCAATTTCACGTCGGCCATAAACGTCCCTCCCCTCTTTAATCCCACTCATCAGCACGGGGACTCTCGCGCTCATCCTGTGGTGGATTGACCATCACCACAATGCGTCCGTCGCGACCGATCTCGACGCGCCCCCGCACTCCCGCTCGGTTTACGGCCTTTATCGCTTTGGTCAGGTCGCGCTGTTTGAATGTTTGCTGGCCCCGCGACACTTTAAGACTCCGGGGCCTGACGCCAGTTTTGCGGGTCGCGGAGCCAAGCATCGAACTCAGCCCGACGGTAAGCTACCCGGCGAGTAGAGACTTTGACCGACCGCGGGAATTTGCCTTGCTTCTCCCAGCGCCAGAGCGTCACGGTGGACAATGTGGATCGCTGAATCACCTCGCGACGTGAAACGAGGGATGATGACGGCTCGGTCATAGACGCACTCCTAGATTAAAATCAGAAAGCGTCCCCGGCCCGGCCCGGTCTTGATAAGGCGACTGCAAAGCCAAATTCCCAAGCGGAATTTCGCGTCGTTTCCTTGGGGCCCGCAAGTAATCCACACTATCCCAGCCGCGTCTTCAATTCGTCGGTCTGCCCTTAAAAAGCCCGCTGGCATCTCTGCCAACGGGCTGTGCTCACCTAGATTCGTGCCTCACCCGGGACCAAGGTTACGACCGTAGTCGACGGCCTCTTGGTCGGCTCCGGTTCGGCGAGGAAGTCAGTCACCAATTGCGTCGCCAGCCGCAGCACGAGGAGCGCATCTTCGCGCCCCTCGGGAAGCGAGCATGCGACTTGAATGGCGTGCCGCCGGTGCCATGAGTCGCCCTTCATGCCATCACCACGTTTTGCCAATCCTGACTGCCGACCTGCTCCAAGAGGCCCTCGTGGTCTCCTATCCCGCTGTCGTCCGGTTCGCGGCCATCGTGCTCGTGCTCTAGCTCAGCGGTGCCGCCGCCATTCCAGTGGGTTTGATCGATCCGGCGATCGAGCGAAGCAAGGGACGGCTCGTAGTCCGCGCTCTCCTCCTCGTCGCAATCGTCTTCCTCCAGATCGATCGCCGGTGCCCAGCACCCATGGCGCCAAGAATCCGCTTGGCTGGTGACGTCGTCGAATGCGCCCAAGCTCGGCTCGCGCTCATCGTCACCCTCCAGCTCCGTCATAACGTAGACATCGGAGGCATCGAGGAAGGCGATCAGCCGGTCGATCTCCGCCCGGGCGGTTGCCCTGAGCCGGTCGAGGCGCCTGAGTGCGGTTTGGCGGCGACGCTCTTGCCGAGCAAGGCCGGCCGGAACGGACGCACGGAGGCGGCCCGCTGCTGGCGGAAACATAGGTCTAGCAATGGTCATGGTGGGGTGGTTCTCGCGGTAGGACCGGCTTGCTACGGCCGGGGAGCGACGCCCTGCTAAGGAACGGCGTTCCGATTGCCAGCGGCAGGCTGGCACCGGGAGGTTAGCAACATGTCCGCGAAGACATGCCCGACTGGCCTTTCCCCGAAGGGTATTGCATAGCCAGCGGCCTCCCGGCATAGTGAGCCGGTCGGTGCTCACTGGCTGTGAGCCCGGTTAGTCTTTCAGTGGTACTTCGGCCGGCAAGCCGTCGCCCCACCTATCGCGGATGCAGCGCAATCCCCGGCAAGGGACCGCTGCGAGAGTTGCTAAGCTCCGCCCCGACCCCACCATGATTTGGTAAAGAAAGTCCACCCCCTTTCGGGGCGCTTCGGCGCGCGCCGCCCCTGAGGGCGAGATGTGAATGGTCATTACGTCATTAGGTGCCGTAATGGCTTGATAGACCAGGGGCGAATATAACCAGAAATATAACCAAGGCTGCTTCATCTCGGTGACCTGGCGCCGCACACAAGCTGCATATTTTTCCCGAGTGGCAGCTTTTCACGCGCGCAACCTCTTGATCTCGCGTAGCGGTTGAGGTTCATTGTGCCCATTATTTCGGCGCGATATGGAGAGGTTTGTCGGAGAAGTCGACACTCTCATAAAGCAGCAAGAAGCAAGCGATCCCAACGCCTTCCAGAAAACGGCTGAAGGCATTGAGGCCGACCTGGAACAGTATCGAGCCCGCAAGCAGAATTAGTCCTAACCGGCCCCACTCCTGCTTGCCTGCCTCACTCAATCGCACGACCGGGAGAACCGAGCGGGCCGGATAAGGGCTCAACCTATTTCGGCCACAGGCTCCTTCAAGACCTGCTCTGCATTTCCGGGAACACTCTTAAACAAAGCCTGGAGGTCAGAAAGATTAAGCACAGGGGCCGAACGCATCTGATCTTTCGCAGCCGCCGTTGAAACATCGATCTCGTTGAACCGCGCCTCCATTTTCCGGAAATGGGCATAGCACCCAATGTCGATCGCGAAAGCCTGAAAATTCCCTGGCTGAGATTTGTGCGTGAGAGCGCTGCCAGACTGGTGGATGATGCGATAGTCGACCAGTCGGCTGAAGAGCGTTCTCCAGTCCTCGTCTTGCTGAAGCAACTGCTCCGGAACCAAAAAGACGTTTGTCTTTCTGTTCAGGCAAAACTCCCTCAGGACGTAGATGCCAGCGATGAGGACGTTTTGCTCGTCGATCTGAGAATCCTGCTTCAACTCCTCAATGCGCCGTTCAAGATTCGACCGACTCAGTACGCGCACCTCATCCTTTCCTACAGCTTCGCCCTCGCTCTGGCTCATGGATTCAAGAAAAAGCGACAGGACATCGCGCGGGACGCCACCGCCAGCCATGACGAGACGAGCGAATCCCTCGCCCTTGAAAAGAGCCTCGAGCTCCTTCTTGTCCATAGCAGCACGACGGCCGTACTCCATAAGAATTTGCCAGTTCTGGCTCTCGGTCCGTGCAAAATGGCTGAAGGTATAGTCGATATTGATCGGCTGATAGTCGTGGCGCTCCTGTGCGCCAATCGGCTGCCCCTCGCGATCAGAGAACATCGTGGTCGCGTGCCGCATCGTCGCAATCTTGAAAAACAACGGGACGTCTTTGCAGAGGCGATGGATGTAGTCGACGACGAAGGCCTGATCGGCACGCTTGAGGTGGTACAGATCGTCGATTTGCAAGAAAATGCACTTTACCCCGGAGGAAACAGAAAAGAACTCGCGGATGCTTTTTTTGAGCTCAGGAAGCCAGAGATCCAGCTCCTGCAGCTTCCGCCGATGACTGGTGAATGATCGCTCAGTTTCGGATTTTGTTTTGTTCGAGCCGCCCAACGAGAGCTTAACCGCTTCGATCTGCAGCCCGCCCTCGGCGTGCAGCTCACCCTCGGTTGAAGCCTTGTGCTTGACCTCTTCCTCTCGTTCGTCGGGAGATTGGTGCATCGTGGTGAGGTTTGCGCGTATCTCGCCGATTATTTGTTTAGTTCTAGCCTTCTTGCCGAACCATCCCGACAGGTGCGAGTCGATCTCCGAAAACAGCGAGGACAGGATTTCGATCAGCACGTTCGGAAACGTATGTTGCTTGAAGTCCTCGCAATTGAGGTAAATGGCCTTGATTTCTGGCGGAAGCTGCTTCGCCGAATCATGCAGCAACAGCGTCTTTCCGCACCCGCGGCGAGCAAAAACAGCGTGGTTCTGCCTGGCGCTTATGTCCTCCATGGCGTGCCCTACGTTTATGTAGGTGATCGCTTCATTTCCAAGCTGAACGCGCAGCCCCTCGGTGATAAGCTGCCGCAGCCTGGCAAGCTTCTTCTGGTCGACCATTACCCCTCCAGCCAGCATTCCATCCCTGGTTGAAGCTTGAATGAATCGGCTGCCCGCGTCGAGTGCAATGTTGGCCGATTCTGTCATCGGCTCCTCGCGGCCCTGCCCGCTGGCAGCCGCAAGGCGCCCCAATCGATCGGTCGCGGCGCGATAACTTCGCCGATCTGATCTTCTTCCCACCGGTGGATCACTCGTTGCTTAACCCCTTGGCGGTCGACTGAGGTCAGCCAAGCGCCTCCTCCAACCCAATGAGCACCCTCGATCCGCTCGTGACGCTGGACCTGGAGGAGGTGCAGCAAATCCCGCTCAGGGATCATGTCGTTCTCGTCATCTGGAACAACGAAGCCGGCCTCTGCGCACAGATCTGGCCCGGGCAGAGGCGTGCCGGCGACGAGCTGTTCCTCCAAGCGGAAGTTTCGCACCTTGTCCGCGTTAGGGCTGTTCGCCAGGACCTGCTCAATTCGCGAACTCGCCGACGTCCACATGTCCATAGCGTAAGCAGCGGGTCGCCGTTGCTTCTCGTGCCAGCCGATAAGGTAGAGCGTCGAGGACGCGTCGCCGCCCCGCTCTGCTTTTGCGTACTCCTCAAACAGTGCAGGCAGGCAGGCGTTTGCATCCTTCACAAGCTTGTCGAACGAGTCGAAGAGACTCGGAAGGCGCCCAGCGAAGAAATGCCCAAGCATTGCGGGACCGGTACACGCTACGGCGGCCCTCATGGTCGGCATGCTGACACACTTCCGATGGTCAACCGCGGCCAAAACGCCAGTGCGATCGTAGGCCGCCATATCCGTGATCAGATGGACTGATTTACGCTGCCGCAGGACGTTGATCGCGCTCATCGCTCTTCTTTTCCTCTGGCGGCCGATTGTCATTGCAAGGCTTAAGTGAGCCGTTCGCGCGCATCGCAGCGGCCTCGATACTTCCCAATGCAGTTGCGACGTCCGGGTAAATCTTGTTCAAAGTCTGCGCGATCTGCACATCTTCCTGCGACAACAGCGATGTATCGCGATTGAATTTGATGTCGGATGCGATCTTGGCCTTTTCGAGCGCCAGAGCGGCTGTTCCGGCAGCGTTTCCAAGCTTCTCCATCTCAGCTCGCATGCCGGCGGTGATCGCCGTTCCATCCTTGATCGCGGCTGCCGTCAACTGCGCAACCACTCTTGCCTTCTCCTGTTCGGCGGCCGATTTGCCAACGGTGGCGGCTTCCGCAAGCGTCGTTTGAATGTACTTGTTGACCGCGTCAGTGGCCCGCTTCCATGCCTCTTCAAGTGGCTTGACCGCGTTCGGGTCGAACGACGTGTCCTTGCGGACCGCGTCATAGACGGAATTCGTATAATCGCGCGCTGATGCAACCACGTTGGGATTGCGCAGCCCGCTCGCTAGGCGGCTTCGTGCGTCGTCTGTGACAGTAGGACTGGGCGAAGACAAGAACCCGATGGATGCCGCGCCAGCGGCTGCAGGAATACCAAGCCCACCTGGCGCGAGAGCCAGATATGGCGCGGCCTTCCCGATCAGTTGCCCCGCTGACTGAATGAAACTCATCAAAGGAGCGAGCATCCCCGCAATACGCTGACCGAGCGTGAAGATCGCATCGACGGCCTTAGCAATCGCCTCGACGATGTCGACCCACACCTCCCGCATTTTGATGCCGAGCTGCGTCAACAGGTCCTGGATCGGATGCCATCGCTGCGAAAGTATCTTCTCGGCAGCATCGAGCCGATTTTGCAACTCCGTTGCGTTGTTTACCGCGCTGTCCGGGATCAGTTCCTTGCGAGCAATTTCATCGGCAGCAGCGATCATTTTGTTGAGATAGTCGCTGTCTTTCGCCAAGTTGGCCGCGATCTTGTCTCCGCCGAACGCCTTCGCGATGTCTAGCGCGGCGAGACGCTCGCCTTTGTCCAGCGCCTGGCCCACCAGGTCGCGGAGCGCGCGAAGTCGCTCCTCGGTGGAATTGGCAGCCTTGAGTTCGCCAACGCCGGAGTTGCCCCCGAAGTTGCCGGCCTTGACCAAGTCGTTAAGGCGGTTCTGCGCGAGCGTCCCACCGAGAGTCGGCGCCGCGGACGCAGCGAGATTCTTGAACGCCTCCGTCAGCGCGTCGACGGGCGTTTTGGCGTCCTCCGCGGCCTTGGTGATGCGCTGAAAGAAGTCCGTTGAGACGCCGGCCGCAGCCGCCTTTTCCGACAGCGCGACATATTCGGCCAGCCTCTCTCCACCGAGCTGCCATGCCTGGGCCACCAGTCTGATCGCGTCCACGATCAACAGCCCCTTACTAAGCAGGCTCAACGCCGGTAGCAGCCTCGAGAGGATCGTTGATCCGACCCCCGCAAGCGTCGGAGAGAAGGCCTCCATCCAGGTGCCGGCTGCTTTCACGTTGACGCCAAGCAGCGCCAATGCTGGAAACGTGGTCTCGATCGCCGTGCCGAGCCTGATCACGCCCGCGCCCGACGCATTGGTAGCCGTCACGATGCCGGCCGCGACTGCTTCCAGCGCGGTGGCCGCGCCCTTTATTGCCGGCGCCGCAAGGCTGTTGACGACATTCCGGAACGCTGGCGAGAACACATAGGCGGCCTCCGCAGCCTGGCGAAGATGGTTAGCCGCGCTGACCGCCCCCTCACCGGTAATCTTCCAGCCGTCACTGTTCGCCTTAGCCGACGCATTTGCTTTGACCAGATTGTCATTGGCCGCGGCGATCGAAGCCTTGAGCCGGTCCAGCGAGCCCGCCGCCTCGTCAACGCCAGGAGCGCTACCGCGGATCTCTACGCGTCGGATAACATCAAGCGTCGGCATGCTGAAGTTCCTTTTCGCCGGCTAGAAGCGCCTCTCCGCAGGCCTGCCTCCAGGCCTGCAGATGATCGTTAGAGCAGCCCGCGTTCCGAAGCCGTCCCTCGCACTTGGCGATCTCTTCGGCGGCCCATTGCTCGAAAGCAGACCTCACGACGTAGGCGGATCCGATCTGGCGCGCTTTGAGGCGCCGGTAAATGTCGAGCATCCACTCACCGTCTTCCCGGCCGATCTGGCCGATTTCGGTGACCGTTACCTGTGTCATAGCTTCTGTCCCACTTCATTCTGCGATCGAGCGAACGCTAGAGCGCCGCCGCGGCCCGGAAGAACGCGTCGATCTCGTCCGACGTCATGCCGTAAGCCGCACCGATTGCGATGGTCATCGGGTGACTGCGCTCGAATACCGTCGCGCCTGAAACCAGCATCTTGGCCGCGAACTGTTGATCGCTAGGCATGGCATCAATGATCGCAAGCAGTGGCGGAGGAATGACGGCAGCGTTGGATGCGAGCGCATCGGCTTCCGTGATGATGCCGGCGACCGCGAGTTGCTGGAAGAACTGACGATCGCTGATCGATTGCGGCACCGGGGGCGGAGGTGGAATAAACGGGTCCGGCGTATTGCCATCCGCAATCCACGCTTGATATGCGATCCAATCGCGGTTCGCGGGGTCAGCCGGGATACATGCGCTGTCCGAGGTGCGGATGACGACATCAGATGCAGTGAGTTTATAGTCTGCCATTAGAGCCTCGCGTTTACTGAATAGCTTGTTAGAAACCCGGCCTGCCCCCCGGCATTAGCCTGCGCTGTGGCTCGAAAACTTAAAGTCGTCGGGACCTCTGAAATCGGAGTATTGAAGCTGGATAGCTGCACATCACCCAATCGGGTGATGGTTGGCGCGGCGCGCATCTCTACCGGGTGCATCCACGCCACCGAATAGAAGCCGCCTGAGCTTGCAGAAGTTTGCAAACCCACGAGGGCCTTATACCAATGTCGTTTGCACGACTGCAATTCACTCGCGTAGTCTGGCAATTGAAAAGCGGGCGCGACACTGCCCTCGTATAGCCCGACGTCGAACAATTCGAAGACGTTTCCGTTCGTGCCCATAATATTGAACTGGGAGGCCGTGCAGTAGAAGGCACTAGCTAGCCAGGTATTAGGTGTTCCGGTTTGAAAGCCTGATCCGCCCATCAGGAAGAAGCGTAGATCAATCCCCTTGCCATTATCAGCAAGCCATGTGCCGGTTGTATCAAGCATCAGCGTTATCGACTTGACAACGTCGGTGTTCGCTTCGCCTGCGCTGATCGTAAACTCTGCCACATAAGCCCGATTGGCCGCGTTGTTGCCGAACGATACGCCATACGTTCCGGCTGGACCTTTACAGCCGAACTGCAACGTCACTTGTTTTGCGGAGGCTGTGCCGATCTTCAGATCAGCGGTTCTGAGCCCTTCGATCCCGCATATGATTTGAACAAAGTCAGCGGCTCCGACTGATGCGTCCGCCGCTGTCACGGTGTATCGCATTCGGTTGGGCGAACCGCCCGGCGTCAAGCTCGCCACCTGTCCCGCAGTAGCATTGCCAGCATTGTTCGCTACAACAACAAACATATCGACTGGAAAGTATCCAGAGCCGAAAGGACTGCCCGCAGCCGCGCCATTCTCCTGCGACACCTGCATGCCGCCGTTAATGATGTAGTTTTTCTTTTGAACGTTGATGTTTGAGCGCGCTTGCGATTGCTGAGCAGCCGTTAACGATTGCGTCGCACCAAACGACACGCCGCTGAGATTGTTTAGTGCCGTCGCAGCAACACCCGTATACTCCGAAAGAGCATTCACGGACGAAACGTCGCCCGCGCCCGGCTCGCCAACCGCGTTGAGATTCCACGCGGTCCCGGTGCCGCTGCCGCTGATCTTATCGCTGGTGATGGTCAGCGTCGTGCCGCTATACGTCGCGACACCCTCCAACCACCCCGTAGCACCAGCCGTAGCCGTGGCCCGCACGCGCGCGCCATTGGTGTAGGCAAGACCGGCTTGCGTGGTGAATGCTTTCGAGCCGGTGCCGATGGCAAGCGGTGTGGTTGACGTGCCGCCATAGCCAGCGCCCGTAGGGCCCGTGTTGCCCGTTGCTCCGATGCTCGCCAGCACCTGCCAATAGGTCGTATTCGGCGGCGTATGGTTGGTGTGGTCTAGGACGCAGGCGTAACTCGACCCACTGAGCGAGACGACGTCGCCAACCGTGTATGCCGTCGCGCCGCTCCAAGCGCCCTTGAGTTGGAATGCCTTGTAAATGCCGAGATACGACCAAACGCCGGCAGACTTCGCCCAAGTCTTGCCCGTGGTCGGCTGGAATGCGTACTGTCCGTCGTCGCCGAGTGAGGGGTCGGGCGTGGTTTGGTTGATGTCGACGAACACGAAAAAGCCGCTGGTGTTCCATGCTGACACCGCCTTGTCGACGTCGCGCGCATAGGTCTCGCCGACGATACGCTGCTGCGAGACTTTCCAGACGACGTAAGCCGCACCGCTCAGCGTCGAACCCGACCACGGCGTGATGACCAAATGCGTGTCGTCGGTGACGTCGGTAATCGTGGCCAGGAAGTGCCCGCTCTGAAACAGATCGCCAGGCTTGACGTTTCCGGCGCTGGACCAGATGGTGCTGGTGCCAGTTACGGTCGTGCCGTCTGCTGCGACCGAAACAGTGCCGGTGGAGTATGAATTGAGCGGTGTGGTCAATTTGATTTCCTTGCTTCGATGCGCGCCAGCGCTTCTTCAATCGGCAGCCACACGCCATCGAGCTTGCGCCAGACCTTGCCGGTGGATGGCTGGAAGGCGAGCCAGCCACGCGCACCCGCCGGGGGCTCGGCGAATTCCGGCGGAAGTGACCCAAGTTCGAGTGAATTCCCCGGCATAGCTGCCGCGTCCTCGCAATTTGCTCCGCGCCCGCCGGACGATGATTCCATCAGAGAACCCGGACGTTGCGCGCTTGCAGCTTGCCGCGGCGGTCGTCGAATACACTGTCAAATGTGACCTTGTCGCCGTGGTTAAGCACGTCGCGATTCATGATTTCCTTGGCATGCACGAAGATGTCTGCACCGCCCTCCGCGGGTCTAATGAATCCGAAGCCGCGGTCACTCCAGCCAACACAAATGCCCTCGAACATGATTCCTCGCTTTACTCGGCTTGCGCATCTTCGGTCGCAGCAATCGCGGCAGCCCACTCGGCCGCCGTTGCGTCGCTGATCTCGCAGGCAATCGTCTCGCCGGTAGACGCCTCGATCGAGACAATTTTGATATCCGGCGCGAGGCGCCTCACCTTCAGTTTTGGATTATCTAGCGTGCGCATATTCGAACCTTCTGTGTGAATTCATTTTGCTTGACCAGCCGGCCGTAGCCGACTGGTCATATTGGCGAGGACGGAGGACCCCACATAACAAAGGTCCATAGCTTCGCGCGGACTGGAGAGCCGCGCGAATTAGTTAGAGACCGACAAGGCCGGCTACGGGTCCGGGGTTGGTTGCGTCACCCACATCGTGAACGTTGATGTCAAAGCGCTGGGTGCCAAGCGCGCCAACTTGGTCGCTGTCCATGTAACGATCGGTCGAGAAGCGGACCCTGACATCTCGCCGGTCGCCGAGCGTCGCTGCGAGGCTGAGATCACCAAACGCGATCATGACCTGACCCGACAGGCTCGTAACGGCCTGTGGCATGACCTGCGTTAGCTGAACCGGAAAGCCCATGAAGGTGGGCGTCAACACTCCGTTCACGTAACGCGCGATGATGCCGCCGCCCGCCCCTGCCAACCGACAGAATGCCAATCCATATCCACGCTGGCTGACGAACCACCGCGCGCCAGGTACCGCGTTGGCAGGGACCGTGCCCATCAGGCCCGAAAGATCGGTCATGGTGATCGTGGAAAAGGTGCTCGCGCTTGCGGTCACTACGCTCGCTGCGTGCGCGCCGTCGGTCAGGTAGGTGAAGAGCCCCTTGATGCCGCCGTAGGTCGACGTCCCGTTACCGTAGAAGCCGCAGAGATCTTCCTTGTCGGCGAACGCGTATGCGACCTCCTGCAGGAAGGCCAAGCCGACGTCGATTGCTGCGTCCTCGACGAGCTCCGCGGAGAACCTAGCGAGCACCAGAATCTTTTTGGCGACGAGTCGCACCGAATCCCAGGCCATAGTCTGCTCGGCGAGCGAAAGATTCTCGGTCGCGAAAATCGCTGTGAGCCCGGTCAGTCGCCGTGGCGCATGCTTCGTGTCGGATCGCATTCGCATTGGGCCCGCCGCCGCACGGAAAGCACCGCGCGTGTCCCTGAGCGCGATGATCGCATCGGCGATCTCGTCAGGCACCAAGGCGCCGCCGGCCGCGGTGGTTCCGGTACCCTGCGCCCGGTTAACAGTCAGACCCTGAGAGGAACACCAAGCGCGCGCCTCATCGGAGCCAATCTCTGCCTGAACCCAGCGCCCGATCCTGCGTACCCGCTCCTCGGCCGAGTGCCGGTCGCGACGCCGACTGTCGACGACGGATCGCAGCAGTTTAACGGAAGACGACAGCTCGTCGACGCTCCCGACAAACTTTTTGAAATGATCTAGCCCCTCGCGCGATTGAGGAGAAGTTCGGCTTCTGGGGTTTAGCATGTGATTTCGTCCTCAGTGATGACGCCGGCGGCCACACAAGCCTCGAGATACCGGCGCGGCCAGGTGTTCATCGGTGACGGCTGCGATGGCAGCCCGAAAAGTCGCAGCGTGAATCCTTCCATGACGGAGTCCGCCGACGAGCCGCCCACCGCGGTACGCGCGCGGAGCGCCTCGATGTCAGCGTTCGCCTTCAAGAGCGAGATGATCAGCAGCGCGCGATGCCGATGCAGCGCGCGGCTGGTCTCCTCATACTCGGCCGACGCCTCCCGGCTTGCGGCGTTCGCTGCGACTCCGACCTGTCGCTCAGCGAACACGATCGCCCGATCGATGATTGCGATCTCTCGTTGCAGCTCGTGCAGCTTTACGGCGGGGTCGTTGCCCCTGCTCGGCGCTGAGCCAATCGCGGCCCCATTCAGGAGTGCGAACGCCGGTGCGTCGAGATTTTTCGTTTCGTCCGGCGGCTCCATCGCGAAAACCAGAGGAACGCCGGCTATCCCGACCTGCTCGATTGCAACGATCTCGGCGGCAAGCTTGCGCCTGCGCTCCGACAGTTCGGGGATCTTCGCCTGAATTTTCGCAAACGCCTCGCGCGCCGCGGTTTCGGGCCTGGTGATGGGTGTTGCTGCTTTTGCCATGGCGTGACCATGCAGGCATAAGCTGGCCAACTACAGGTTCGAACTTGGCCAAGTGTAAAAAAGGCCCTACGGGGTCTGCTGCGACAATCGTCGGCGCAAAGTTCTAAACGAGGGCACGACGCCGCCCTCGTTCTCGAGGATCCGGTACAACTCGCCAGCTGGACCGTCGGGCATCGTCCCCCCAGCTTTGTGCTGCGCGTAGCCGTCTGCCGCGTAGCCGGTCAGCTGCGCCAGCAAGTCGCGCGCGTGGGCGCAGACGTCACCCCTGCGAATGTCCCGATAATTCGACGGAAGCGCGGCGCTTCGTCGCCGTCGATTGAGGATTTGCCGACCTTCGATTTTCCAGCGGCCGTGGCAACCAAGTACCTGCTCAACATGCAGCCCTGTAGTGATGGAGTCGTCCATTGCCCTCGCCAAATCGGACAGCACTCCGCCAGCCGCAGATGCGGCGTCGCGGATAGCAAACCACTTGGTGAGGGCTGCCGTCATGCGTTCAACGCGCGAGCTCCTTGGAGAATTCCGCGCGAAGGGCTTCGCCAGTGACGTGCAGCGCCTCGGCGATGTCGCTCACGCCTGCTCCGAGCGCCACCATGGCGCGAACAAAACAGCGAGCTCGGTGCTGAACTCCACCGTCCAGGCCGAACATCGCCACTGCAAGCGCGCTGCCGAGTTCGCCGAAGTCGTCGGGGTGCCCCGCTGGGGAAGGCCGGACCCAGCCGCGCGCGGCTGCGTAGGCCAGCAGATCGCCGTGGGTTACGTCGAACTTGTCACAGATTTCGTTCGCGTGCTCCCGCCCAACAAAATAGGCGCGGCCAATTGCGTTCCAGTCGAGCTTGGCGGACTTCGGCTTCCTGCCGGCTCCCTTACGGGCTCCGCCTCGGCCATGGCCTTTTGATTTCGTCATTTCAAAACTCCTTCAGTTTGATTGCAAATGCTGAGGCGCGCCGCGAATTGCAGCGTCGTTTGATTTTTCGAATGTCTTTGATTTTCGGGCCAAAATCCTATTGGACCCCAGATTCTGCGCGTGGGGAAACGTGCGGTTCCGGAAAGCATTTGCTATCCGGGATTTAAACCCCCCACCCCTACCGGCTGAGAAGGCTGTTGTTTGCGACGCCGCGGCCATGCTCATCGGACCACCACCGCCTGCGCAAAGTTGGCGAGCACGGCGGCCGCTGCCTCTGCGGCTTCCTCGGTGGAGACGCGCGGGGACAGCCAGCAGAGGTCGCCGCCGGGTGAGTGCCAGGAGATCGAATAGCCGCCGTCTTCGTCAGGCAATCGGCTGCGCACAGGCCTGATGGTGACCACGCCACCGAGCTTTGGCACGCGACGAGAGTGCTGTTGACGAAGCGTCCTCATGCAGCCGCCCTCTTGGTGATTTTGTGCTTGATCCAGAACTTCTCCGGCAAGATGCAAGCGGGATCGCTGGGAGGCGGCCCGTAAATGCCGCGCGAATTCCACCGCCCGTCGTATCTGACATAGGTCTTGGCCATGTCGTCCCATTCGGCATCGCTGATGCCGAGGCCATTGCCGGATCCGGCGTCGGAGGACTTGGCGATGCTGGTGACGCGCCCCGGCTTCCCCGCGTCCTCGACCACCCACAGCAGAAACTTCGCTTGCCAGTCGCGCGACTTCGCGGACCTCCCGTCGACCTGCCGATGGTAATTTACGAAGCGCTCGGTCAGCCGGTCGACCGCGTCTTTGGAACCGAGCTTGCTCAGCGCCGCGGTGTAGGTCTCGCCCGTGAGCCTAAAATCATCAGGGATGAACGTCGCGCGCGTGCGCTCTCCCTCATGTTTAAAAGATGGTTCACAATGGTTAGTAGGCAGCCGGCTGCCGGTTTCAGTGCGGCAGCCTGCCGGTTTCGCTGCAGCCGGCTGCCGGATTTGTTCCGGCGAAACCGGCAGCAGGCTGCCGCTTTGTTCTTCAATGAAACCGGCAGCCTGCTGCCGGTTTTTCATCAGGAAGAGATAGCGGCTTGCATGCCCCGGGCCGTGTCCGACTTCGATAGACAAGTGGCCGCGTGCCTCCAATCTTTTGACCATATCGCGCGCCGTTCGCTCGCTCATCGCTATGCCAGCGGCGATCGTTTCAAGGGCAGGCCACGCGACTAAAGCGCGTTCATTCGAGAACAGCGTCTTGTTGACGTACTGCCCTAGCTCGAACGCTACCTTGAAGGCGCTCGCAGGCAGCGAGGCGCTGTTGTCAGCCTTCACCTGGTTAAGCCATGCGAAAAGTGCCGTCGTGCGGTCCTGACTTTCCTGATCAGCGGCCATTCAGCGGGCGCCCCCACGCGGCTTCATGACGACGTCCCACAGCCTCTGCCGAATGGCGGTCTCCAAGCTGATTCGCTCACGCGCGATCAGATCTTCGGTAACGCCCTTCCGGCGCATCACGATGGCTTGCAGATCGAGGGAACGAACGATGTGGTGCTCGCCAGCCTGAGCCGGCAGCTCTAGCGCTCGACGCACGATGCTTCGGACGAGGTCAACGCGTCGGGCCGCGGGAAATGGAATCATTTCCGCCGTCATGCGCAAGCTCCGCGCTCAACGAATGCGTTAGCCACATACTCCGGAGACCCTATAACGTCGCCGGTGCCCGTTATCTTCGTTAGCCGCTGTAAGCTGTTGACGTTTCTAGGTTTTGGCGTTCCTGCCGGGATCGCCATATTCAGTCTCATCGGACGGGGACATCGTCCGGCGCACGCTGACTCGATACACCGGCGTTCACTGTAAGCCCGGTCTACGACGCGCGCCTGCAGAATCCACCGTCCTTCACGAACGCGTGGGTCGCCTCCCTCCGGGCTTTGATCCGGGCAAACGAACCCTATGTATCCGCCGAGCGACTTGCGCCCCGATAAGGACTTTGATGCCACTATCCGACTTGACGAGAATGGCGATCGCATCTGCGGTGGCGGTTGTGGCAATATCGTTCCTGGCAGTTGACGCGGGAGTCGTGAACTCCGGGGTGATCACAAAGCCCATCGCGACGGCGCGGGCCTCCATCGTGGACGCGGCGGCGAGTCAGCACCAACTCGCCTTCGCCGTTCAAGCCTGGGCACGTCGCGGCCACCAGAAGCCGGCCGTGGAAGAATGCCTGGCGATCGATTGAAACAGCGCAGTTTGCCGCTCGTCTCGCGGATGTATGCGCAACGTAACAATCATGTTTGTTACAGGCCATTATTCCCCCGGATGAAGATCGTCCAAATCCAGCCGAACAGTGCGCTCAAGGCGGCGACCGATGCGGCGATTGCCGCGGTCCGAGTCCACCAGATCTGCCGCTCGTGCCGTTCGATATCCGCCTCGGATTTTTGATTATCTTTCCAGTTCAGCCATTCCTGGGCGAACCCGATCGTCATGACGGGCGCGGTTCCGATCGCAATCGCTCCTGCGGATGCCGCGTCGGTCTGGGCTAGGCGCGCTCGGACGTTGGCTGCACCCGTCTTTTCAAGCACCGCAAGCCATTGCTGGGACTGTTCGTCTGAAACATGCCACGTGCATTCCCTGTAAGGAAACGCTGTCGGTCGCTCTGTCATGGCCTTGCACCGCACTCACTCTTCAGTGTCGCCCTGATGTCGCGCCCACCATCCGGCGATCGCCGCCGCAAGATTCTTCCACGACTCGGTCGGCAGATCCGGCACCGCCACCCGGACGCTGTACCGATCCGTAGTCGCGTCGTGAAACCACTCGGTCGCCGCGAAATCGAAACCAAAGCTGCCGGCGTGGCGGATGGGGAAGCCTTCGCCGCCGAGGTCGCGGCTCATGTCCTCGGCCGCCTGCCGCGCGGTCGCCTCATCGAGGGAGCGCCTGCCGCGAAGCGTGACATAGAGGCCGTGGGTGAAATGCAGCTCGGCCGAGAGCGAACCGAGCTCGGCGGCGAAATATCGCGCCGTGTGGCGACCGTTGCGCAGGATCGCCGCGACGCGTTTTTTCGTCAGGGCCCAATAGCCCGCTGAGCCCACGAATGGCGGGAAGTGTGCCGGCAACGCCGCGCCACCGAGAAGCCGGACGGCATTGCCGGTTTCCGCCGCCAGGCTCTCGGACAGCAGCTGGCCTGCATTCAGGTCTTTCCGGCTCCAATGCACGAATACGGCAGAGCCGAGCCGGCCGTATTCCACCCCGAGCGAATCCAGCTTGTTGTGGCTTCGCACCAACACGACCGGAATGTCCCATCGCGCGGCCCATCTCAGAACGCGCCGGATGCGCCCCGATCTACCGGCGAAGCATGTCGTGTCGAAAATCAACAGATCGAGCCCCGAACCGTCGCAACACAAAGCCGCCTCGAACGCCCCGGCAGGGGCGCACGAATCCAGCAGGAGAAACCGTGGCAAGGCTGCCGCAGCGAACGCTTCGCCCAGCGGGAGTCTGGCGGTGACAAGCCGCAAATGGGGGACGAGGCTCTCGATCAGCTCCAGTGTCTCGCCGTAGGTGCCCGGCAGCACCACGACGTCTGCCTTGCCGATGATTCGTGCGGACGCGAGCAGCAGCGCGGAGATCGCGGCCATGCCGGATGCGGTATAGATCGCCTCGCTCCCGCAGCTCCGCTCGAGTTCGTAGAACGAGGGACCACGCACCTTGAGGTCCGCGCGCTGATAATCGTAGCTGAACACGAACGGACCGCTGCTGGGAGACGCCGCGTGCGACCAGGCGGTCTCCGTCGCCTTCCAGTCCTGGAGCGCATGCTCCGCGCGCAGCGCGGCAGCGAGCTGAAACTTGGAGACCACGACCTCGTCGACCGATTGCGGCCGAGCCAAATGCAGCGGGCTCCTCAGGCAATCGTTCAGCAGCCTGATTTCCCTGTGCTTTCGTTCGAGATAGGCCTCGGAGGTCTCCATGCGGATCTTGATGAGGGTCTTGATGCGGATCTTGGCAATTGCGACTGCCTTTCAACGTTCGGCGAACGCATTGGCTCCAACAGTCGGCCCCCCGCTCGTCCTTGCAACGAAGACCGATCCTCGCCGTTGACACTGCACAAGGAGAACATCATGAGCGAGATCAGAGAGCACATGAAGATCGTCGGCAAGGACGGCGCACATGTCGGCACCGTCGACCGCGTCGAGGGCAACCGTATCAAGCTGACACGGAAGGACAGCCCGGAAGGTCACAAGGACCATCATCATTACATCGACACGAAATATGTCGGTGCCGTCGAAGGCGATGTCGTCAAGCTTTCGGTCAATGCCGACGCGGTGCCGAAGTCGGAAGCAGCCTGAGCCAGCAAGTCCCCTCGGGGACTTTTTGTTTGTTCACGGTCCTGCTCCGCTTCGTTCTCCGAAACGAAACGCGATCGGAAAATCGTCGCCCGAACGAGTCTTAACGTCGCGTTTCGACGGCTCGCGTCAGGCCTCGAGCGTCACGAGCACGGGCCGGAAGCGGTAGGCGTCGATCGCGGCGTTGGACAGAAGCAATCGTCGCCTCTCGCCACCCAACATCATGCGGTCGATCCTGTTCAGGATGAACCGGGCCGCGTCCCTGCGCTCGCCAGTAAGCAGGCCGGATTGGTCGAGATACTTCCAGGCAATCTCGAAGGACTGTGCGCGCAACTCGGGATCGGTCATAGCGGCTCAACGTCGGCGGGGAACCGACGTTCCATCGGCAAGACGCCCTCCCCCGGTCGCCCTTCATGATCTTCGCGCGAAAAGTATTGAGGGGGCGCGGAACGAACCTGCGATCAGCGCGTTCGATATCGAGTGGTGCCGATTTGCCAGCCCCGATCGGCTCTCGAGAACCCCGTGCTCGTCCCCCCGGGCACAGGGTTTTTCTTTGAATACGGATATTGTCGTAAGAGCGTGGGCTCAGTCCGTCCGCTCTTGGCGCCGGTCGCGGGCGAGTTGGTGCCAGGCCAGGGCCAGCTCGATGAGACGTTGCCGGTCGGGGCCATCGGCCGCCACGGCGCGCTTCATCGCCGCCTCGGCTTCGTGCTGTGGATCGTACTTGGTACACATGAAGCAATTCTAGCCGGACGATCTGGACAAGCGCGTGGCAATTTCGTCCGTATGATTGCGGGGTTAATGCCTCCCGACACGGATTTGCGACGCGATCCAGCTCACGCATCTGTCGAACGATCCCCCCGATTGTGGGCTTGGTGCGTACCGATCTGTGAAGTGCGTCACAGCCGGCGCCCGGCGCCTCCGCTAAACAGTTCTCAGCGCTCCCAGAGAGGGAGAAGGCATGGGAGATATTCCCGTCATGACGCAAGAAGCCGCAGCCGAAATTGCCGTCCCGACGCGACGCGAAAGATCCGACCCGCTCGGCATCGCTTATCTTGCGACCATCGGCATCGTGATGCTGGCCTGGATCGCAGGCCTGGTCTGGGCCGCGATCGCGTTCTTCAGCTGGCTGGTGTCCTGACGCGCGGGCGATCCCCCTTGAATCAATTCCCGGCCAGCTGACGGCCAGCGCAAAACGAAAAGAGGCGGACTTTTCGCCCGCCTCATCGCTTCAGGTCTCGCCTGGAGTGCTCAGTAACACGCCCGGGGATCGGCCTGCACATACTGGCCGCTCGGATAGCGGTAGTAGCAGTTGCCCTGGGCCAAATAGTAGCCGGGGCGCGAAGCAGCCGTCGCGCCGGCGATCGCCCCGGTGGCACCGCCGATCACGGCGCCTGCGGCCGCGCCCGAGGCGTTGCCCGAGATCAGGCCCCCCAGCACGCCGCCGACGATAGCGCCGCCAAGCGCGCTCGCACCAGGATCCGCCGGCGGCGGCGGAGGCGGCGGTTCGTAGGCGACCGGCGGCGGGGCGTAGGCCACAGGCACGTCATCGTAATAATCCTCCGAGATGTAGGCCGGAGGCCCTTCCATGCGCTGCGGATAATAATACCGCGCGCCGCCCACATCCCACCACCAGCCGGAGCGGCCGTCGTGGACTTCGTGGCGCCAGCGTCCGCCATCCCAGGCGAGACGGCCGCGATAGGTGTGTCCGCCCCAATCGCGCGCCGGTGCGGGACCCCTGGCGTAATTGCGTCCAGGCGGCGGGCCGCCGGCACTGCGCGGACCAGAACCTGCATAACCCGGACCGCCCGCGTGAGGCTGGCCGCCGGTCTGTAGCGCGGGCCGGGCAGCCTGCTGCGGCGGCGGCCCCTTGCGCATGTTCTGCGGCGGCGCACCTCCGCTCGGCCCGGGCGATGGCTGGGCGGCGTCTCTCGGCGGCCGGGCGTCCTGAGCCTGCGCCGGGACGGCGAGCAATGACATGGCCGAAACCAAGGGAATGATGATCTTGATGCGACTGGACGCACTCATGCGTGCTTGCCCCTACTCTCTCGATTGCCGTCGATGGCCGTGATGCCTGGCGCGATAGACGATTCGGCTCGCGCTGAGCTGATGCCGGCTGACATGACTGACCTGCTTTGGTCGGCCAAGTCCCGTTACAAATGATTAAGATCACGACATTTTTTCGTCCGCGCGGGCCGCTCTGGAGTGCCTCTACCGGGCCGGCTCGATCACATTGCAGTTGCTTCGCCCGGACATCAGGCAGTCCTGCATCTTGCTCGCGGAGGTGAGATCGCGGGCGAGCCACCAGCCGACGCCGAGGATGACAATCGCGATGATCAAGCCGGCGATGGCGCCGCGGCGGTTGTCACCGGATTGAGGTTTTGGAGGGGATTTGAGCTTCGCGCCCGGTTTGGGCTTAGGCTCGGGCTTGGCTTCGGACTTGGACATGGCTGACCGATCACGGGGCGAGCGGGCTTTATCACCTCTGCGGCGTGGCGTCACATCCCGCCCAGCTTCTTAGCCTCGGGTCGGGCGGATTGCTTCCTTGCGCGAGGTTTCGGCCGCCGGGATCGCCTGCTGGGCCCGCGGTGCGCAGGTCGTGAGCACAAACGCAGTCTGGGTGCATTCCCAATCTGCACCCAGGACGGCACTTTCGATCGGCTGCGGGCTGGCGAAGAGCAGCGTGACAGCAGCCAGGGCTGCCACCGCGACGGCGATTGCGAGCGCCTTCAGGCTCAGTCTTGAGATCGTCATGCCCGTGCTCCGCGTCTCATACCAGGCGGGACGCTAGGCGCCGCCCTGGTGCCCCTTATGAGGGGCATCACAATTCGGCAGTTTTTCGGGGCTACGAGAGATCGTCGGGGGCGGCGATTTTCGTCTACCTGATCGGCTGCGATTATAGGTGGCATCACGGCGCGCGCCGATGTACACGCATCTGCGTCGCGCGGCGCCCGCTATGCCCAGCCGACGTACCAACAGGCAGTGATGTAGGATCGAAAGCGAGGATGACAAGGTTCGCCGATGAGTGGATTTAGGGAACCAGGCTTCTCCGACCGGCAAAAGGCGGCACAGGAAGCACGCAAAAACCTTTTGAACAAATTCAAGTCGCAGCCGGGGCCGGATGATCCCGCGGTTGTGGCGAAGCGTGCGGAGCGCGAGGCCCTTGCGGCCAAGCGCGCCGAGGCAAAGGCTGCGCGCGAGACGGAAAAGGCCGAGCAGAAGCGCCTTCAAGAAGAGGCTGCCGCGCTCGAGGCCGCGCGGATCGCCCGCGAAGCCGAAGAAGCCGTCGCGAAGGCCGCCGAAGCCGAGGCCGATCAAAAGGCCAAGCGAGACGCCCGCTACGCCGCCCGCAAGGCGAAGCGCAAGTAACGTTCGCAAGTCACGTTCAATTGAATTTGGACTGAAACAATACTCCGGGGGCGGTCTACGTGACCGCCCCCGGATTTTTGGCGCGCGTCTGGCTGTCGCAAGCGCCGCCTCGACGATGGAAGATCAGTGCTTCTTCATCATCCCGTCGTCTTTCTTCATCCCGTCCTTCGACATCGTGTCCTTCTTCATGCCGTCGTCCTTGGACATGGTGTCCTTCTTCATGCCGTCCTTGGACATCGTGTCCTTTTTCATCATGCCGTCATCCTTGCCCATCTTGTCCTGGGCAAAGGCGGCCGGCGACAGCGCGAGGCCGAGCGAGAGAACGGCCGCCGAAACGCCGAGCGCGATGCGGGTACGAATGGTCATGACTGGTCTTCCCTTCGAGATGATGTTTGTCAGCGACGGACGCCGCTATCTGATCTCGACGGATTGCCACGGGGCGTTGTTACGCGACCGCTGATAAATTTCTGCGCCCCCGCCGCCCCTTCGTTGGACGGATGCAGAAACACCCAGAAGTGTGCAACGCAGCATGGTCGACACTTGCCGCGGCATTCGGTCTCGAACTATCAGACTAGAGAACATTGTCTGAAAGACCGGCTAGGATGGGCCTCAGCACGGTCTCAAAGACCCGCCCAAAATCACAGCAAGCAAGAACCGTCCAAGAAACGTCCAAAGGGAATCACACCATGCTCACGCGCCGCCACTTGATCGCGACCGCCGTCGCCGCACCCGCCATTCTCCGTTTCAGCACCGGCACCGCGCATGCCGCGACCACGCTGAAGATCTCGCATCAATTCCCGGGCGGCACCGTTGACAAGGGCGATTTCCGCGACCGGCTCTGCCGCATGTTCGCCGCCGAAGTCGCCAAGCGCAGCAACGGCGACATCGCCGCCGAAATCTATCCGAACTCCTCCCTGATCAAGACCAACGCGCAGTTCTCCGCGATGCGCAAGGGCGCGCTCGACATCAGCCTCTACCCGATGCCCTACGCCGGCGGCGAATTGCCGGAAACAAATATCGGCCTGATGCCGGGCCTCGTCACCACCTACGACCAGGGCATGCGCTGGAAGAAGGAGCCGGTCGGCAAGGCGTTGACCGACTTCCTCGCCGACAAGGGCATCATCCTGCTCAGCTGGGTGTGGCAGGCCGGCGGCGTCGCCAGCCGCTCCAAGCCGATCGTGGCCCCCGAAGATGCCAAGGGTCTCAAGGTGCGCGGCGGCTCGCGCGAGATGGACATGGTGCTGCAGACCGCCGGCGCATCCGTGCTGTCGGTGCCCTCGAACGAAATCTACGCAGCGATGCAGACGGGGGCCTGCGATGCCGGCATCACCTCCTCGACCAGCCTGATCTCGTTCCGCCTCGAAGAGGTCGCGAAATCGCTGACCTCGGGCGCAGGCGCGTCCTACTGGTTCATGCTCGAGCCGCTGATGATGTCGAAGGCGATCTTCGACAAGCTGCCGAAGAACCAGCAGGACGTCCTGCTCGCGGTCGGCACCGAGCTCGAAGCCTTCGGCCGCAAGGGCGCGCAGGACGACGACGTCGAGGTCGCCAAGGTCTACGAGAAGGCCGGCGCCAAGGTCTCGGCGCTCGATGCCGCGACCGTCGGCAAGTGGCGCGACATCGCCCGCGACACCGCATGGAAAGACTACGGCGCCAAGACCGCGACCTCGGCCAACCTGCTCAAGCTCGCGACCGACGTCGCCGCATGAGCCACGGTCCGCTTCCGGATCGTGACGACCAGGCCAACGCTGCCGCAAGGACTGGCCTTGCGGCGGCGATCGATCGCGGTCTCGCCATCCTCAACAACATCATCGTCGTGTTCGCCGCGATTGCGCTGATCGCCGCCTGCGCCATCCTGAGCTACAGCGTGCTCAGCCGCGCCTTGTTCAAGGCCGCCAATTACTGGCAGGACGAGGCTGCGGTGTTCCTGCTGGTCGGCGCCACCTTCATGACCGCCGCCTACGTACAGCAGAACCGCGGTCACATCGGCATCGAGGCCTTCGTCGGCCTGCTCTCGCCGCTGGCGAACCGGATCAGGCTGTGGCTGGTCGACGCCGTGACGCTTCTGTTCTGCGCTTTCTTCGCCTGGAAGTCGTGGACGCTGGCGCATGAAGCCTATGTCGACGGCCAGGTCTCGAACTCGATGTGGTCGCCGCCGCTGGCCATCCCCTATTCGCTGATGGCGTTCGGCATGAGCCTGCTCTGCGTCCAGATCTTCGTGCAGCTTGCGCTGCCTTTCGCTGGAGCCAGGCGTTCATGAGCGTTTTCGGTATCGGCCTCGCATACGGAATTGCGACGCTGGTCGTGATGTTTTCGGGCATGCCGATTGCGTTCGCGCTCGGCGCGGTCGCGGTCGTGTTCATGGGCATCTACATGCCCGCCGCCTCTCTCGATACGGTGACGCAGAACGTCTACGAGGAAATGGCCTCGATCACGCTGCTGTCGATCCCGCTCTTCATCCTGAAGGGCGCCGCGATCGGCAAGTCTCGCGCGGGCCAGGATCTCTATTCGGCTCTGCACGCCTGGCTGCACCGCGTCCCCGGCGGCCTCGGCGTCGCCAATGTGTTTGCCTGCGCGCTGTTTGCGGCGATGGCGGGCTCCTCGCCCGCGACCTGCTCGGCAATCGGCTCGGCTGGCATCCCCGAGATGCGCAAGCGCGGCTATTCCGGTGGTTTTGCCGCGGGCATCATCGCCGCCGGCGGCACGCTCGGCATTCTGCTCCCGCCGTCGATCACCATGATCCTGTTTGCGGTCGCCGCCGAAAAATCGCTGGGACGGCTGTTCCTCGCCGGCATCGGGCCCGGCCTGCTGCTGGTCTCGCTGTTCGGCGTCTACGCCGTGATCCGCTTCCGCCAGGAATACGCCGCGGCCGAAGCGATCTACAAGAACGGCGGGCCGGAAGCTGCGATCCTCGCCCGCGACGAGTACACGCTTGCGGAACGCTTCAGCGTGCTGCCACGCGTAATCCCCTTCGTGCTGCTGCTCACCGGCGTCATGATCGCGCTCTATGGCGGCTACGCCACGCCGTCGGAGACTGCCGGCCTCGGCGGTCTCCTGGCGCTGGCGCTGATCGCGGCGATCTACAGCGTGTGGCGGCCGAGCGACCTCGCCCCGATCCTGAAATCGACGATCCGGGAATCGACCATGCTGATGATGATCATCGGCATGTCGCTGCTCTATTCCTACGTGATGAGCTATCTGCACATCTCGCAATCGGCCGCCGAATCCGTCGTCGCGATGCATCTGCCGCGCTGGGGCCTCTTGTTCGCGATCCTCGTCATGGTCGTCGTGCTCGGCTTCTTCCTGCCGCCGGTCTCGATTATTCTCATGACCGCGCCGATCATCCTGCCGCCGCTCCGTGCCGCCAATTTCGACATCATCTGGTTCGGCGTCGTCATGACCATCGTGATGGAGATGGGACTGATCCATCCACCCGTCGGGCTCAACATCTTCGTCATCCGCAACGTCGCGCCGGACATTCCCCTGCGCGAGGTGATCTGGGGCACGCTTCCTTTCGTGCTCTTGATGATGCTCGCGGTGCTGCTGCTGTGCTTCGTGCCGGGCATCTCGACCGCACTGCCGGACCTGGTGATGGGGCCGGACGGGAGCAGGTAGCGGCAATCGCAAGTGCTGTAGGGTGGGCAAAGGCGCGCAGCGCCGTGCCCACCACCTCTCTGTGCTTCCGCGAAAAGTGGGGGGGGGGGCGGGGGGTTGGGCCCCCCCCCCCCCCCCCCGGTACACACACCCCGACCCCCCCCCCGGCGCGCCCGCGGGGGCCCCCCCCCCCCCCCCCCCCCCGCGCGATAT
>NZ_JBVVPM010000047.1:0-59220 GCF_055811255.1 Bradyrhizobium sp. MI1.11
TTTGCGGCCAACGATTGACAGAGGAGCGACACAGGCGCGGTCCCGTAGCCCGGATGGAGCGCAAGCGTAATCCGGGACGGTGCCGAATGCCGCGCGAGCGGCCCCGGATTGCGCTGCGCTCCATCCGGGCTACGAAGCCTCACTCCTTGGTTTGCACTGGCGTTCCGTCCGCCCCACGGGCCGCCTGCGACAATCCGAGTCCGCCGCGGACATAAAGACGCGACAATTGCGAGGCTTTTCGGTTGCCCCTGCCCTGATTCCCTCTCCCCGGAGTTCCCATGTCTTCTGCCGACAGGCCGGCGACACGCCTTGCGACCAGGCTTGCCTTCCTCGTCGCGGGCTTCGGCATCGCGTGCTGGGCACCGCTGGTGCCGTTCGCGAAGGCGCGGCTCGCCGTCGACGACGGCATCCTCGGACTGCTCCTGCTCAGCCTCGGCATCGGCTCGGTCGTCGCGATGGTTCTGACCGGCGTGCTGAGCGCGCGCTATGGCAGCAAGCCGATCGTCATTGCGGGCGGGCTCGGTCTTGCCCTGGTCCTGCCTCTGCTGACAATCGCGAGCTCGTCCATGACGCTCGCGCTGGCACTCTTCGCATTTGGCGCCGCGCTCGGCTCCATCGACGTCGCCATGAACATCCACGCGGTTGAGGTGGAGCGCGCCGCAGGACGTCCGCTGATGTCCGGCTTCCACGCGCTGTTCAGCATCGGCGGCTTCGCCGGGGCCGCGCTGATGACCGCACTGCTCTCGCTGCAACTCGGCGCGCTCGCTTGCACGCTGATCTGCTCCGTCCTGATGCTGATCGCGATGCTGGCGGCGTGGCCGCGGCTGCTTCGCTCTGTGCAGGTGCAGGAGGGGCCGTTGTTCGTGCTGCCGCATGGCGCCGTGCTCCTGCTCGCGCTGCTTTGCGCCATCACCTTCCTGGTCGAAGGCGCAATGCTCGATTGGGGCGCGCTGCTCGTCATCGGCGCGGGCCTCGTCTCCGAAGCGCAAGGCGGGATCGGCTATATCGTGTTCTCGGTTGCGATGACGATCGGGCGGCTCGGCGGCGACGCCGTCGTCGCACGCATCGGAGACCGCACGACATTGTTCTGGGGCAGCCTGATTGCGATCGCGGGTTTCGTGGTCCTGCTCACGGCTCCCGTCGTGGCGGTCGCCATAGCCGGCTTCCTGCTGATCGGCCTCGGCGCATCGAACCTCGTGCCGGTGCTGTTCCGCCGGGCGGCGAGGCAGACGGTGATGCCCACGGGGCTCGCCGTTGCGGCGATCACGACCGCCGGCTATGCTGGCGTTCTCGTCGGCCCCGCCGGTGTCGGCTTCGTGGCACGCTTTGGCGGATTGCCGATGGCGTTCTGGCTCCTGGCCGCGCTGATGGGCCTCGTCACGCTGACGGCGCGCATGGTTACGCGCGCCGACGGCTGAGCGGCCTCACAAATTGCTCAGCCCGATCGATTTGATCAGGGGCGCGAGGCTTGCGGATGTGGCCTCGACGATGCGCTGGAATTTGTCCGGACTTGAATCGTTGTCCGGCTCCATGCCCTGGGCGCGATAGCTCGCCAGAAGCGCCGGTTCGGCCATGGCGAGCCGCGTCGCCTGCGCGATTCGGTCGATGATCGCATCATCGGTGTCCTTCGGCGCGAACAAACCGAACCATCCCTCATACCGGATGCCGGGCATGCCGGATTCGACGGCCGTCGGGATCTCCGGCGCGCCGCTCAGCCGCGTTTCGGTGGTGACCGCGAGCAGCCTGACTTTCCCCGCTTGAGTCAGCTGCTGCAATTGAACGGACATGACGGCAATGACGAGCGATATCTGGCCGCTGACGAGGTCGTTGGTCGCTTGCGCGATGCCCCGATAGGGCACGTGGACGATGTCCAGCGCGCCGGCCTGCTGCTTGAAGGATTCGCCGACCAGATGGTTTCCGGTGGCGATCCCCGGCGTGCCATAGGACAGCTTTCCCGGATTGGCTTTCGCATAGGCGATCAACTCGCGCAGGTTTGCGGCGGGCACCGAAGGATTGACGGCGAAAACCAGCGCGCTGTTGATCAGCCGGTAGATGGCGCGGAAATCGCCAACCGAATATCCGGGATTCGCCGACGTCATGGGAATGATGACCTGCGTGCTGCCGTTACCGAGCAGCAGCGAATAGCCGTCGGGCTCCTCGCGTGCGACCGCCGCGGTCCCGATGGCGCCGCCCGCACCGCCGATATATTCGACGAAGGTCGGCCCCAGCAGCGACGGCATCCTGTCAACCCAGGGGCGCGCGATCTGGTCACCGGATCCGCCGGGTCCGTAGGGAATCACCAGGCGAATGGGACGAGACGGATAGTCGGCGGCTTGTCCGCTGCGGGGAAGCGCGGGGAGCGCCGCTGCGCTTGTCAACGCGTGCACGAATTGTCGCCGCGTGAAAGAGGCCATGCTGGAAATTCCGGAAGTCGGCAATCGATGTGGTGGCGGGACCGGCTCCCGGACCATGCCATCGCAGCAATCCGGCATCGCAGTCAATGCTCCATCCGGACGAGCCTCGGCGTCATCGCATTGTCACATCGGCCTAACTCTTTACTTTCCAAGCATTATTCGGGCGAGCGAGCCGACCCAAGCCGTCCACGCAGGGCTGCCAGCCCTGCCCACTGCTTTCGGCCAGTTTACTGTACGCCTCGTTCTGGTAGACCAAAAAGTAATACCTTTTGACTCCCTTCGAGGGGGCGATGGCGCGTGCCAGATCGTAGCGAAGACTCGGCCATTTCCTTTGGGCCATTTCGACTGTTTCCGAAGTCCCGGCTCTTGGAGAAGGAGGGGGCGCCGCTTCATGTCGGCGGCCGCGCGCTCGACATTCTCATCTTCCTTGCCGGACGCCCCGGAGAAGTCGTCGACAAGAGAGAGCTGGTCAAGCGCATCTGGGCCGGCGTCAATGTCGACGAGGGCAGTCTGCGCTTCCATGTCGCGGCGCTGCGCAAAGCGCTCGGCGATACCGGCAAGTCGGCCCGTTACGTCGTTAACGTGCCGGGCCGCGGCTATTGCTTTGTCGCCTCGTTCGCTCAAGCAGCTGCGCCAGCCGCCCCGCTCGCGGCCGAAACCGCCCCTCCCCGCTCCCTGCCCGCTCAGCTAACCAGGATGGTCGGCCGGGAAGATGTCATCGAGAAGATCTCGAACGGACTTTCCCTCTATCGCTTCATGACCGTCGTCGGCCCGGGCGGCATCGGCAAGACCTCGGTCGCCGTCACCGTCGGGCATCGCCGCTCCCAGGATTTCGGCGGGCGAGTCTTCTTTGTCGATTTCGGTCCGCTGAGGGATGCCAGTCACATCGCGACCACCATTGCTTCGGCGCTCGGACTGACCATCAGCGCGGAAGATCCGACGCCGGCCCTTCTGACTTTCCTCAAGATCGGCCCGGCCCTGCTGATCTTCGACAGTTGCGAACATGTGCTGGATCAATTGGCGCCTCTCGTCGAGCACATCGTTCGCGAAGCACCGCAGCTTCGTGTTCTCGCAACCAGCCGCGAGTCGTTCCGGAGCGAAGGCGAGCGGATTTTCCGGCTGTTCCCACTGGATTGTCCGCCCGAGCGCGAAGGGCTTGCTGTCGACGAGGTTCTTGCCTATCCCGCGGCTCAACTCTTTGTGGACCGCATTGCGCAGAGCTCGGGACCGTTTCAGCTCAGCGCAGAAGAGGCGCCCCTCGTCGCGAGCATCTGCCGGCGCCTCGACGGCATCGCGCTGGCGATCGAGCTCGCGGCGGGCCGCGTCAATGCTTACGGCATCGCCGGCACGGCATCCCTGCTCGACAGCCGCTTTTCGCTGCAATGGCGCGGCCGGCGCACCGCCGTGCCGCGGCACCAGACGCTCGCTGCGGCGCTCGACTGGAGCTACGACCTTCTGCCTCCCGTGGAGAGCGCCACGCTGCGACGCTTGTCGGTCTTTGCCGGGCCTTTCGCGCCGGAGGCGGCGGCAGCGGTCGCGTCCGGTGACGGCCTCAACGCATCCGAGACCCTCGAAGCAATCGACAGCCTGGTGACCAAGTCGCTGATCTCGCCGTCCGGCTCGCGGACGCTGCGCTATCGGCTGCTCGACACCACGCGCACCTATGCATACGGAAAACTCAACGAGCTCGGCGAAGCCAGGCAGTTCGCGCGGCGTCATGCCGAGCATTTTCGCGATTTATTCCAGCGCGCGGAGGCGGATATTTCGACGCCGCTGCCCGAATGGCTGAGCATCTATGGCGCGGAGCTGGACAATGTGCGCGCGGCGTTGGACTGGGCCTTCGGGCCCGACGGCGAGGCGACACTCGGCATCGCGCTGACGGCGGCCGCGATCACGCTGTGGGTGCGTCTTTCACTGTTCGCGGAATGCCGTGAGCGCAGCAGAACGGCACTCGCAGCGCTCGGAGACACCGCCGACGATGACCGCATCCGCATGCAGCTCCTGTCGGCACTCGGCTGGTCGCTGATGTATGGCGAGGGCCGCGCGCGCGAGGCGCGGCCGATCCTCGAGACGACCCTCGAGCTGGCTGACAGGCTCGACGACAAGGATTTCCGGCTGCGCGCGCTCTGGGGCTTGTGCATCGACCAGTTCAACAACGGACAGTTCGGCAAGGCCCGTGCGCTCGCCGATCGCTTTGCGAACGCAGCGGCGAACTCGTCCGACAGGACCGACGTCATGCTGGGCGACCGCCTGATGGCCGTAGCGCTGCACTATCTCGGGGATCAGAACGAAGCTCGGCTACGCATCGACCGGGTCAATGCATCGCTGCATGTGTTGGCGGAGAAGCCGAAAATCTTCCCGCTCGATCTGAGAATCTCGACCCAATATTTTCGAGCTCGCATCCTGTGGCTTCAGGGCCTGGCCGATCAGGCTCAGGCCCTCACCGCCAGGAACATCGAGGAAGGCCGCGCCAATGGCCACGCGCTGACCTTCTGCAGCGTACTCGGACAAGCCGCCTGTCCGATCGCATTCTGGTCCGGCGATTTCGACGCCGCGGAGCGTCACGGCGCCGAGCTGCTCGAACACACCGAGCGCCACGCGATCCGGCTGTGGGGCCTGTGGGCTAGGGCCTTCAACGCCGCAGTCATGGTCAAACGCGGCGACTCGACCGGCCTTCCGCTGCTGCGCGAGGAGCTCAATCGCGCCGGCGATGCGCGCTTCCTGCCGCGTTTTCTGCCCCTGCTCGGCGAGCTCGCCGCGTGTTCCGGAGAGGCCGACCAGGTCGATCGCGGCCTCGACGTGATCGAGGATGTCCTGACCCGCTGCAACGACCGGCAGGAGCTCTGGTATCTGCCGGAGCTGATCCGCATCAAGGGAGAGTTGATGCTCAGGAGCACCCGGCATTCAGGAGACGCCGAGCCGCGCTTTCGCGAGGCCATGGACATTGCCGGCCAGCAAGGCGCGCGCTTCTGGGAGCTGCGAAGCGCGGTCAGCCTGGCGCGGTACATGATCGGCGCTGGCCAGACCAAGGAGGCCTTGGCAATTCTGGAACGCGCATGCCGGCCGTTCACCGAAGGTGCCGGCATCGCCGAAATCCGCAGCGCCCACGATTTGATCGAGCAGCTCCGAGCTTGACGAGTCGGCTGGCCGGCGCCGATTCATCCGGCGCGCGGAATGAATCCGGGCACGCCGGTCTCGACGACCGTGTTGAACCTGATGTTTGTCGTGATCTCGTCCCTCATCTCTCGCATGGCGTCTTTGGGCAAAGCCGAAATATCGAAGTTCTCCTGGATGCGCCGGGGATTGGTCGAAGTCGTCAGGAAAGCGGTGCCGCGCTGGACGGCCCACGCCAGCGCAATTTGGGCCGGTGTCTTGTGCAAACGCTCCGCGATGGCAGTGATCACCGGATCGGCCAGGACGTTCGGCTTCATCGCGTGCCCCAGCGCTGCAAACGCCTGCAAGACGATCCCGTGCTCTCGACAGAAGTCGAGCAGGTCCCACTCGGGAAGATACGGATGCGATTCGACTTGCACCATGGCGGGCCTGATCCGCGCGACCGAAACGATCTCGCGCAGCTTGTCCAGGGTGATGTCCGACAGACCGATCGACTTGCAGTGCCCCTCGTCGACCAGGCGCTCCAGCGCCCCCCACGTCTCCGCCAGCGTAACCCCTGAATCATAGATGACCCGACCGTGCTCATCTCTCGGATCCTGTTCGTCGCCGGGTTGAACGGCAAAGGGCGTATGGATGATGTAGCAATCGATCTCGTCGACTTGCAGCCGCCGGCGACTGGCGTCGAAGGCAGGCCTGACCCGTTCCGGCCGATGATTGGTGTTCCATAGCTTCGTCGTAACAAACAGGTCCTTGCGCTGAAGCATTCCCTCCTTGAACGTCTCCTGCAGCGCATCGCCGACCGCTTCCTCGTTGCGATAGCGCTCCGCGCAATCAAGGTGTCGAAATCCGGCCTCCAATGCAGCCTTGGTGGCCTGCCTGGTCACGAGCGGATCCGGAATGAGCGTGCCAAATCCCACCGCGGGAATCGTCCCGGATTGATGAGTTGGAATCCTCGTATAACGAAGCGTATCTGACGAAGTCATGCTCATACTCCTTTGTTTGTCCTCGGCTCCCTCAAAAGCGAGGGACGAGGTATTCGATGCGATGTCATTCCACGGCTCCAGGCGTTAACCGGTCGGCCGCGGCTTACGGAGAAAAAACACGAGCGGAATCACGACGAGCATGGCGAGCATCAGGATCTCGAACTGGTCGATGACCGCGACGGTCGCCGCCTGACGCGTGACCATGCCGTTGAGGGCGGCAAGGCTTGGCTTCGCGATCGGCCCCCCGACGAATGCAGCGACTCGGTAGGGCGTGAGGTTCTTTGCGAGTGCGACGTGCACAGCCTGCGTGTTGGCGTAGAAGAAGAGCTGGACCACCGCGATACCGATGGTGCTGCCATAGAGGCGCGACAGGTTGATCAGCGCGCTGCCTTCCGGGCGGAGCTTCGGATCGAGCGTGCCGAACGCGGCCCTGGCGAGCGCGGGCAGCAACATGCCGAGGCCCGCTCCCTGGAGCAGGCCGGCCTCGACCACCGGCCGCCAATCCATCGCCGGTGAATAGCCAAGCATCAGCCAGTTGGCATAGACCACCAGCGTCATTCCACCCACGAGGAACGGCCGGTAGTCGATCTGCGCCGGGACCAGGCTCGTCAGCACCAGCGCTCCCACCAGCGCGACGCCGCGCGGAACGGTCATGTATCCGGTGGTGTCAACGGGGTAGTTGAGCAATTCCTCCAGCATCGGGGACGTCAGGGCCAAGGTCGGCAGCAGCACGAAGCCAACCGCGAAGGAGATGACCGTCGAGAGCACGAGATTGCGGTCCCTGAACAGCGCCGTGCGGAGAAAGTGCTCCTTTGTCGTCATGACGTGCACGACGAAGAGATAGAAGCCGAGCACGGAGGCGCCCGCCTCGATCCAGATTTCCGTCGAGGCAAACCATTCGAGGCGCTCCCCGCGATCGAGCAACATCTGCAACCCTATCATGCCGACGGAGAACGTCGTCAGGCCGAAGAAGTCGAAGGGCTGGCTCCGCTCCGCCCGCTTCTCGCCGAGCAGCTGAGCCATCGTCAGGAAAATGAAGCCCGTCATCGGCAGGCTGAAATAGAAGATCGCGGGCCAGCCGTAATATTCGCTGAGCCAGCCGCCAATGGCCGGGCCGCTGCTGATGCCGAGCAGGGAGCAGACGGTCCAGGCCAAGTTCATGCGCGCAGGTCGCGCCGGCGGTGTCGCCTCGAGCAGGATCGCCAGCGAGAGCGGCGCCAGCGGTCCGCTCGCCGCGCCCTGGAGGATTCGCGCCAGCACGAACTGAATCGACGTCGTCGCCAGCGTGTCGAGGGCGAGACCCAAGACGAAGATCGTGACAGCGGCCTGATAGACCACTTTGCGGCCGTAGCGTCCCGCCAGCCATTGCGTGATCGACATGGTCACGGCGCTCGCCGCGATATAGGAGGAAAACACCCAGCCGACCTCGTCATTGGCCATCAAGAGCGTCGCTTGAATATGGGGTAGCGCCGCGTTCGGTATCGAAATGTTGACGGCCTGCATGTAGGTCGCCATGAGTGCGGCCGCGGCGATCGCGTGATGACCGCCGGGCGCCGTGGTCGATGGAAGGGGCGTACTCATTTGCCCTCCGTTGCAGGCGCCGGTTGGAGCAGATGCGGCCAGCTGCGGCGATGGCCTGTATCGACCCGCGCCGTCACGCTGATGCCCGAGAACAATGGCCGGTTCGGATCGAGATCGTCGAGTTCCAGGCGCACCGGCAATCGCTGCACGACCTTGACCCAGTTTCCCGTCGCATTCTCGGGCGGCAGGAGCGAGAAGTCAGAGCCGGTCCCCGGACTCATGCTGACGATGTGCGCCTTGAACTTGCGATCCGGATAGGCATCGACGTCGATCGTCGCCTCCTGGCCCGGGCGCATGTGGGTCAAGCCGGTCTCGCGGAAATTCGCCTCGACCCAGACGTGCCGGCTCGACAGCAGCGAGAACGTCGTTGCCCCGGCATTGACGAAGCCGCCGATCTGGAGATCGTCCACCTTGGTCACGATGCCGTCGTCCGGCGCCGTCACGGTGGCGTAGGAGAGATCCAGCCGCGCACGGTCGAGCTGTGCCCTGGCCGCGCGAACGGTCGGATGACGGTCGACATCGATATCGGCATCGCCGTTGAGGGCAACGATCGTGTTGGCGATCTGCTGTTCGATCGACGCCATGCGGTGGCGAGCGACCTTCATGTCCGTCTCGGCCCGCTCATACACCGCGCGTGGCGTGAAGTCGGAGGCAACCAGCATCTTCTTGCGATCGAACTCGCGCTCGTCGAAGGTAGCCGTCTCTTTGGCCGACTGCAGCTCCGCCTGCTGCTGACGATGGGTCGCCTTGAGGGACTCGATCTGGAGCCGCGCACTTCCGAGGCGCGCCTCGGCCTGGTCGACGGCAATTTGATAAGGCTCCGGGTCGATGCGAAACAGCACCTGCCCCCGCCGGACGCGCTCGTTGTCGCGCACGGCTATCTCGACCGCCTGGCCGGAAACGCGCGCGTTGACGGTCACCTTGGCGGCACGCACGAAGGCGTCGTCGGTCGAGACATATTGCTCCTGCGCCAGATAGATGAAGGCGCCAACCACGGCCACCGCCATCGGCAGCGCGAGCATCAGCGGCCGTCGCAGCCGCTTGCCGAGCCCTGCCCCAAACCATTGCGCGGCAGCCTCGCTCGGGCGGAAGCTGCTGCCATCGCCGAGCCCGCCGGCGATTGGCGCGAAATCGAAACGCATCGGAAGATCCTCGGGTTCAATCTATTTAATAACGATCGTTACAAATATTGCACTCCAACGCGGCGATCAAGGCTGCGACCCTTGATTTTTATAACGATCCATACAAATATACGTGTAGAACAGGGCAACCGGGGTTCTGACGATATGGCACGGAAAAAGAGCGAAACGAGCCCGGCGCGCCGGGGACGGCCACCGGCCTACGACGCAGAGACCGCCTTGAAGCGGGCAACGGAGACGTTCTGGAGGACGGGCTATTCCGGTACCTCCCTGGACAAGGTCGCTGCCGCGACCGGGATGAGTCCGCCGAGCCTCTACGCGGTGTTCGGCAACAAGCATGCGCTCTACCTCGAGGCGCTCGCGCGTTATTGGGAGATCAGCCTTGCCGCGACGCGTGAGGCTCTCGCCGGGGACCATCCCTTGGACGAAGCGCTGATGCTGGCCTATGACGCGGCGCTGTCGATTTACTTTTCCGGCAAGGGAGCCGCGCGCGGCTGCTTCGTGGTGGGGACGGCGGTGACCGAAGTCGCCGAAGATGCCGCGATCCGGAGCAGCGTCGCGGCGGGACTGCGGATGATAGATGCCGATTTCGAAGCCCGCTTCCGCCTTGCGCAGGACAAGGGCGAGTTGAAGCGCGACGCCGATCCAGCGGCGCTTGCCATTCTCGCTTCAGCCACGATGCACACCATCGCCATTCGCGCCCGTGCCGGCGCCCGCCGCTCCGAGCTGAGGGAGATGGCCCGAAAAGCGGTCGATGTGCTCTGCGGATGCCGGCGGTGATCTCGCGGATTTCGGGCATGGCTCTCCCCGACAATAACGACGACCAGCTCTAGCCTGCCGCTGCAGCCCCGCGCCGCGGCAGTTTCCAGTCGGGGCGGATGAAGTGGCAGGTGTACCCGTCCGGATAGCGTTCGAGATAATCCTGGTGCTCCGGCTCGGCTTCCCAGAACTCGCCCGCGGGCGCGACCTCGGTCACGACCTTGCCAGGCCAGAGACCGGACGCCTCGACGTCTGCAATCGTATCCTTTGCGATGCGCTTCTGTTCGTCGCTGGTATAAAAGATCGCCGAGCGATAGCTCGTGCCCAAATCATTGCCCTGGCGGTTGAGCGTGGTCGGATCGTGGATCTGGAAGAAGAACTCCAGCATGGTCCGAAAGCTGGTCTTGGCGGGATCGAAGGTGATCTCGATCGCTTCGGCATGACCTTCATGATTGCGGTAGGTGGCATTCTTCACAGCGCCGCCGGTGTAGCCGACGCGGGTCGAGATCACGCCCGGCTGCCTGCGGATCAGATCCTGCATGCCCCAGAAGCAGCCTCCGGCTAAAACTGCGCGTTCCGTTGTCATATCTCCACTCCCAATTGATCCGTCTGTCCGTTCTGAATCCGTCGCATCCTATGCTTTTGGCGGCTCAGCCGAAAGCCAGGCATTTGTCCATCCAGCTCCTCTCGCGAGACGCAAGCTTCCAGAACCGGATGGAGACACAATGAGAGCGCGCCCTACGTCAGTTTAGCGTCAAGCGTGATTGCGGCGTTGAGCACTTTCGACACCGGGCAGTTCTTCTCGGCCTCGCCCGCGATGCGGGCAAAGCCGGCATCGTCGAGGTTCGGCACCTTGGCACGCAAGGTCAGCGCCGATTTGCTGATCTTGAAACCCTTGCCTTCCGGTTCGAGCGTGACCGCGGCTTCCGTCGAGAGTTCGTCCGGCGTGAAGCCGGCGAGCTGCAGGCCGAAGGCCAGCGCCATGGTAAAGCAACCGGCATGGGCCGCAGCGATCAACTCCTCGGGATTGGTGCCCTTCTCGTTCTCGAAGCGGGTCTTGAAGGAATAGGGCGTCGCAGCGAGCACGCCGGATTCGCTCGATAGCTGACCGGTCCCGTCCCGACCGGTGCCCTTCCAGACTGCTGTTGCCTTGCGGATCATCTCAATTCTCCTGGTTGATTTTTTAGCACCGGCGCTCGGTACCGAAGGAAAGCGACATTGGCACGACCGCTTGTCGCCAATTCCAACCGGCCGAGCGCCGCAGCGGTTCCGTCAAGTCCCGTTCCGAACGGGACTTGATTCTTGCTTTGACGCGTTTTCTTCACGCGAACCGGTATCCACTTTGCTCGAAAACGCTCTAGTTACCGATCTGTCCGACGTGGAAGCCGAGCCGGTTCTCGACGTCACCGGCGCGGTGGAAGCCGCGCGACATCAGCGCCTTGATGCGGGTCTGGCTCGCGGGGCGGCTGAGCGAGGCCAGGAACGCGTCCCATTCCGGCTTGATCTCGACATCCGGCGGCAGGCTCGCGACGTCGACGAGGCGCTTGGTCTCGGCAATCGCCTCCTTGTCGAAGGACGCGATGCGCATGGCCAGCGCCTCGACGAAGCCGTCGAGCTCGGCATCCGGCAGCGACCGGTTCACATAGCCGTAACGTTCGGCGAGATCACCGTGGATGTCATCGGCGCCGAGCAGAACTTCGAGCGCGCGGCCGCGGCCCATCAGGCGCGGCAACCGCGCCATCGGCCCGCCGCCGGGCACCAGGCCCGCACCGACTTCCCATTGCGACAGTATCGCCTTTTCGCGGCTGGCAAAGCGCATGTCGCTCGCGAGCGCCAGCTCGCTGCCGACGCCGGTCGCGCGGCCCCGGATCGAGGCAATCGAGACAACCGGCGCGCGGCTGAGACGCACCAGCATGTCGGGCAGTGCCTGCAGGCCGGTCGGCCCGGGCGGGATACGAAGCGAATCCTCCAGCGGCGCGAGGAAGTCGTAATGCGTGATGAAGAAGCCTTCCACGGCGCTGTCGAACACCACGACCTTCACCTCAGGATCGGTCTCGATCGCCGTGACGACGTCGTCGAGAAGCGGAAGCTGCTTGGGGCCGAAGATATTGACCGGGGGCATGTCGAAGGCGACACGCCAATACGACGGCAGCCGACGTTCCAGGCGGATTTGGTCGGTCGTGAAGGTGCGTTCGGGGCGGTTCATGATTGCATTCCTGTCTGTGGGGAAAAATGAGAACGCGCGGAAGTGCGCGTCCCCGCAGGTCTCAGATCGACTGACGCAGCGGTCGGAAGGCGGTGCGCATTTCCGCGCAGAACAGCGCGGGCTGCTCCCAGGCGGCGAAGTGGCCGCCCTTGTCGAGGCGATTGTAGTGCATCAGCTTCGGATAGGCCTTCTCGGTCCAGCTGCGCGGCGCGGCGTAGATCTCGTCCGGGAAGACGCTGACGGCGACCGGGATCTTGATGTGCTTGGGCTCGAAGAACACCAGCTTGTTCTCCCAGTACAGCCGCGCCGAGGACACCGCGGTGTTGGTGAGCCAATAGAGCGTGATGTTGTCGATCACGTCATCGCGCGACAGCCCTTCCGTCTTGCCGTCGAACACCCGGGCGATCATCGCGGTGCTGCGCGCATCGTGGTCGAGCATCCAGGACGCGAGGCCCGCCGGCGAATCCACCAGGCCATAGAGCGTCTGCGGCCGGTTCGACATCTCGATGGCGTAGCCGAGACCGTGCTTGTAGAAGTCATCGAGCTGATCGTAAGCGTAGCGCTCATCGGCCGAGAGGTTCGACGGCCGCGATCCGCCGGGCTGAAGCGCCTTGGCGATGTCGTCCGGAACGGTCGCGGGCATGTTGGTATGGATGCCGAGCAGCTCGGGCGGCGCAATCACTGCCATCTGCTCCGTCACGGCATTGCCCCAATCGCCGCCTTGCGCGACATAGCGGTTGTAGCCGAGCCGCTTCATCAGCACGATCCAGGCGCGCGCGACGCGCTGGGGATCCCAGCCCAGCTCCGTCGGCTTGCCGGAGAAGCCGTGGCCGGGCAGCGACGGGATCACGAGATCAAAGGCGTCCGCCGCCGTCGCGCCGTGTGCGGTGGGGTCGGTGAGCGGGCCGACGATTTTCATCTGCTCGATGATCGAACCGGGCCAGCCATGCGTGACGATCATCGGCAGCGCGTTTTCGTGACGCGAGCGAACGTGAATGAAGTGGATGTCGACGCCGTCGATCTCGGTGACGAATTGCGGCAAGGCATTCAGCCGCGCCTCCATCTTGCGCCAGTCGTAGTCGTTCTGCCAGTAGTTCACGAGTTGCTGCACCGTCGTCAGCTGCACGCCCTGCGATTGATCGACAACGATCTCACGATCCGGCCAGCGCGTCGCCCCGAGGCGGCGGCGAAGATCGACCAGATCCTGCTCGGGCACGCTGACGTGGAACGGGCGAACCGCCCCACTCACGCCAGCCTTGGCGGAATGCAGCGGCAACAGGCTCGATACGCTTGCGGCAACCGCGGTCATCGCGGCCTGGCTCAACAGTTGACGGCGGTCTGGATTGAGAATGTCGATACGTGCTTGCGTGGTCATGTTCGATCTCCCTGGCTTTGGTCGGTGACGCTGACCGAATTCGACATCAACGCCTCGGTTCGTCATGCAGAGAGATTGGCGCAGGCCCTGGCAATTTGCTCGTTATGGGTTGTTAGACCGCGTTAGCCGTTGCGAGCCGCGCGACGCCGAGCAGAGCAAGCGGCGATCCACGATGGTCGCCGCCAAAGCAACACGGCGCGCGATGAGCTCAGTCATCGCGCGCCGCGTCGGCTTGCATCAGTCGAGAAGCCGCCGTCCAGCTCAGGATGGCAGCGGCTGGCCCGCCTGCTCGCGGACGATATAATCGGCGTACCAATCGGCCCAGTTCTCATCGTGCCCGCCGGTCCGCTTTTCGTGCTCGCCATGTGCCGCCGCCGCGCGGCGCAGTGCTGCGGCCAACGCAGCCTGCGAAGCGAATGTCGTGCCGTCGCCCGCGATCCGTCCCGGCAATCGCGTGGTGACCTCCTGGAACAACCAGCCATTGCCGTCGGGATCGCTGAACGAGGCAAATGAGCCGTAGCTGCCGCGCTTCGGGTCAGCACCGCTAACCCGAACGCTGCCGGAGAGATAAGGCTCGTCGGTTCCGGCGTGGACATCGCCGGCACCATGGAATGGAGCGCTGACCTCGATGCCGCGGCCGAGCAGATCCTTTCGCGCCGCCTCCAGATCGGAGACGATCAGGTACAAGCCTCGCGCCGAGCCCGGCGCTGCCGCGGTCACGTTCCTGCCGAAGATCACCGAGCAGGCCGAGCCTGGCGGCGTGAACTGGATCACGCGCCAGTCATTGCCGGAGGCAAAATCGGCGTCAAGTCGCCAACCGAGACGCGCGTAGAAGGCCTTGGCGCGATCGACATCGGACACGGGGATCACGATCACCTCGAGCCTCTGATCAATTCTAGACGATGTCGAAGACTTGCTCGCAGACTTGTTGGAAGGGTTCTTAGAAGACTTGGCCGCGGCGTCGCGGTCGATTTCGGTAGTGGCCATGTCGAACTCCCTGGGTTGGATCGAAGACGAACTTCAAGCAGCTGCGATCGGCATCACGATCGTTACACGTGTGCCGTCTTCTCCCGCCTCGCCCTGCAGCCGGGCGCGAATGCTGCGTGCGAGTCCTTCGAGAATCCGGCTGCCTGTGCCCTGAAGCGGCCCGGTCGCGCCGATCCCGTTGTCTAATACCGTGCAGAACCAGGCGCCGTCACGATTGGCTATCTCGATGCGGATCATTGCATCATTCCTGTTCGGGAAGGCGTGCTTGGCCGCATTCGTCACCAGCTCCGTCAGCATCAGCGCGAGCCGATGGCATTGCGATGCCGGTAGGGTCCCGTTTTCGATCGCCGCCTCGCAGCGGATGCCCGCGGGCTCCAGCACGGCCTCGGAAATCGCTCCGCACAAATTTTCGAAGAAGGCCGCCACCGGGATCGCCGTATGATCGTCATTGTCGGACAAGAGTTGATAGAGCCTGCCGAAGGCGACGATGCGCCGCTCGAGCCGGTCCGCGGCAAGCGACACGTCCCTAGTGCCTGCCCGGGTGAAATCGCGGCGGACTGACGCACCCAGTATCGTCAGCGTGTTCTTCATCCGATGGTGGGATTCCCGCAGCACGAGCTGCCAGTCACGCGACTGATCGTCTAAACTGGCCACAAGCTGAGATCGAACGACGTCGTCATTCGGCCGAGCGTTGATACCGGACATCGTCGCCTCCCCGTTGGAATTAACGTCAAACTCGGAACGGATACTGGATGCAGTTCGCGTGCATTGCTCGTTAGACGTTGCAAGATTTTGTTATGATGAGGGTGCGACGACCGGGACTCCAAGCCGTGAGCTGGGCGGTCAAGCACGCCGCCGGGCTGCCCCTATCGCTTCGCAAGATGCTCGCGTTTGAGTACAATTTGCGACGGATCGTCGCGCGCGACGGCCAATTGCCGGCGCCCCACGCGATTTCGCCACTTTCGGCCAGTTTACTCGGGGTTCCCTTCTGCTAAATCAAAGTGCAGAGTTCAGCTCTCACTGGAATGATTGGCCCGTGCCGGACACTAACGACCAGGAGTCGGCCATTGCTTTCGGGCCATTCCGGCTGTTCGCAAAGACGCGGCTGCTCGAGAAGGACGGCGCCCCGGTTCACCTCGGCGGCCGTGCGCTCGATATTCTCGTTTTTCTGGCCGAGCGCGCCGGGGAGGTTGTGGACAAGCGTGAGTTGATCCGGCGCGTCTGGGCCGACGTGAATGTGGACGAAGGCAGCCTGCGCTTTCACATCACGACACTGCGCAAGGCCTTGGGCGATCCGGGCGAAGGCTCCCGCTACGTCGTCAACGTCCCCGGGCGGGGTTATTGCTTCACGGCCGCGCTGCTCCGGGCTGCCCCATCGGAGAACCGGACCAGCCTGCCCGTCGCTGCGCCGCGCTCGCTGCCCTCGCCGCTCGCGAAGATGATCGGGCGGGACGATGCGGTCGCGAGAATTTCCGCCGAGCTTGCCTTGCATCGCTTCGTCACGATCGTCGGCCCCGGCGGGATCGGCAAGACTTCGGTCGCACTGGCGGTGGCGCATGGCGAACTCCAGGCCTTCGACGGCCAGGTGTGTTTTGTCGATTTCGGCGCACTCAGGGAGACGCGGCTCGTTGCGGGAACGATTGCGGCCGCGCTGGGCCTTACAGTCAATTCCGACGACCCGATGCCGGGGTTGCTGACATTCCTGCGCAGCCGGCGGATGCTGCTGGTCTTCGACAGTTGCGAGCACATCCTCGACGATCTCGCCCCCCTGGCCGAACGCATCGTCCGGGAAGCGGGCGGGCTGCATATTCTCGCCACCAGCCGCGAATCCTTCCGCGCCGACGGTGAGCGTGTCCATCGGCTGTTTCCACTGGATTGCCCGCCACAGCGCGACGGGCTCGGCATCGCCGACATCCTTGCCTATCCCGCAACTCAGCTCTTCGTGGAACGCATTGCAGAGAGCCTGAGCGAATTCGAGCTCAGCGAAGAGGATGCGCCGCTCGTCGCCGAGATCTGCCGTCGGCTGGACGGCATCGCGCTCGCGATCGAGCTCGCGGCCGGGCGTGTGAACGCCTACGGCATTGCCGGGACCGCCTCGCTGCTCGACAGCCGTTTCTCGCTGCTATGGCGCGGTCGGCGCACCGCTGTGCCGCGGCACCACACCCTGAGTGCGGCGCTCGCCTGGAGCTATGATTTGCTGCCGGCAACCGAAAGCGCAACGCTGCGCGGATTGTCGGCATTCGTCGGACCGTTCACGCTGGAAGCCGCGCTTGCGGTCGCGTCCTGTCAGGGAATTGGCGAGGCAGAAGCCGCCGAGGCGATCTCCAATCTGCTTTCCAAATCGCTGATCGCGACCTCGCCTGCGGAGCGGCGGCTGCGCTATCGCCTGCTGGATACGACGCGTGCCTTCGTAGCGGACAAGCTCGTCGAGAACGGCGAAGCGGACCGCGTCGCACGCGCCCACGCCGAATATTTCCGCGATTTCCTGCGCGACATCGCGCTCAAATCCACGGGCATGCAGACGGCCGGCGGCTTCCTTCCCTATGCCGACCACCTGCCCAATGTTCGGGCCGCGCTGACCTGGAGCTTTTCGGACGGCGGGGACCGAACGATCGGCGTGGATCTTGCGGCGTCAGCGGCCCAGTTCTTCCTTGAGCTGACATTGCTGACGGAATGCTACCGCTGGACCCAGCAGGCGCTGGCGTCCCTCGACGCGAGCGCAGTGGATGGCCGCAATGAAATGATCCTGCACGCCGCGCTCGGCGTCTCCGCGATGTTCACGCAGGGCAATACCGAAGCGGTCCGCTCGGCGTTCACGCGCAGTCTCCAGCTTGCCCGAGAGCTCCAGGATCTGCACTGGCAGCTCTGGCTGCTGCGCGGATTACACATCTACCTGACCAGGGTCGGGGATTTTCACGGAGCACTCGGAACCGGCGAACAGGGCGAGAGCGTCGCGCGGAAGCTGAACGATCCCGCCAGCACGCTGAACGTCGAATGGATGCTGGGCGTCGCCCATCATTTAATCGGCAACCAGGACAAGGCGGTGCAGCTCTGCGAGAGCGCGATGTTGCATAATCCCGGCTCGCGGCGGCTGAATATCGGGCATCTCGGCTATGACGACCGCATCGTCGCACTGGTGGCGCTCGCGCGCGGGCTTTGGCTCACCGGCCGGCCCGATCGTGCGATCGAGGCGTCCCGATACACCATTCGCGAAGCCGAGCTGCTCGAGCAACCGCTCACTCTCGGTATTTCCTTGATCTGGACCATCTACGTGTTCCTCTGGGTCGGCGACCTGGCGAATGCGGAAATCCTGATCGAGCGGCTGATCGATCATTCGGCGCGGCACTTCCTCGGGCCCTATCATGCGGTCGGCATCGGCCAGAAGGGTGAGCTGCTGCTTCGCCGCGGCGACGTCACCGCCAGCATCGAGCACCTCCGCCGCAGCCAGGCCACGCTGTACGCGACGCGACACCGGATCATGACGACGGTGTTTGCGACCGCGCTCGCGGAGGGACTCGTGGCGCAGAACCAGGCCGACGAAGCCTTGCAGACCATCAATGATGCCATCGCAGAGATCCCCGATCATGGCGAATCCTTCGACATGCCCGAGATGCTGAGGGTCAAGGGCGATATCCTCGCCCGATCGGGCAATGCCGCGGAGGCCGAAAGCTGCTTCCGGGACTCGCTCGATCTGTCACGCCGCCAATGTGCGCTCGGCTGGGAGCTGCGGGGGGCAATCAGTCTCGGCCGGTTCTGGCGCCAGGCCGGAAAAGCCGGAGACGCGCGCGCCCTGATCGCCCCTCTCGTCACGCGGTACCAGGAGGGCTTCCAGACCCGTGATCTCGTCGCAGCCAGGGAGCTCCTTGCGGCGCTGAATTGAGTGTATCTTCAACGGGATACCGCAAGAATTTCCGCTCGCAACTCCTAACAACTTCTAACACGCCAAGCCGCATCCGCCCCGCCATGGTGCTGGCACTTCACGGTGGATATGGCGGGACATGGCGCTTCTTGACGATGTAATTGATGCCAGCGGCGGAATGGCCCGCTGGAATAGCTTGAGCCGGTTCACACTTCACCTCTCCGTTGCCGGAACGCTGTTCTCCAGCACCGGACATGCCAGCGAATTCAAGGACGTGACGGCGGAGGGCTCGACCCGCACGCAGTCGGTCCGCTTCACCGGCATCACCGGAGGGGAACATTCCGGCTCGTTTCAGCCGGACGCGATCACGATCGAAAGCCTCGAGGGTGAGGTCCTCAGGACCTGGCGCAATCCAAGCGTTGCGTTCACCGAGGCCGGTTCGCCTACGCTGGCGGACGAACTGCATCTCGTCTTCTTCTGCGGCGTCGCGATCTGGAATTATCTGACCAATCCATTCCTGCTCGCCCATCCCGACGTGGTGGTGGAGGAGCTGCCACCGTGGCAGGAGAACAACGAGTCATGGCGGCGGTTGCGGGCGCAGTTCCCTCCGGGCCTGATCACGCTCGCGCCCGAGCAGATCTTCTATTTCGACGATAACGCGTTGCAACGTCGGACCGATCACGATCTGTTCGGGATGAAGGTCGCGCACTACTCCTGGGCCCATGACAGCTTCGGCGGCATCGTGGTGCCGACGCTCCGACGCGCGCAGACGCTGCGGCCCGACGGAACAGTGGTCGCCAAGCCCGTACTGATGGACGTCGAGATCTTTGACGCCGTCTTCGAGTAGCGGCCCGCGCGATTCGCTTCGAACTTCACCGGGCCGCCGGCTCGTTCAGCATGCGCCGTGCTGCAATGAGATCGGCGGTCTCGAACCCCTCCGTGAACCGGGCATAGGTTTGAGCGAGCTGTTCGAGCGGATTTTGCACACGCTGCCGGACTCGAAGCCGCGCCAGCGACATCTCGGCTCGCAGCCGCCAGGACAACGCGCCCTGCTGTTCGGAGAGCGAGATCGATGCGACAAGATCCGCCTCGGCCGCGTCGGGATTGCCGCCATGGGCCTCCAGCTCTCCCCGCAGACGGAGCAGCTCGGGCATGTCGAAGGCGCCGCCTTCCTGCTCGACCCGCAGAATGGTTTCGTGAAGAACCTGAATGCCTTCCGTCAATTGTCCCAACGTGACCAAGCCTCGAGACAGGTCCGCGGCGAACGCTGAGGCGTAGAGCTCGTAGCGATCGGCATGCAGGCGGGGAAGCGCGCTCCGCAACAGGTCGACGCCGTCGGCGATCTCGCCCCGAGCGATCATGCTCTGCGCTCGAAAACCCGTCGCGACGGCTTCGTAGGGCCCGAGTCCGTGCATGCTCGCATGCGCGGCCAGACGACCGATCATGGCCTCGACCGACGACCAATCGCCAAGCCAGCCGAACACCGAAGCGGACCAGCATAATGCGATACAGTGCATGACCACGTCATGCGGCGCTGAAGCGCCGACCAGCGGCCGGATGCATTCAAGCGCACGATCGGGAAAGCCGCGCAGCCATAGCACGCGCGCAAGCGGAATCTGCGGTGTGCGTGAATAGGCGAAATGCCCGGGTTGGGTCCCGCGGAGCGCAGCGTCGTCGCGCAGGCCCTGGTCGAGATGGGCTTGCGCCGCGGCCTGGTCTCCGGCGAGGTGATATGACACGCCGAGCAGCGCTTTGCTCCCGGCGATCCCCGCGGTATCGCCGATGACGCGGGCAATCCGCTCGGCGTGAAGCGCAGTCGGCACGAGATGCCGATAGCGACCGGTCCGGCGGTAGAACATGTTGAGCCGGGACAACAACCTGAATGTGTTGGCGTGATCGGAAAGCGCTTCCGCTATTTCCAGCCCGCGCCTGAGCGCCGCTTCCGCCTGCTCGCTGTTGCGCTCGGTGAACATCAAGGCGTGACCGAGCGTCGACTGAAGTTCGAGCTCCCATGCGCCGCCCCGGTCGGCCTCGTCGAGCATTGCGAGGGCGCGATCGGACCAGATGCGCGCCTCGTTGAGCAAATTGAGTTCGACGAAGAGCCTTGTGCAGCTGCCGGCGAGCGGCACGCGCAAGCCGGCGCCCTCGTCGTTGGCATAAGCCCATTGCAGCGCAGCCCGGGCATCGGCGAGCAGGCTCGCGCGTTCCTGCAAACGTGAGGCATGATTGCTGCCCTCATCCTTCATGCCCGCTTCGAGCGTGCATTGGACATAGAGAGCGTGACGGCGCGCGATCTCGGCCAGCTGTCCGCCATCGGCCAGTTTCTGCAGGGCATAGGCGCGCGTTGCGTCGAGCAGGCGATAGCGCCGCGATGCGCCGTCCGGCTGGGTAGAAATCAGCGACTTCACCACGAGTTGCTCCAGGGCCTCGACGGCGCGATCCTCCGGCATCTCTGCCCCGGCCGCGACCGCTATCACACCCTTCAACGTGAAGTGACCTGCGAAGACGGCGAGGCGCTGAAATACGATCCGCTCGCTCTCGCCGATCAGACCGAAACTCCAGTCGAGCGTCGCACCGAGCGTCTGCTGCCGCGGCGGCGCCGTTCGCCGCCCGCGCCATTCGAGCTGCAACCGATTGTCGAGCAGTGCCGCCATCTCGCGCAGTCCATAGAGACCGACGCGTGCGGCAGCCAGCTCGATCGCCAGTGCGATGCCGTCGAGCTTGCCGCAAATCCGGGCCAGGACTTCGGCATCCTCGTCGGTGATGTCGTCGCGATGCCCGGCCGCGACGGCGCGATCGACGAACAGGCGCACAGCGGGATAAGCCAGCACCTCGCCGGCGCTGAGGCGGGTGCCCTGCGGCGGACCAGGAAGCGAAACGAGCTCGAAAATCTGCTCGCCTTCCACCAGCAGCGACTCGCGGCTGGTTGCGAGGATGACGATGCCGGGCGCCTCCCGGTAGATGTTTTCTGCAAGCCGCGCGACCTCCTCGATGACGTGCTCGCAGCTGTCGAGCACGAGAAGCAGCCGGCGGCCCCGCAGGAAATTGACGATGCTGGCCGAGGGATCATCATGGTGCACGACGAGGCCCAAGGCGGCGGCAACCGTGCTCGCGACCAGGGCCGCGTCCTTGAGCGGACCGAATTCGAGAAAATGGACATTGCCGTCGAAGCTATCGCACATCTCATGCGCGAGCGCGGTCGCAACAGTCGTCTTGCCGATGCCGCCCGGCCCTCGCAACGTGACGAAGCGATCGCGGAGCAAGCGGGCCGCCAACTCGGTTACAGCGTCTTCCCGCCCGACCATCCGATCCAATCGGCGCGGCAGCGGCGGTGCCGGCGCGGTCCTTCCGGGCGCATGCGACGGCGGCGCAGCCAGCTCCGCGCGCTCGCCACGCCGCACGGGCGCCACAAAGCAATAGCCCCGGCCCGGGATGTTGGTGATGTAGCGGGCACCATCCTTTCCGTCGCCGAGCACCTTGCGCAGCTCCGCGACATGGACGCGCAGGCTGACCTCCTCGACGGAAAGTCCGGACCACGCATAGCCGAGAATTTCGTCCTTCGGGACCACTTCGCCGGCGCGACTGACCAGCAGGCGCAAAATATCCGTCGCGCGGCTGCCGAGCCTGACCGGCAAGCCATCCCTCTCCAGCAGCCGCGACCGAAGCGAAAATGGCCCGAACGCGACGGCATCGAAATCTGGGATCGCCGCGGCGTCGCTGCTGCGGGGGCCATGTCCTGCCGAGAGCTCGGTCACTTCTGACTCATCCTGACGGCCGCTCCATCGAAATGCGGCGCGACTATACCCCGCGCCAGTGCGAGGTCCAGCGATGGCAAACCACGGAACTCACGCCGCCGCGTCGATCTCCACGCGATGTCCGGCGCTCTCCTATGTCGGGCCGGGGATGCGCAAATATCTGATAAATTGTACAAAAAGGACGCTTCCTGAGACGGGATGCCGCACCTGATGCGCTCCCACAAAAACTAACACATCCTAATCACCACTAACGAGCTTGCAGGTCAGCTCACGCCTATCCTCTCAACATGGAAAGCAGGGCTTTGCGCGTTTGCTGGTTGCAAACAGCGGAGAACGCCCGGAGAGGACGAACGATGTTGACCAATTTGCAGGCAAGTGATGCCTGGATTGAATTTCCGGGCGCCTCGGGGGATTGCGAGATACCTCAGGCAACACAAGCGATCATTCGCGAGCGTCAATGGCGTCAGGTCGATCCGCGCGCGGGGGTGGCCGCCAAGGACATCGCGATCTCGCGATGGGAAGACCCGCGGAGCACCTCGTCGCACGAAGCGACGACCCCTGAGGATCGCTATTTCGTCGGCATCGCCCTCAAGACCACGCGCGCGAAACTGACCCGGGATCGCCAGGTCATTTTCGACGGGACCATGCCCGCGGGCACACTGTATCTCACCGCGCCGTCGAAGCCCCTCGCCGTGCAATTCCAGTCGCCATGCGCCTTCTTGCACTTTTACATCTCCGCGGATCAATTTCCGGCACAATTTTCCGGGACCGAGGGATTGAATGACCTCGTCCTGTTGCGCGATCCGCTCGCAGCCGAGCTTGCCAAGGCGCTGATCGAACTTGGCGACGCCGCGGACCACGAGTTCACGCGCTGCATCGGCCAGACCCTTGCGATGCATCTCGCACGTCTGGAATTGCCACGCGCCAGGGTCAATGCCTTGCCGAAATGGCGGCTGCGGCGGGTCGAGCAATATGTCGCCGATCATTTCCACCGCTGCATTAGCCTGTCCGAACTCGCCAATGTCGCCGGCCTGTCCAGAATGCACTTTGCGGCGCAATTCCGCGCCGCGACCGGTTACCGGCCCCGAGAATATCTGCTCAATCACCGGATCGAGCACGCCAAGACGCTGCTGGCCACCACCGAACGGCCGCTGGCGGAGATTGCGCTTGCGGTCGGCTTCAGCACGCAGGCGCATTTTTCGACCGTCTTCAAGCGCATCAGCGATCAATCCCCGGCACGCTGGCGCCTCGCCAGCAAGGGCGAACGGCGAGATGTGCAAGCACTCCCGCCGCGTCATCCTTTGACGGAGAGGGACTGGATCAGCGCAGCCGCGTAAGCATCCGCTCGCGCCCTCATCCTCCCGGGCCTGCGAGCCACTCGGGGCCGTCCCTGCCCCCACACAGGACGGCCCCTTTTTTTCTACACCGGATCGAAAGCCCGGATCGGCGGCAGATTGCCGGTGAACTTCTCGACCTCGACTGTCGTGAGCTGGCCGGTGCAGCCCTGCGCAAAGGACGAGGTGCCGACGTCGCGGGTCAGCACGTTCGGATTGCCGTGCACGCAGAGCGGCGCGTCGTCTTCGGGGTCCATCGGGTCGTACCAGGCGCCGGTCGGGAGCTGGACCACGCCGGGCGCGATACCGTCGGTGACGTGGACCGCGGCAAGACAGGCACCGCGCGCGTTGAACAGCCGGATGATGTCGCCGTCCTTGATCCCGCGCGCGTCAGCGTCCCCTGGGTTCATGCGCGCGACCTCGCGGCCGCGATGCTTGGCGGCGAGCGAATGTCCACCGAAATCGAGCTGGCTATGCAGACGCGTCACCGGCTGGTTGGCGACCAGAAAACACGGCGCCCCCGGCTTGGGCATGTCGGACTTCTCCAGCCAGACCGGATGGCCCGGACAATCCGCATCGCCATGACCTGCGATCTTGGCGGAGAATATCTCGATGCGGCCGCTCGGCGTCGGCAAAGCGTGATTGACGGGATCGTCGCGGAAGCGGCGCAGCCGGCCGCCGTCGTCAGGCTGCTGCGGCACGACCAGGCTGCCGCGCCGCCAGAACTCTTCGAAGCTCGGCGCCTCCAAACCGCGCGCTTCGAGCGAGGCGCGGGTCGGCTCATAAAGATGTTCCAGCCACTGCCGTGACGTCCGCCCCTCGGTGAAGGGTTCGCGCGCGCCGAGACGGTCGGCGAGATCGGCAAAGATCTCGTAGTCGTCGCGCGCAAGGCCGAACGGCTCGGCGATGCGGTGCATCGCGACCATGAGGGGATCGTTGCTGGAATAGCCGATGTCTTCGCGTTCGAGCGTCATCGTCGAGGGCAGCACGATGTCGGCATGCCGGGCCGTAGCAGTCCATGCGAGCTCGTGCACGACCAGCGTGTCGACTTTCGCAAACGCCTTGCGCAGGCGATTGATGTCCTGGTGGTGATGGAAGGGATTGCCGCCGGCCCAGTAGACGAGGCGGATATCCGGATAGGTGCGCGTCTCGCCGTTGTAGCGATAGGTGCCGCCGGGATTGAGCAGCATGTCGGCGATGCGCGCCACCGGAATGAAATCGCGGACAGCGTTGCGGCCCTGCCCCAATGTCGGCCCGGGCACGTCGTTGACGCGGCGGCCGTAATAGCCGATCGCCCCCAACGAATAGGCGTAGCCGCCGCCGGAGAGGCCGATCTGGCCGAGCGCTGCCGCCAGCACCATGCCCATCCACACCGGCTGCTCGCCATGCTCGGCGCGCTGGAGCGAATGGGAGACAGTAATGAGCGCACGCTTGCCGGCGAGCCGGCGCGCAAGTGTGCGGATCGTATTTGCGTCGACGCCGCAGATCGCTGCGGCCCATTCGGCGTGCTTGGGTTGGCCGTCGCTCTCGCCTGTGAGATAGCGCAGGAAGACGGGCCATCCCTCGGTGTAGCGATCGAGGAAAGCCTGGTCGTGCAGGTTTTCCGCGACCAGCGTATGAACGATGCCGAGCATCAGCGCGGTGTCGGTGCCGGGCACGCACGTCATCCATTCGGCGCCGGCCTCGACGGGCAGGTCTTCGCGCAGTGGGCTGACCAGGACGAACTCGCAGCCGCGGCGGCGCGCAGCTTCCATCGCGCCGCGCTCGACATGCTTGCTGATCGAGCCGCCTGCGACCATCGAGTTCTTCAGCGCCATGCCGCCGAACGCCAGCACGATGTCGGTATCGGCCGCGATCTGCTCCCAGGTGACGTTGCGCTTGGTGATGTCCTCGTAGCCTGCCAAGATCTGCGGCAGCAGCACCGAGGACGCGCCGGAGGAATAGGAGTTCACCGAGCGCACATAGCCGCCCAAGGCGATGTTGAGGAAGCGATGCACCTGGCTCTGGGCGTGGTGGAAGCGGCCCGCGCTCGACCAGCCATAGGAGCCGCCGAACACCGCGCCGGGGCCGCGCGTCTCACGGATGCGTGCCAGCTCGTCGCCGAGCAGATCGAGCGCCTTCTCCCAGCTAATGGAGACGAATTCGTCGCGGCCGCGGCGATCGTCCGGACCGGGACCGCGTTCGAGCCAGCCGCGGCGGATCGCAGGTTGGGTGATGCGCGCCTGATGGCGCAGCGCGCCGGGAAAATTCCCGATGATGCCGTTCGGATCGGGATCGCCCGCATAGGCCCTGACCTCGAGCCCGGCCTCGCCTTGACGTGCCGAGAACACGCCCCAATGCGAGGTGTGCGGCTTGAAGCCGTCGGACAGGTCGAGGCCGGGGTCGGGGAAGCCAATCGTATCGTCCATCGTCACATTCCTTGTTCCGGTCGCGGCACTGTCGCGGCCGCACCGATGATCCGGGTCGCAGTATAGCGATCCGCGCTTCGATGTCGTCGGGTCAGGGCCGGCGAAAATGCCGGGCGCTCGTGCAAAGACAGATTGACGGGTCGACCGGCGGCGATCTTTCGTCCAATTTGTACTTTTATTTTCAACGCTTTAGTCGGTTGCATTCAGATCCGCGCGGTCGGTCTTTCGGTAAGACTTGGCGCGAGATCTCTTGCAACGACACTGACATTGAAATGTGCGATATGCCGCCCGTCACACACAACATCGGTCCCATCATGATCAAGCGCGAATTGCCCTACGAAGGTCTGCTCCACGAAGTGGTCGAGCACAATGGCGTGCTTTACATCGGTGGAATCGTCCCCGAGGACACGAGCCTCGACATGTCGGGCCAGGCCAACGACGTCCTCGGGCAGTTGGCGCAGTTACTCAAGACCCTCGGATCCGATCTGAGCAACGTCTTGCAGGTGACCATCTACATGGCGAGCCTCAAGGAAAAGGCAGAGTTCAATGCGGCCTGGAAGGCGCATTTTGCAGAGGCTCATCTGCCGGCGCGCGCGGCAATCGGCGTGGCCGATCTCGGTCCTGGCGTCAAACTCGAGATCACGGCCATCGCCGCTCGACAATAGTGGCACGGAATCCGCTGATCGAGAGGTCCCGACGATCATCAAGCCTAGATGCGCGACGTGGTGCGGTTGAGGCAAGTCGAATCAGGAGGCGGCCGCTTGGTACAGGCACTCACGTAACCAAGCATGAGCTCCGTCCTCCTGATTGCGCGGATGCCACAGCGCAACGATGCGCGCCGGCGGCAGATCGAGCGGCGGCGATGTAAGATCGAGCTCGTGGGAAAATCGCATCAGAAAGCGTCGCGGAAGGGTGCAGATGCAGTCGCTGTGGGCAAGGATGACCGGCGCCAGCGCATAGGTTTGAATCGAGACGGCGACGCGTCGGGAACGGCCTAGCCCGGCGAGTGCGTCGTCGACCAGACCAGAAAAGCCGCCACCGTCGGCGGAGATCAACAGATGGTCGAGCGCGCAAAAACGATCGAGATCAAGCGGCCCGTGGCCGCGCGGGTGACCTTTGCGCTGCGCGGAGAGGAAGCTGTCCTCGAAAAGCGGGCGCTGCATCAGATCGCCGTGTGCCCCATCAGCCCCCGTCACCAGAATGTCGATCTCGCCCCGTTCAAGCCGATCGACAACGTCGCGCGTCGGATGGACGAAGGCTAGCCGCGCCCGTGCGGCCGTGGAGGTCAACCGCGCGACGAATCCGGGCGCCAGCGTCACGGCTGGATTCTCGTGGATGGCAACGACAAAGGTGCGCTGGCTGTGGACCGGGTCGAATACGGCCGGTCCCTCGACCATGCGACGGAGCTTGCCGAGCACGTCTGCCAGCTCCGCCTGCAGCTCCACCGCTCTCGTCGTCGGCACCACGCCGCGGCCCGCCGCCGCGGGCACGAACAAGGGGTCGGCAAAGACCTGTCGCAGACGGTTCAATCGAGCCGATAGCGCGGGCTGACCGATGTTCAGGCGCGACGCCGCGCGCGTGACGTTCCGCTCGCGCAGCAGAGCCTCCAGGGCGAGCAATAGGCCGAGGTCGATCTCGGCGAGATCGGTGTCGTCGGCCAGCCGACCTGGACCGTGTTCCGCATCCGGCATCGGTCCTCCTCCGTTCAAAGCACATGATCGCGGCCGAACGAGCCGCGATGAGAGAGGTAGAGCCAAAATGGCGGTCTGAAAAGCTGGGCTGACCGCCTTTCGATATCGACGTCGTCGATGGGACCTATCGAGCCCACGGCCCTCCCGGCGGCGTGGTGCGCTTCGTACTTCCCGGTCACCGCGGCGCTGGCAATCAGGCCGGCTCAGCCACGACCTGGAGTGGAGGACCTTGATGACGCAAGCGACGAAAACCTATCGCGTTGGCGATGCAGCCGTCACGCGGATCGATGAATTGCGGCTTGCCGCATTCAAGTTCGGCGCCCTCTATCCTGACGCCGAACCGGATGCGCTTGAGCGCCATCGCGACCGGCTCGAGGCGGGCTCGTTCGATCCTGCAACCGGCACCTTCATTCAAAGCATTCACAGCTGGCTGGTCAAAACCCCGCACCACACGATCCTGATCGACACGGCGACCGGCAACGACAAGAACAGGCCCGACATCCCGCCGCTGCATCGTCTGAACGAGCCGTTCCTGGCGCGGCTGGCGGCGGCGGGCGTCACCCCGGAACAGGTGGACTACGTTCTGCTCACGCACGTCCATGCCGACCACGTCGGCTGGAACACGCGCCTGGTCAACGGTCGCTGGATTCCGACATTCCCGAACGCAACCTACGTCTTCTCCGGGATCGAGCAGGCCTATGGCGAGAGCCTCGCGGCGGGCACGGAGCCCACAGGGGCAGCCCGCCCCGACCCGGCGCTCGGCCCGGCGGCGCGCAAGCCGGCCGACCGCGTCTATGACGACAGTGTGCGGCCGGTGATCGAGGCCGGCCTTGCCAAGCTCATCGCAGTGAATGGCGACGAGCTCCTTGAGGGCATCTCTTTCATCCCGACTCCCGGCCACAGCATCGATCACGCGTCGATCCGTCTCGTATCCCGCGGCGAGCAGGCGCTTTTTGCCGGCGACGTGATGCACCATCCACTGCAGGTGTATGAGCCTTCGCTCAATTCCTGCTTCTGCGAATTCCCTGAGGCCGCCTCGCGCTCTCGCGCCGCCGTCCTCGAGGACGCAGCCGAGCTTGGCGCAACCGTCTTCACCACCCATTTCGCACAATCGTCCGTCGGGCGCATCGACTGCCGCGGCGATCGCTTCGCCTGGCAATTCGTCTGATAAAGGAGACCGATCATGGACCAGCAAACTTACGCGCAGGCAGACGGATCCGACATCGTGGTCGAGGATCTCATGATCCCGAGCGACACGGCCGGCATCTCGCTTCACTTGCGCAACAAGCGAACAGCGGCGCTCAAGACGTTTTCCGCCGAGCGAACCATCCTGATGATGCACGGCGCGACCTATTCGTCGGAAAGCCTGTTCGATGTGCCGCTCGATGGCATCTCCTTCATGGATTATCTCGCCGGGCACGGCTACGACGTCTTTGCACTCGACGTGCGCGGCTATGGCGGATCGACGCGTCCGCCCCAAATGGACGCGCCGCCGGAGGATTCTGAGCCGATTGTGCGCACGGAAGTCGGCGTGCGTGACCTCGCCAGCGCAGTCCAATACATCCTGAAGCAGCGCAACATCACGCGGCTCAATCTGGTCGCGATGTCCTGGGGCGGCTCTGTGGCCGGTGCCTACACGGTAAGCAATAACGATAAGATCGTAAAGCTGGCGCTCGTCGCGCCACTGTGGTTGCTGAAGGGCCCGGCTCCGATCGATGCGGGCGGCCGCCTCGGGGCCTATCGCCACGTCCCTGTTCTGGACTTCAGGGAGCGCTGGCTTTCGGCAGCACCGGAAGCAGCGCGATCAAGTCTCATCCCGGAAGGTGGGTTCGAACTCTGGGCGGACATCTCGCTCGCAACAGACCCACAGGCCAGCGCAGGAGCTCGTCCGCTCATGCGTGCCGTGAACGGCCCGATCCTGGACATCCGCGAGTACTGGGCCGCCGGCAAGGCCCTTTACGAGCCCAGCGAGATTCGCGTGCCGGTGTTTCTGGTCCACGCCGAATGGGACCGCGACGTGCCCATCGGCTCGGCACAGGACCTCTTCCTCTCACTGAAACAGGCGCGATATCGGCGATGGGTCGAGATCGGCGAAGGCACGCACATGGTTCTGCTGGAGAAGAACCGGTTGCAGGCGTTCGACGCGATCAACCAGTTTCTCTCGGAACAGTATGAGCATGACTAGCGCGATCTTCGCGCGGATCCCGCCGCGAGAACACAGGCGCCTCGCCCGAATCAAACCGACACGAGATCTCCGGTTTCCGCTGCGCGCTTGACCGCGTCGATCACCCTGAGCGTTTTTAGCCCTTCGTGCCCACTCACCACAGGCGTGGCCGTGCCGCAGATAACACCACAGAAATTTGCGATCTGCAGGCCAAGCGGGTCTTCCTTCTCATATCTTAGCTGCTCGCGCTCAATCGGCGCCCACCAACTGGCCTTGCTCGGATGATGCCATAAATCGAGTTGCGGAATAGCCAGCGATGCCCGCGTGCCGCCGATCTGGTAACACGCCTCCTGCGTACGACTGTAGGCTGGGTTCTCACCGGCGGTGAATTCCCAGCTCCAAGGCGACTGGATGGTATCGGAGACATTGACCGTTCCCAGCGCGCCGGAGGCGAAATGCAGGATCACCACCGCGGTCTCTTCAACGCCATTTCCGCGCAGCCGATTGGATTGGGCAGCCTGCACCGCGACGATATCGCCGCACAGATACCGCAACAGGTCGATATCGTGGATGAGATTCAGGAAAATGGGGCCCGCTCCTTTCTCGCGGCGCCAGGACACTTCAAAATAATCGTCCGGCTTGATCAACCAGAACATGCCATGCACCGATACGATCTGACCGAGCCCGCCACTATCGATCTCCGCCTTGGCGCGTTGGATCATCGGGCTGTGGCGGCGGTGGTGGCCGGTTAGCAACGGCACGCCCGCCCGGTCGGAGGCTTCGACCAACGCCTGTGCAGCAACGACATCATCCGCTAACGGTTTCTCGATCAGCGCCGGGATGCCCGCAGCGATACAATCCATGCCGTTCGCCACGTGCATCTGGTTGGGGGTGGCGACGACCACCCCGTCGGGCCGACTTTCGGAGAGCATGTCCCGAAAGGACGGAAACCAGTTCACGTTCAGCGAAACCGCCAACTCTCGTGCTGCCGGCGTCGGATCGACGATCGACGACAGCACCGCCTCCGGCCGCGCGAGAATATGTTCAATATGTCGCTTGCCGATGAGACCCGCTCCCATGACCGTCAGGCGGATGGGTGCACTCATGCGATTCTATACCTTCTTCTCATCGAGCAGCTTGGCCACGCGACGCAAGCCGAGCAGATAACCCTGAGTGCCGAAGCCTGCAATAACGCCATCAGCTCGTTTGGAAACGAACGAGTGGTGGCGGAATTCCTCGCGCTTGTGCACATTGGAAATGTGCACCTCGATCACTGTCCCCTCGAACGTGTTCAAAGCATCCAGGATGGCGACTGACGTATGGGTGAAAGCCGCGGGATTCATCACGACGCCGACAGCCGTCTCGCGTGCCTCGTGGATCCAATCGATCAACTCGTATTCTCTGTTCGACTGGTGAAAGCGTAGCTCCAGAGCGAGCTCCGTGGCTAGCCCCCGACAATCTCGCTCCACATCCGCAAGCGTCTCGTGGCCATAGATGTGGGGCTGACGCTTGCCGAGCAAATTGAGATTTGGCCCGTTGAGGACGTAGACAAGACGACTCATGGAATAACTCCGTTCAGTGATGGGCTAGGATCTCGCCAAGGAACTGCTTGGTGCGAGCGTGCTGCGGATTGCGGAAGAAAGCGTCGGGCACACCTTCTTCGATGATCTGCCCTTCAGCCATGAAGATGACGCGGTCGGCGACCTGGCGGGCAAAACCCATCTCGTGGGTGACGCAAATCATGGTCATGCCGTCGTTGGCGAGACCGATCATCGTGTCGAGCACTTCCTTGACCATTTCCGGATCGAGAGCCGAGGTCGGTTCATCAAACAGCATGACCTTGGGCTGCATGCAGAGAGCACGCGCGATCGCAACACGTTGCTGCTGACCGCCCGAGAGTTGAGCCGGATACTTCTCGGCCTGCTCACCAATGCGCACCCGCTCGAGATATTTTCGCGCGGTCGCCTCCGCATCGGTCTTGCCGATGCGGCGCGCGCGAATGGGCGCGAGCATGCAGTTCTGCAAGACCGTCATATGCGGAAAAAGGTTGAAGCTCTGAAAGACCATGCCGACATCCTGACGCACGACATCGATGGCCTTGATGCTGTCGTCCAGCCGATGACCGTTCACCACGATACTGCCCTGCTGGATCGCCTCCAGGCGGTTGATACAGCGTATCAGCGTCGACTTGCCCGAACCGGAAGGACCGCAGAGCACGATCTTTTCACCTCGGCGCACAGTGAGATCAACGTTGCGGAGAGCCTGGAACCCGCCGTACCATTTCTGCACGCCCTTCATTTCGATCAGGATCTGGTCCTGCATGGATTCGACCTCCGTTATCGGACGACGGCCAACGCGCCCAGCGCGTCGGCCGCTTGCAGTGACTATTGAACTGTGAACGGAACTCCGGGGACTGAGTCGGGGAAGATTGGCACGGGCGCCTTCATCCACTTGGCGTAGAAACCGGCCAATTTGCCATTGGACTTGATCTGGTCGATGAATTTGTTCGCCGTCTCGTTCCACTCCTTCTCTCCCAGGCGCGTGCAGGCCCCGTTGTACAAGGCGGTGAAGTGAAGCTTGGGCTCGAACCCAAGTTCCGGCTTTGCAGCGTTCAGACGCTGCGGGTAGAAACTGTTTGCGCCGACCGCCTGCACCTGACCCGAGAGCAGCGCCTGGATCGTGGCGGCGTCATCATCAAACCTGCGGATTTCGGCGCCCGCAGGAGCATTATTGGTGACTTGGGTGTCCTGCGTGGAGGAGCGTGGGACGCCGATAACGTACTTCCCCATATCGGCATTACTGTTGATCGGAGTTGCCTGGGCAGCGACCAGTGTAATCTCATTGGCAACATACGGTTTGGAATATTGTACCGCCTTCGCGCGCTCGGGCAGCATGGCCATGGTCGCGAACAGAATGTCCACCCGGCCTGTGGTCAGCGCCGGAATACGGTTGGCCACCGCCAGCGGGACGAACTCGGCCTTCACGCCGAGATATTCAGCGAAGGCGCGCCCCATGTCGGCATCGATCCCATCCTGCTTTCCCGAGCTATCGACATAGCCCCAGGGCGGATTATCGCCCTGAATGCCGATGACGACGACGCCCTTCTTCTTCACGTCCTCCAGCGTGCCCGCCTGCGAGCCGCCTGCGACAACGATGGCCGCGAGCGTCAGCAGCGCAATGCCGAGCTGGCGACGATTGAGCGAAAACAACATGAGTATCTCCTCCTGGTGATGGCTGTGTTTGATTGAGTAGGTGCGCCGAACCTACCTTTGACCGGCCAGGGCGAGCCTGGCCTCCACCCGACTGCCCCACCATGAGAGTGGCCAGCAGAGGATGAAATACATTGCGCCGACCACACCGAAGACGAGCAACGGCTGGTAGGTCTGGTTCGATACGATTTGACCGGCGCGGGCGAGTTCGATGAAGCCGACGATGGCAACGAGCGAGGTGCCCTTGATGAGCTGCACGAGATAGCCGATGGTCGCCGGCAGCGCGATGCGAATGGCTTGCGGCAGCACGATGTCGCGCATGCGCGCGGAATAATGCAGACCGAGCGCCATTGCGGCCTCGGTCTGACCGCGAGGCACGGCCTGGATTGCGCCGCGCCAGATCTCGCCGAGAAAAGCCGAGGCGTTGACGGTGAACCCGATCGCGACCGCAACGAATGCCGACAGCTTCAATCCGAGGAGCGCCAAGCCGTAGTACACCACGAACAGTTGCAGCAGCAGCGGTGTCCCCTGGAAGATTCCGATATAGATCCGGACTATCCATTCCACACTCGTGCGACCGCAGGTGCGCAACAGTGCGACGACCAGGCCGGCGGTACAGCCACCGACGAATGCAACCAGCGTCAGGAGTACCGTCCATTGCAGACCACGCAGGAGGAAGCCGAACTCGGGAAGGCCGAAATGCGGTGTCATGATCTGTGCTCCTCAGCGCGTCGGATATGAGAAGAAGCGGTGAGAGATGATTGCGAAGCCCGCCATCAGCAGCCAGGAGATCGCGAGGTAGAGGAAAGTGACGAAGAAATAGACCTCGAAGCTGCGGAATGTGTCGCTTTCGATGCGCTGCGCAACCGACGTCAATTCATAGGCGGACACAGCCGAACAGATCGACGAGGTCAGCGTCAGCATGATGAACTGTCCCGTGAGCGAGGGATAGATCGCGCGAAGCGCGGGCTTGAGTACGATGGAACGGAATACCTGCCCTTTGTGCAGTCCGAGCGCGTAGCCGGCCTCGATTTGCCCTTTGTGAATCGATTGCACGCCGCCGCGGATGATCTCGATGGCGTATGCCCCTCCGTTCACACCGAGCGCAATAATGGCGGTGGCAGTCGGATTGAGCTTTACCCCGACGAGTGGCAGTGCAAAGAACAGAAAGAAGATCTGCACCAGGAACGGCGTGTTGCGCACGATTTCGACGAAGCCGATCACGATGGCGCGCAACCAGGCCGCCTTCGCATCGCGGGCTGCGACGCCCGCGACGCCGATGATCATTGCGAGCGTCATGCCAGCAAGCGCCAACCCCAACGTCCCCACGCAACCCCACAGCAACGCGGGCATTGCGTGCCAAACCACCGAGAAATCGAGCGTGTAGCCCATCTTGCGTTTCCTCTCGGGCGTTGTGCGTACCGCTCGCCCATCGGCCGGATGTCATCCTCCCAGGGATGCGAAAGTTGCGAAGAAGACGTCTGGATCAGGCGAGACGCCCGTGAACAGGCGGAATGCTTCGGTGCCCTGGAAGATTGCCATTCCGCCACCATCGACGGTGCGGCAGCCGAGGGTACGCGCCGCGCGCAGCAGCGCGGTCTCCAGCGGGAAGTAGATGATCTCAGCGACCCAGAGACCGGAACAGAGCATTGCCAGCGGCAGCGGCGTTCCCGGATACTTGTCCATGCCAATGGGCGTCGCGTTTACAATTCCGTCTGCGGCAGCCACGGCCGCTGCGACATCCCGGCCGACCCTCAAGCGCCCTTTGACAAATCGAGAGGACAAGCCGTCGACCACGCTCTGCGCCTTGGCCAAGTCGACGTCTATGATGGTCAGTTCCTGCACGCCAAGCTTCATGAGCGCGAAAGCAACCGCCGCGCCCGCGCCGCCTGCGCCGAATTGCACGACACGACCGAGTGGTGCACCTTGCATGCTGCGGCGAAAATTCTCGGCAAAGCCGAACCAGTCCGTGTTATGGCCGGTCATCCGGCCCTTTCTGACGACCACGGTGTTCACAGCGCCAAGCGCCTCCGCGTCGGGCGAAAGCTCGTCCAACAGTGGAAGGATCGCCTGCTTACAGGGATGGGTCACGTTCAATCCGTCAAAGCCCATCCGCCTTGCGGCCGTGAGCAATTCCGGTAACGCTTCGACCCCGAGGTTCAACTCGACCAGATCGATCTTCTTGTAGAGATAGCGGATGCCAGCGGCGTCTGCGGCCGCTTCGTGCATGGGCGGCGTGCGAGACGCCGAGATGCCGCTGCCGATCAGGCCGACGAGAAAACTGGGTTTGGGATGCATTGTCGGCGTCGTCCGTCAGCTCAATGGGACAGTCAATTCGGCGATGATCTGGGCCGTGCTCGGTCGGACGCCACGCCACCAGACAAAGGCTTCCGCCGCCTGCTCGACCAGCATGCCGACGCCGTCAGCCAACTTGGCCACGCCTTCAGTGCGGGCCGCTTGCAGAAAGGGAGTCAATCCTTTGCCATAGGCAAGTTCGTACGCCAGCTCCGCGCCCTGGAAGACATTGCTCGGAAGCGGCGGCATTTCACCTCGCAGGCTGGCAGAAGTCGCGTTGACCACGACGTCATAGCCCTCGGCAAGGTCGGCCAGTTCAGCGTAGCCGCTCACGATCAGGGGACCACAGCCGGCAAACTCTTCGGCCAATGCCACGGCTTTGGACAGCGTTCGATTGACGAGAACCAGCTCGGACGGTTGCTGGCGCAGAAACGGCAGTAACGCGCCACGTGCCGCTCCCCCAGCGCCGAGCATCAGGACGCGCCGGCCAACCATTTTGACGCCGAGATTGGCAGTGATGTCACGCGCCAGGCCGATTCCGTCGAAATTCTCGGCAATGATCCGATCGCCCTCGAACTTCAGGCAGTTTGCGGCACCTGCGCGTTGGGCGCTCTCTGAGAGCTCATTTGCATAAGCGAAGGCATCGAGCTTGAACGGGGCGGTGATGTTCAGCCCCTTGGCGCCCTCCGTCCGGAATTGATCAACCCGTGCGCTGAAGCCATCGATGGGCCCCTCGATCGCCTCATAGACGAGATCCTGTCCCATCATTTTGGCGAAAGTGCCATGGATGAAAGGTGACTTGCTGAAGCCGATCGGATTGCCAATCACCGCATAGCGATCGCTCATCGCTCACTCCTGCACTGCAGCTTCGTTGTAGAGCACGCCGTCGCGCACCATCGCGTCGACGGCTTCGGCCGACAGTCCCAGCGAGACAGCAATGCGACGATTGTCCTGTCCAAGCAGTGGCGCCGGAGTGCGCACCGTGGTGTCGCAATCGGAAAACCGGAACGGCAGGTTCGGCAGCGTTACCTTGCCGAGCACCGGATGCTCCTGCTCGACCAGCATGCCGCGCGCATGGATCTGCGGATCCCTCACGACCTCTTCGATGGTCTGCACGGGAGCGGACGGCACACCTGCTTCCTCGAGTGCCGCAAGACACGCATCTCGAGACGGCTGCGATAGCGTCCAATTGCGCACAATCTCCATGGCTTCAGCATAATGGGCGTTCCGCGCGGCGGGCTTGGCGAAACGCTCGTCCAATGCCAGCGTGTCTCCTCCAATCAGGCTCGCCAATCGTCGCCACGCATCATCGACTTGCGCAGCGATGACAAGATTGCCGTCCTTGGCCGGAAAGACGCCGTAAACTGTCGAATCCGGCTGTCCGCTGCCGGTTTGCTTCGGCAGGTCAGCGCCGCCCGAGAGGAAGTAACGCTGAACCGCATAGTCGTGCATCGAGACCATGCAATCGTACAGCGCCAGATCGATATGTTGGCCGCGCCCGGACGACGCACGGCCAACCAGCGCCGCATTGATAGCAGCGACGCCATGAATGCCAGTGTACATATCGGCCAGCGGCATCCGCAGCAGCGGCGGCGGTTCGCCGGGATTGCCCAGTTGCGCCAGCGCACCCGACATCGCCTCTGCGATCAGGCCGAAGCCCGGACGATCGGCATAGGGACCGGTATGGCCATAGGCGGAGACCGAGCAATAGATCAGCCTCGGATTCCGCGCTGATAGTGCTTTGTAACCGAGACCGAGACGTTCGAGTGCGCCGGGTCGGTAATTCTCGATGAAGACATCGGCCGTGTCGACCAGCTTCATCATCATGTCGAGACCACGCTCGTCGCGCAGGTCGATGCAAAGTCCCTGCTTCCCCATATTCTGCTGCAGGAAGTAGCCGGATTGTCCGTCCTTGAAATATCCATGGGCCCGGCCTGCGTCGCCCCCCTTTGGGCGCTCCACCTTGATGACCTCCGCGCCCATCGCGGCGAGGCAACGGCCCATGAACGGGCCGGCCAGGAAATGGCTGTAGTCGATGACGCGAATGCCTTTGAGCGGCAGATCTTGCGCGGTCATGCCTGCTCTCCTGCAGCGCTGGTCTTCGGGCGCATCGGGATCATCAGCCGATGCTCACCTAGCTGAACGACCTCGCCGCGCTGATTGATGAGTTCCGAAGGCAGCACAACGATGCCCCACCCATCCCTCTTTGTGCCGCGCATTGAACCAACGCGGAACTTCACATGCACGGTGTCCCCGAGCTTGATCGGCAGCTTGAAATCCCATGTCCAGCCCAGCGACATTCCCGGGAGGAACCGGTAGGCGGCACGCGTTTTCAATCCGTCAGCGAGCGACAGACCAAACAACCCATGCGCGACGCGGGTGCCGAACGGCGTTGTCTTCGCGTACTCCTCGTCGACATGGACCGGCGTGAAATCGCCCGTCAGTTCGGCATAGGCATTCACCATTGCTTCGGTGACCGTCACCGAGGGGGTTACGCATTCATCGCCGACCTTGGCATCGTCCCAGTAGCGCTCATCTGTCATGTCGCGTCTTCCTCTAGGCACGGGGATTGATCGCCAGGGCGGCTTCCACGGCGCCTGCGCTGGCTTGCAAGATTTCGACGTTGAGCCCGCCCGGCAGCTCGAGCCAGTTCGGCCCGGCGGGCAACGCTTTGGCGCCCCAGGCGGCGGCACGGGTGAGCACACCCTCGTAATCGTCGACCATGATGCCGAGATGGGCGAGACGCCCCTCTGGTCCGACGAAATTCGGATCTTCGATGAGTTGCACGCTTCCGAGCACCCAAACCTGACGCGGGCGCGTACCATCGGCGGGTTGCTCATCGCGAATGGCGAGACCAAGCACCTCACGAAAGAAGTCGACGTGACGATCAACGTCCGGCACGCGGATCGCGACGTGTTCGACATAAGCGCGGGGCAATGACATCTCAGGACTTTCCAGGATAGTCGCTGCGGGCGTATTCGATGCCCTTGACCAGCGCGACGAGGGTGGAATTGACGGGGGTCGGCACGCTGAGCTTGGCGCCCCAGCGCACGACGGAGCCGTGGATGTAGTCAACCTCGGTGAGATTGCCGGACTGCAAACTCTGCAACATCGACGTCTTGAACTCGGGCGGCAGTCCAGCGGACGCCATCGACCAGGCGCGTCGCGGATCGGTAATCGAGATCTTCACGCCAGCAGCTTGCGCGACCGAGATGCCCTCCGAGATTGCGGCCAGCGCGCAATCTTCCAGAACCGGCAGCGAATACAGGCCGCCATAAGTCAGCCCGGTCACGGCGGTAATTCCTCCTCCGGCGACGTTGATGAACAACTTGTCCCACATCGTGCCCAAGATGTTGTCGCTGAGCAGCGTGAGAATGCCGGCGCGATTAAAGGTCTCGGAGATTCGCTGCGCACGTTCTGTCAAGCGCCCATCAAGCTCGCCGATGATGGTCTCCTTGCCGATGACCCCGGAACGAACATGACCAGGGCCGAGCAGCACACCGCCGACGTAGGTCTTGCCCGCCACGACCCGGTCACGACCAACCTCCTCCGACAGGATGTCCTCGTGACCAAGACCGTTCTGAAGCGACATCACGACCGTCCGCGGCCCGATGATCGGCGCCGCGGCACGGATGGCATCCCGCGTGTGGTAGGATTTGACGAGGATAATGACGAGGTCCGCTTCTACGCCGACCTGAGCCGCGGAGGTGCAAGCAGTGACCTTCACGACGGTCTCGGCGCCATCTTCGAGTATTCGCAGGCCACCGGCATTGATTGCGCCGACATGAGCCTGGAACGGATCGATCAGCCAGACCTCGGCCCCGCCGCGCGCCAACGTACCGCCGATGGTCGAGCCCAAGGCTCCCGCTCCGATAAAGCAGATCCTCATCCGAACGCTTCTCCCGCGCCATTCTCGGCGTTGGAAGCATCGTAGCTGGCGGCTCGATATTTATATATGTTATGATTCTTATATCCGTTATTGTGAATCGCAATGAAGCACCAGGATCACACCGAGACCAACCTGCTGGACCCGCGCCTTCTCAGGCTCTTCGATGCATTGTTCACCACTGGCAGCGTCACCAGGGCAGCCGAAAAGCTCGGCCAAAGTCAGCCGACCATCTCGATCTGGCTGGCCCGCCTGCGTGCGGAACTGGACGATCCGCTCTTCATCCGGTCAGCGAAGGGCATGCTGCCGACGCCGCGCGCCGAGGCTCTCATCGGCACCGCGAGGCAGGCGCTGGAAATGCTGCGTCGCCTTGCCGAGCTTCGCACCGATTTCGATCCGACAACCGCAAAGCGCCGTTTTGCCATCTGCATGACGGACGGAAGCCACGTCACGCTGCTTCCGTCCATTCTCGCCCACGTCCGCCGCGTTGCCCCAGGCGTTCGTATCGAGGCGACACAGATTGGCGCCGACACTCCACGCATGCTGCAATCCGGTGAAGCCGACATGGCGCTCGGCTACATCTCGGATCTCGATGCTGGACACTTCCAACAGGCGCTGTTTCCGCAGGATTGGGTCTGCCTCGCGAACGCAAAACATGCTCGGATCCGCGACCGCATCACGGCAAAGGATTTCAGGCGTGAGGCTCACGTCCTCATTCGCTCCGGCACTGGACATCAGTTGCTCGCGGGCGCGCTGCAGGAGCAGAAGATAGTCCTCGACGTTGCACTGGAGTTGCCCGGCTTTTTGGGGCTACCCGCAATCGTCGGAACGACTGACCTGCTTGCTACCCTGCCAAGGCACATCGGCGAAACCCTGGCTCACTATTACGGACTGCGCGTGCTCAACTGCCCGCTGCCGATTGCCGGCTTCACGGTGAAGCAATATTGGCACGCCCGCTTCCATCACGACCCGGCAAGCCAATGGCTGCGTGGCCTCTGCGCGGAGCTTTTTCAACAGCAGGAAGTACGCGGTCTGCATCGTTCCGGTCGGCCGAAGAAACGAGTGCCTCGCGATTTGCAGTCGCAATGAGCTTGTTGAGATCGGCTTTCGGGTAACTTGCCCTACGACCGAAGCTTAACGCCCGGCTCTGCGCACCATGTCGAATGGGGTGAGATACAGGACAAAGGAAACTTCACCCGCAGCGATCTGCCCGTGCGCCGTCCCGCCACGAAAGATATCGCGCGAGACCCGTTCTATTCTCGGCCACCATTTCGCGAAGGTATTGGGAAGCAAGAACTCTTATTTGGTGGACGCACCAGGGCTCGAACCTGGGACCCGCTGATTAAGAGTCAGCCACGGGTCAAATACAATCAATGACTTATGGATCGCACTGCTGCGCTTATCCGACCGCAAATGGGCATTTGTCGCACACCACATTCCACTCCCACCTACAGGATTGGAGCCGGTCGAGATCCCTTGACGAACCTAAGAGCTGATCCGGTTCGGCTGGAATCGCAATCGCGCCAGCGGATTTACCGCCGCGCCAGATCGGTGGCGTTGCGATGCGTCGGGGGTTCGAGTCAGGAGGCCGCTACCGCTTTTCCCCACATGACGCCAATCTGCGATATTTCCTCCGATCGTCCGCCTAAACGGTGGGTTAGATCAGGGTAGGTGCTCGCGCACGGGCAAGGCCTTCCGTCATGAGACGGCGGAACCTCGGAAAACCCCCAAATGCAGAGCTGCCTGGTGGGGTTTCATCACGTCACTCATTGATCCTAGTTGCTCAATAAACAATTCCCAGCTTTGCAAGCGACAGCGTCCGCGACGAGCGTGGCTCAATTCTTTGGTGCAAACGCTTCGGTCGCCGCCTTCATGGCAGACTCGCTCATGCTTTTGCTTTGCTCGGTGAGCAATCGCATTTGCGCCTGGAAAAAATCAGATTGAATCTCGAGCGCGTCCTGCATGTCCTTGGCCTGCATGAGTTTGTCGCCGAGGCCGAACGTCGCCATGACGTTGCGTTGCATGTAGCCGCAGAACTCCTTGGCGTGGTTTGCTATCGGCAGCTTCGAGGCGTTCAGTCCCATTTCCAGCTGCTCGAAATACTCCGCGTTGGCCTTACGCAGGCGAAGAAGCGTCTCGGCGAGCATGGTGCGGATATCCGCTGCGGATGGATTGATATCGGCCATGGTGTCATTCCTCCTTGTTATGCCGCAAGTCCCCCGAACCACGCACCAAAATAGCCGGCGTAGAGCGCGGGCATTTCGAGATTCATCGAATGTCCGATACCGGGCACGACGACGAGGCGGCAGTCCGGCATTGCCGCGGCCATCGCATGAAGATCCGCGGGAGGGATCCAGCCGTCCCGTTCGCCCCACAATACCAGGTGCGAATGCCCGATCTCCGGCATGCGGCTCTCCAATTCCCGACTCTCCCGCTCGCGCGTGAGATTGACGGGCGTCCCGATCCAGATCCCTTCGGAGACGCCGAAGGTTTGTTCGATGATCCGGTCGAACAGCGCCTGGATGTCCGCGCCCCCTGGACGGAATTGCGGGACCTTATTCGGCGCCATGCTTTCCGGCACGAACAGCGATGAGGCCGCGGTCGCCATCACCGACCGGGTCACCTCCTTGCTCGCCATCATGGCGCGGAACAGCCCGATCTGGTCGGCATTAAAAGCCATGCCGAGCGGCGTGACCGGATCAAGCGCAAATACCCGCCCGAATCGCCGTGGCTGCATCAGGAGCATGCGGGCCGCGATGATGCCGCCGGTTGAATGCGTTGCAAGATGGCAGTAGTTGATGTCCAGGGTATCGAGCGCAGCCAGCATGTCCTTTGCGTGCTGCTGCATCGTGTAGTTGGTGTAGTCAACCGCAGGTTTCGGCCGGTCGCTGTCGCCGCAGCCGCGCCAGTCAATGCCGATGACGCGAAGACCAGAAGGAAACAGCGGCGCAGCGAGTTCGATCCAGTCCTTGCTGGCGAGATTGCCGTGGATGAAGACGACGGTAATGTCGCCTTTGCCCCACTCTCGCCAGCCCAGCTGGATTTCGCCCGCCTGCACCATCGGCATGGACCGGTCCTACTTGTTCAGGCCGGCGGTGGGCGCGGCGCCGGCCGGCGTCGGTGCCACCGCCAAAGCAGAAGCCACCGAGCCCTTGATCATACGATCGGTTCCGACCGGCGACGACGTGTCGACGCTTCCGCGCGTCACGAAATCCACCACATCCACCGGGTATTCAACCGGGTTATCCGTGTGGATGAAGTGCCCGGTCTCCGGATAAATCTTGAGGATCGGCCGGTTGCCCGCATTGGTCATGCGTGTCATGAAGGGCGTGATGGCATCGCGTCCGAGATCCGTCAGTCCATTGAACGCCGGCGTCGGGATGAACGGCTCCTTGTCGCCGAAGGCGAGAAAGATCGGAGCCTTGATCTGCGTGAGCCGCTCGTACAGGTTTTTCGGATCATCCTGCTGGAGCTCCGCTCCGATCGTGTAGACGTCGTAGATGAACACGTTGCACCACTGCTCGAGCTCCTTCGGATTGCCTTTAGTCAGCCCAACGCGCTGCTCGGTGTGGAAGCGGGCATATTCGCTGTCGCTGAAGAAATAGCCGCTCTTCGCCGCAGACACCGCGCCAGTCTCCGGATCGCGTTTCTTGAAATAGAAGAAGTCGCGGATGTTCTGCTCGTCACGCGCCTTCTCGGCGGCCAGAATGCCGGTCTGGTCCCAGGTCGCCCTCCACTTGTCGAAGTCATGATCGAAGGCCGGGTCGAACAGCGGCGCCTTTTTGCCCTTGGCGATGGTGATCTCGCGAGGATATTCCTCGAGACCTGATGGCGCCTCCAGCGCGAGACCCTGCACTGCATCCGGCCAGGTCAGGGCATAACCCATCACGAACTGACCGCCGAGCGAATGGCCGAGATAATACGCCTTCTTGACGCCGAGCTGGTTGACGACGAGATCGTAGATGACCTCGCGCATGTCCTGCATGGTGCGCGCCGGACTCTTGTCGAGATTGCCGGGTCCGGACATACCGTAATGCGGCAGGTCGGGCACGATCACGCGCAAGCCGCTACGCAGCGCATACTGCATGATGTTGCCGTAGTGCCCGCCGAACGCGCCTTTGCCATGGACGATCACAAGGATCTTCGGATCCTTCTCCGTGCCGGCGTATTCATCCATGTAGCCGATCTGCCAGGAATTTCCGCCCTTGTCTTTGGCATTGGCGTATTTGACCGGATAGGGATAGGTCACGAACTCTTTCCAGAACGACTTTTTGGGGTCGATGTTCTCGGCGACGCCGGGCACGCGATAATTCTTGTCAACGAATTTCTGCGCGCGGTCGAGGCTCGCCACATCATCCATGAAGGCAACGAACTTCGGGTCGTTCTTGCGCTGGTTGATGATCGGAAACACACCATAATGTGCGACCGGGCTTTCCTGAGCGATAAGGTCCGCACCGGGTACACGGTCGACAGCCTTCTGAGCCAACTTGAAGTTCAGCCACAGGTCGTTGGTAATGTGCATCACCAGCGTGCGCGCCTGGATCCGGCCGAGATAAGCATTGATGTTGTGGGTCTCGCCGACACGGTTGCGCCAGACCAGGTCGACCGCATCGTAAAGCTTGGCACGGTTGACGACGTTCAAAGCCGCCTTTTCGTTCGGGGGGTCCCAATAAAAAATTTCGGGCTGGACGGCGCCCCAATTCTGGGTCGTACGGAACGCAAAGTCATAGCCGGTCATGCCGAGGATCGACCAGCCGAACGCCACGCCCGGCATCGGATGCTTCTCTTTGGGCAGCTTGTAATAATCACCATTCGTTTCCTGCCACACCGGATCGGATTCGATCGCCGCGGTCATCATCTGGAATGTCCAGTTGCCGACAGGATCTTCCCCATCCGACTGCGTGGTGCCACCGATCGGCATCATTGCGCCGATATATTCGGGATGCATCACGCCCCAGACATAGGTCTGCGTGCCGCCCATGGAAACGCCGGACACTAGGGCCACGCGCGCGACCTTCAGCCCGTCGCGCAGCATGCGATAATTGGCCTGGACCATGTCATAGTAGCTGTACTGCGGAAACTTTACGCCGAGACCGTCCGAAGGTTTGCTGGCGCCCCAGGTTCCGAGCGGATCGACCATGATGACATAATAACGATCCGTATCGATGGGACGGCCGGGACCAATAATTGGCACGGTGCCTGACAAGGCTGCTCCTTTGACCCACTGCTCGTACATGTCGGTGGCATCGCCGGAATAATATGAGTTGATGACGACGGCATTGGTGATCTCACCGGCGGCGTTGCGCCGCGGCGTACCGACCGCGATATAGGCGGTGTGCAATTTCCCGACGCCCAAAGATTCGAGCGTGACGCCGCCCTCGCCGCCATTCTCCCACTTCGAGGGATCGGCCAGATCGTACTTGCCCCCAAGTCGAAAATTCGCGATCTCGTAGGTCTTCTTCAGCCCGTCATGCTGCATCTGCGACGAGCGGCGCGTGAAGGGCTGCGCAACCGCGAGCGATGTCCCGATCAACAGCAACAGCAGGCTGATGAGATATCGCCGCATGACATGTCTCCCGACCATGGCGAATTCCTCCGGCAGGCTTTGATTTTGCCAAACGCTAGGAGAGGACGCGGCGCGACCCTTGATCTAGCGCAAGGGAATTCGCACTGCCCGCGCGAGTGTCTTGGCACCGAATTACATGCCGGACGCCGCGATGCCTTTCCTCACGCACGGCTCCTACCGGATCCGGTATGAGCTCGACGGTCCTGTGACGGCGCCAGCCTACGTGCTGGTCAATGGACTGACTCAATACTCCGAACTGTGGACCGCTTACCGAGACGCGCTAATCGCACGGGGATTTCGCGTTGCGACATTCGATCTGCTCGGCCAGGGCGCCTCCGACAAGCCGACGCTCTTCATCAATCAGGACGACCATGTCCTTGCGCTGCATCGCCTGATCGAAATGCTCGGTGAAGGTCCGGTCTTCCTCAGTGGAATCAGCTTCGGTGGCCTGATCGCGCTGCGCTACGCGATCGAGCATTGGAGGCGCCTCTCGGGTCTGGTGCCAATGAGTTGCTTTGCCGAGCTTTCGCCTCAACTTCTCCTGATCGGCAACGCACTACGCACCGGCCTAATTCTGGGTGGAACCGGCTATCTCCAGGATCTGCTGCTGCCGATGAATCTGTCCGATGAATGGTTGAAGCCGCTGTTGGATAAGCTCGACGGTGTCAAGCGGCAGGGCTGGCTGGTCAATGACCTCTACGCGCTGCAGAACCTGATGGAGTCGTTCCTCGACTTCCAGCCGCTGACGCCGCAACTCGCCTCGATCGCCGTCCCAACCATGATCCTGAACGGAGAGTTCGACTTCCTGACGCCGCGCGCCCTACACGAGACGCTGCGAGTCGGAATCCCCAACAGCGCGCTCGTGATCATCCCGGGCGCCTATCACGCTTTCACGTTGGAAAAGGGTGCGCTCACAGCCGACCTGCTCGCGCGCTTCGCCGATGACGTGCTGGCCGGACGCTGGCAAGGTAACAAAGCGGTCTGGATTGCGCCCGAAGACCCTGGTGGTGAGCTCACTCCATTTCCCGCCAGCTACGACCATCTGCGTGCCATCCCCGTCCAGAGGACCCGGGCATGAGCGGACTTCTCGGACCACTCGACTCCGAAGGCCGAGTGCCGCACAGCCAGCAGACTCGCGTCGCCGCTTTCCTGATCTCGGCCCATGGCGCTCTCGCAAGGCAATTCGCCCTCGCCCTGCCGGCGAAGTTCGAGGCCGGCTGGCAGACAGAATTGAACGCTCAGTTCTACCGAGAGAGCGAGATCGTGTCGCTTCTGATGCGCGCAACCACATGGGTGCCGGACCTCGCCCTGGGCTATATGGCCATATCCTGGGAGGCCGCCTGGCTTCCGACGCCGAACGAAGGCATTGCCGATCGCATTCTTTGGCAAGCAGTCCACCTCGCCACGCTCGCGCATGCCGTCCACGCCGGGATCCGGCCAGCGGCGTTACTACCGCTTGAGGCAAACCCGAATGACCCCTTCGTGATGGCGCTACGCCGCATCGAGTTCGAGAGCGGACGTCTGTTGCAGGCGCAAATCCTGTTCCTGAAAGGTCCCGACCTGTTACCCTTCCGTGGCACCGTCAGCACAGTCCTGGAAAGCCGACACACCGAACTGCGCAAGCTCTGGCACGACGCGCTCGCGAGCGTGGGAATCGTCCGCGAATGATGCGGAGCCTTGACGCAGATCAAAGCAGCGCGATTTCCGCCCTCCAGCATTCATCGACGCCCTGCACGCGCCGACCGGAGTTCTCCCTCATGAAGGCCATCTCCCTCGAAGAAGCCGTCGCAATGATCCCGGTCGGCGCGAGTGTCATGGTCGGCGGATTCATGGGTGTCGGAACACCGGAGCGCCTGCTCGACGAGGTGGTGCGGCAGAAGAAGGGCGGTCTGTCGCTGATCTGCAATGATGCGGCGATCCCCGGCAAGGGCGTCGGCAAGCTGTTCGATGCTGCGCTGGTCGCGCGATTGACCGCAACGCATATCGGTCTCAATGCGAAGGCACAGCAGCAGATGCTGGCAAACCAGATCACCGTCGATCTGGTACCCCAGGGAACCTTCGTCGAGCGCATTCGTGCGGGTGGATGCGGGCTAGGTGGAGTTCTGACGCCAACCGGCGTCGGCACGCTGGTTGCGCAGGGCAAGCGCGAGATCGAAGTCGACGGAAAGCCTTTTCTGCTGGAGACAGCCTTGCGTGCACAGTTTGCGCTAGTGCACGCCTTCCTTGCCGACTACCTCGGCAACTTGGCGTACGCACTGACCTCGCGCAACTTCAATCCAGTCATGGCGATGGCCGCCGACACCGTGATCGTCACCGCGGAGAACATTGTGCCAATCGGCGTGATCGCGCCCGACCACGTCGTGACCCCGGCGCCGCTCGTCGACTACCTCATTACAAACGGGTGACGACATGGATCCGCAGATCATCATCGCCCGGCGCGTCGCCAAGGAGCTTCGGAGCGGCGACCTCGTCAATCTCGGCATCGGTATCCCGACGCTCGTCGCGAACTACGTTCCAACGGACCTGAAGGTATTCTTCCAGTCGGAAAACGGCCTGATCGGAACGGGGCCTATCCCCGAGCAAGGCCTGGCGCATCCGACGCTAACGGACGCAGGGGGGCGCCCGATTAGCGCGCTGCCCGGGGCCTCGACCTTCGACAGCGCGATGTCGTTCGGACTGATCCGCGGCGGCCATGTCGACGTCACGGTGCTTGGCGGCCTTCAAGTCGATGCCCATGGCCATCTCGCCAACTGGATGATCCCGGGCAAGATGGTTCCCGGCATGGGCGGCGCCATGGATCTCGTGAGCGGCGCGAAGCGGGTCATCGTCGCCATGCAGCACGCAGCAAAGGGCAAGTCGAAGATTGTTGCGAAATGCAGCTTGCCGCTCACCTCGGCGCGGCCAGTGAATCTAGTCGTCACCGACATGGCTGTGATCGGCTTTGCCGATGGCACGGCGACGCTTCTTGAGACCGCGCCGGGCGTCACGATCGGCGAAGTGATGGCTGCGACTGAAGCCGACCTTCTCGTCGGCGACCATGTCCCGGAGATGATGATCTGAAGGTGAAGGACATGCGGATATTCGGCAATTTTGATGAGATAAGATCTGCGGTCGGTACCGAAATCGGCGCTAGCGACTGGATCGAGGTAACGCAGGACCGGATCAACAAGTTTGCGGAAGCGACCTGCGATGAACAGTGGATCCATGTCGACCAGGAGCGCGCGAGGAAAGAAATGCCCGGCGGCACCACCATCGCCCATGGCATGCTGTCCCTGGCGCTGGCACCGATGTTCATCCGCTCGGTGATGGGGTTAAAAGGCCTCCGAAACACCCTGAACTACGGCGCCGACAGGATCAGGTACCTTTCGTCGGTCCCGGCGGGCTCAAAGCTGCGTGGCCGCGTCAGCGTTGCTGAGACGGAGGATGTCCCTCCCGACGGGCTGCGCGTGAACTATCATCTGGTCATCGAGATCGAAGGCGGCAATCGACCGGCCTGCGTGGCCGAGCTAATCGCCCTGCACTATCGCTGAGTCGCATCCCGTCCCCTTCAGTCGATGATGTGATAACCACCATCAATATAAAGAACGCTTCCTGTAATGAGCTTGGCGCCGTCGAGCGCGAGAAATGCCGTGGCGTTGCCGACGTCTTCAATGCTGACCAGGCTGCGCGACGGGGCCTTGGATTGCGCCTTGTCCATCAGTTCGTCGAACTCTGGAATGCCTGATGCCGCTCGCGTAGCCAGCGGCCCGGGCGAAATCGCGTGCACGCGGATGCCCTTCGGCCCAAGCTCGGCGGCGATGTAGCGGACGGAGGCTTCGAGCGCCGCCTTGGCCACACCCATCACATTGTAGTTTTCGACCACCATCTGGCTGCCGTAATAGGTCATCGTGAACATGGTGCCGCCGTTCTTCATCAGCGGCTCGGCCAAATGCGCCATGCGCATGAAGGACCAGCAGGAGACCTCCATCGTCTTCAGGAAGCCGTCGCGACCGACGTCCACCACACGTCCGTGCAAGGCTTCCTTCGGTGAGAATGCGATCGAGTGCAGCAGGAAATCGAGCTGGCCCCAGTCCCTCTCGACCCGGGCAAATACTTCTTCGGTCTGCCCCTCCGTCATTACATCGAGTGGCATGAAAATAGACGCCTCAAGTGCCTGGGCAAGAGGCTCGACGTGCTTCTTCGCGCGGTCGTTCAGGTAAGTGACGGCTAGATCGGCACCAAGCGCACGAAAGGCCTTGGCGCATCCCCATGCGATCGACTGGTCGTTGGCGATGCCCACGACGAGGCCTTTTTTCCCCTTCAGGGCAATCTTGGTATCCGGAAATACGGGAATCATGATGCCCTCTCCTGTCTTTGATCGGTCGATGTTCTGTTCATCAGCACTGAGAGAGTGTGCTGCGCGATCATCAGCTCCTCGTCGGTCGGCACCACATAGACTGGAATGCGACTGTCGGGACCCGAGATCAGCTGTGAGTGGCGCGTATTCTCGGCTTGATTGAGGGTGACGCCCAGCCACGCAAGCTGGCCAGCGACATGCGCGCGAATTGTTGCGGAGTTTTCGCCGATACCAGCCGTAAACACAAAGGCGTCCAGCCCCTGCAGCGCTGCGGCAAGCATGCCGGCACTGAGGCCTATGCGATAGCAGAAATATTCGACGGCCAGTCTGGCTCTCGGATCGTCACTGCTCTCCAGCACGCGCATATCGTTGCTGACGCCGGATAACCCCTTCAAGCCGCAATCGCGGTAAAGGAAGTTCTGGATGTTGGAGGCAGACATCCCCTTCTCGGAAATGAGATAGAGCACCACCCCAGGGTCGATCTGACCAGGGCGGGTTCCCATCGGAAGCCCGTCGAGAGCGGTGAAGCCCATAGTGCTTTCGACGCTTCGTCCCACGCTGAGAGCGCACATCGAGGCGCCGCTTCCGAGGTGAGCGACGATAATCCGCCCATTCGCAACTTTCGGCGCGACCTTTGGCAAGGTCTTCGCAATGTACTCGTAAGAGAGACCGTGAAAGCCGTAGCGGCGCACGCCCTCGGCATAAAGATGATGTGGAATCGCATAATGATCGGCCACCGCGCTATGTGTGCGATGAAATGCGGTATCGAAACAGGCGACCTGCGGAAGCTCCGGGAAATTGCCGAGAATCGAGCGGATCGGCGCCAGATTATGGGGTTGATGCAGCGGCGCGAGCGCGATGTACCGCTCCAGCCGGGTCACGACACCATGATCGAGCTGGATCGGCCGATCGTAGTCCGGGCCACCGTGAACGACGCGATGACCGACCGCGATCGGGTGAATGCGTTGCTCGTCCCGCAACCAGGCGCCGGCAATGTCCATCGCGGCCGGAACATCCGGCACCGCCTCGATCGGATAGGCGCGATCCGCAACCGGATCGCCGGTGGAGCCACTCGCGCGCAAACGCGGGCGGCTGCCGATCCCATCCATCTGCCCTTTCAGCTGTCGCCGCAATATTCCGTCCCCCTCGATCGAGTAGACCTGGAACTTGACGCTGGAGGAGCCGGCATTGACCACAAGGATGGTGTCCATGGCGTTCACGCGGCAATCGTTGGAGCACGCCGGCGCCGGGCATGGGCATACAGCGCTGCGACCGCGCACGAGGCCATCCGCGCACGCGCCGAATCCGCGCGTGAGGTCAGGACGACCGGGACCCGGGCTCCGAGCACGATGCCCGCGCCGTCCGCCTTGGCGAAATAGGCGAGGTTCTTTGCCAGCATGTTGCCGGCCTCCAGGTCGGGAACGACGAGGATCTGCGCGCGACCGGCGACCTCGGACTTGATCCCCTTGATGCGCGCCGCCTCCAGGTCGATGGCGTTGTCGAAAGCCAGCGGTCCGTCGAGGATCCCTCCGGTGATCTGCCCGCGATCCGCCATCTTGCAGAGTGCTGCCGCCTCGATCGTAGACGGAATTTTCGAGGTCACGGTTTCAACCGCCGACAGGATTGCCACGCGCGGTGACTTGCCGAATCCAGCTTCCACGTAAAGATCGATCGCGTTCTGGATGATGTCGCGTTTGGCGTCCAGATCAGGGAAGATGTTGATGGCCGCGTCCGTCACGAAGATGGTCTCGGCATAGGCCGGCACGTCCATCACGAAGACGTGGCTGATACGGCGGTCGGTGCGCAGGCCTCCGGCCTTCGCGGTGACCGCGCGCATCAATTCGTCGGTGTGCAAGCTGCCTTTCATCAACAGCTCACCTCGGCCGGCGTGGATCAGCTCTACCGCCTTTGCAGCGGCTTCATCGCTATGCGCTGCGTCAACGAGCTCGAAGGCCGCGATGTCGAGACCATGCCTGGCGGCCGTATCCCGGATCTTCCTTTCAGGTCCGACCAGGAGCGGCCGGATGATGCCGGCCTGTGCACTATCGACAGCGCCGCGCAATGAGCTTTCATCGCAGGGATGCACGACGATGGTTGGGGCCGGCGGCACGGCCTGCGCGGCCGCTATCAGACGGTCGTACTTGCTCGGGGACTGTGCCTGCGACGTGTCGGCTGACATGAGCCGGTTCCTTCCAGACAGCGTTACGATGCCTTCGCCTTGGGGTCGAAAGGGGCAACGTTCGACGCCCTCCCCGACGTTTCGGCGTCGAGACCGAACAGCTGCGCAACACGCTGCAGGCGGCTGGCGCGCTCGCCTGTGATGTCCTCGCTGGCCGACAGCACCTCGCTCATCGTCGTGAAAGCCGCGCGGCGCTGATTGACATCGTCGGGAAGCAACTTCGGGATAACGGCCAGCGCCGCCTCGCGATCGAGCAGCAGCATGAAGAACTGCTCGCGAACCAGCATCTTAAATTCGGCAAGCGCTAATCGCGCTCCGCTGTTGTCGTGACGAGCCTGACGCAACGCCTCGATGCTGCGTTCATCCACCATTCCTCTCGCCGAGCCGATATAAAGCAGGGCACGGATGGCCGCCTCGCGAAGCCCGCCTTCGCCAATCCTGGATCGGAGCTCGGCGATCCGTTTGTCGAGCATGGCACGGTGTTCGGCCGGCATCTCGCGCCCGCGCGACGGTTCAGCTTTCGGATCTATGCCGACCGCCGCCTGTAGCGCCGGGGAGCCGTAGACGTTGAGGAAGATCGCCTCGCTCATCGCTTCCTGCGAATCGCGCCAGCTGTCCAGCGCATGAACGATCTGCTTAGAGACCTGCTCCTGAAATGCCAGGAACGGATTGTCGTTCGAAACCGGCTTGCGGTTCTCTTCTAGCCCTTCCGCTGCCGATTTCACCGCCGTCATCCATGGATTCTGACTGCTGAAGGCCTCATACTGCGTCCGCAGCGGGTGCAGGTTACGCATCAAATCTGCCGTCTGCGGCGCCACCATGCCCTTGATCCAGGGCTGCACGAACTTGCGATAGGCGGCAAGATTAAGCTCCGAGACGCGTTTGGCCGCGGCAAAGCGCCGCTCGTCCTCAGGCGAATTGCCGCCCATGGCACGAATATCCTCGAGCGTTCGGGCCTCGCAGCGCATCACCCATTGGCCAACAACGAGATCGGAACTGGTGGTTTCCTCGTCCTTGGCTTCGAACGTCGCTTCGTAAAGGCCGGGCGGTAGTACATCGATCAGATCGATGTTGCTGGAAAATTCAGCGTGCTCCTTCTTGGCGACGCCGCCCGAGACGAAGATGCCGAGATGGCCGACGCTCTCGTGAACGGTATAGACGATCGTTTGCCCATAGGCCCTGATGTCATCCACGTCGGCGTAGCATTCGAGGATCCAACCCAGCGCCTGCTGCGGCGGAGTGATGTTGTCGCCCTTGGAGCAGAACACCACGATCGGCGAACTGATGTTGCGCAGGTCTACCTTCTGCCCGTCGGATAGGGTGATATTGCCAGCGGCCAAGTTGTTGCCAACGAAGAGTTCGTCGACAATGAACTGAATCTCCTCGGCGTTGAGATTGACGTGCCCACCCCACCAGCGCTCGAACTCGAGGTAGCGATCGGCTTCGGTATCCACCTTCGAATAGACATTGTACTGCTTGGTCCAGAGCGTGTTCGACGGGTTTTGGCCTTCGAAGTTCTGGACCAGCCAGGCACCATCGAACTTCCCACCGCCGAGATCGCTAACGAGCGCAGTTAGCCAGCTTCCGCCCAGCAGGCCGCCCGAATATCGCATCGGATTTTTACCATGCACGCCGGCCCAGTACGCGAGCGGGGCTCCGGCGATGATCAGTGGACCGAACAGATCCGGCCGAACCGAAGCCAGGATCATGACCGCCCATCCGGCTTGGCAATTGCCTATGACGCAGGGTTTCCCGTCAGCGTCCGGATGGAGACTGATCACCTTTTCGATGAACAGTGCCTCGGCACGCGCGATACGCTCGATCGTCTGGCCCGGCACCGGCTCCGGCAGGAAGCCGATGAAGTAGCAGGGATGTCCCGCCTTCATCGCGACGCCGATCTCGCTGTCGGCCTTGAACCCGCCGATCCCTGGACCGTGCCCGGCGCGTGGATCAATCACGATGAACGGCCGCCGTGTGGAATCGATCTCGACGCCGGCTGGCGGGATAATGCGGACAAGCGCGTAATTGACGGGTTCGTCCAACTTGCGGCCATCAATGATCAGTTCGGCCGCATATTGCAGAACGTGTGGCGCGGTTTGGGCGACGTGCTCCCGATATTGGTCGCCGCGCCGGCGCATCACATCGAGAAAGAGTATGCTCCGTTGCCCCGCATCGACCATGTATTCAACGGCCGAGGCGACGAGACCGGACATCGAACCGCCGGGCGTTCCAGGCACTTCCATCTGCATGCTCCGACCTCAATGTCGTATGAATGCATCCAAAGCCCGCCGCAACTGCAGGCCTTTGATATAGGTCAATGCTGGACGGCGAGTACGCCGACCCAGTCGTGTCACGTCGGTCCTCCCGCCGGAATGTGTCGAGCTGACTGCCGAGATTCAGGCCGCCCGCTTTTTTGCGAGGTCCCTTGATACAAATCAAACGGGCAGCCGACCGCCCCATTCATAGACGAGCCTCAGGCCGACGTGTTTTCCGGCCGCCTGAGCCGAGACCTCGCATGCCGGACATCGCTAAATACAGCGCGACGGAACCCTTGCGGGACGGCAGCACGTCCGAAATCCGAGCGCTGCGGCCGGCCGACGAGACGGCCGTCCTCGACGCGCTGGATCAGACCAGCAAGCAGTCGTTGCAGCGCCGTTTTTTTGGGATCAAGCGTCATTTCTCGGACAAGGAGCGCGCGTTCTTCATGGATGTCGACTTCATGAATCACGTCGCGCTGGTGTGCGAGGTCGGGCAATCCGAGCGTACAATGATTGTCGGAGGCGCTCGATATGTCGTGTTTGAGCCCGGACGAGCCGAGTTGGCGTTCGTCGTCATCGACGCTTGGCAGGGCCGAGGCATCGGCTCCATCTTGATGCGCCACCTTGGCGAGATCGCCTCCAATAACGGATTGCGTGAGCTGACTGCGGAGGTCCTGCCCGAAAACAAGTCAATGCTGGCGGTGCTCGGCAAGTTTGGCTTCAGGCGGGACGGGAACCGCGACCCCCACACGATGCATTTGGCGCTACGCCTGGACAATGAGGGGCGGTGATCAATGAGCGGTAAATGGTTCGGGCCCGCGCGCTCAAACTCAACGCTGGTTCATTGACCACAAGAACTCCAGCAGGATTATGCCGCGAGGTGCATCCGTCGGCGTTACGGAAAGCGTGGGCCGCACGTACGAGCAACGTGTTGCTGTAAGGCCGATCCGAGAATGCCGGACTTACCACCAGAGAACACGCTCTCGCGCATCGCCAAGCCGCGAGTTCTCTCGCGCACGAGCCGTCATGAACCTTGCTGATGTCGCAGTCGAAGAGGCACATTATGAAACCCTTTACTCTGCTGCTCGCTTCAGCATCTATGTTCGCATGCGCTGACGATAGCCACGCAGTCGTGAGAATTGCCAATGACCGCGGTGGCTTGATTCAACGTTACCTTGATCGATATGAGGAGTTGAATGAGACTGGCCAGACTGTGATTATCGATGGCCTCTGCGCGTCCGCCTGCACGATCGTATTAGCAAAGATCCCATCAGATAGAGTTTGCGTGACAGAAAGGGCAAACCTTGCTTTCCACGCAGCTTGGGATCTCAGCGCCGGCGGACGCCATATTACAAATCGAGAAGCTACACGGATGATCTATTCCATGTACCCCGCTCCAGTTCGGAGTTGGATCTCAGGCCGGGGTGGTTTGTCGCCTCACACAATCTTCCTTCGCGGTGCGCAGTTGCAGACGATATTTGCGCGCTGCTATTTGGACTCTGCAGTCTTCTTGCGGTCATAGTCCTAACCCCGCGTCTCGGCCTGCAGCGATGGCCGCATGCAAGTCACTGAAGTCGCTTTGATCTATCTCAATTCTCTGACAGGAGCGGGTATCAGTTTGAGGGAGTCGCGTCCATCGTTCCGCCGCGCCGGCCGGACGGTTGGGCGCTTCCAGGGAGCTCGATATGATCAAATCGCTCGGAATCGCCGCATTCGCCTTCTTCTTCGCAGTATCGGCTCAGGCGATGACGCCTGCCCCGATTGCACAGCCCGAAAGCCTGATTACGGAAGTCGCTGCTGCCTGCGGCGTCGGTAGGACACGTATCAATGGCGTGTGCGTCGCACGGACGACCGTCCGTCAAACCCGTCGGGCGGTCCGCAGATGTGTGAGAGGGACAACGTGCTGATTGCTTGTCCTCAAGGACAATACGCAAAGTGGTTCATCGTGATTAGATTTGGGGAGTACCGACCCCAACGGTACATCGACGCCCCCCACCGGCCTCAGTCTTTCCAGACTGGGGCCGTCTTGCGCCTGAAAGGTTGGACGGACCGGTCACCTTGTGGGTTTCATCGAACCGGGAACAACTCCAACCGCAAAGCTGATGCCGGCACGCCAACAATCAGCCTTCGAGAGCCGGTCATCGTCAACCGACGAAGCCGACGATGCAGATGAATAGCGCAGACACAAAAAGCAAATGTTTACGCAATTTACCCCGCGACCATCAACGCGATGGTCTTCATTTTCCCGTCTGATAATTGCCTTGCGCGCCTTGTTTGGTCGGATGGTGGGAATGGTCCTGTCGTGGCGGAGGTGGCCGGCATGTCCGAAATGATGGAAGTGCTCGCCGGAACGAGTTTATTTCTACTCGCCTTCTCGCTGCTGATATTCGACATCCCCCGCTACACCTTGTCGCTGGTGTCTCTTGCTCTGTTCAGCTCGAAGCGGCGAAGCGTCGGCGGGACGGTTTGCCAGGCGACGGTAAGCGTGATTATCCCGACATTCAACGGCGGCTCCGGGCTTGCTCCTTCGATCAGCTCGCTGCGCCGGCAAACCCTCCGACCTGTCGAAATCATCGTCGTCGACGACGGCTCCACCGACGCAACACGCGCGGTCGCGGAGCGGGCGAAAGCGCAGGGCCTGGTTGACATGGTCATCTGCCATGGGACCCGCTGCGGCCGCAGCGCTGCCATCAACGCTGCAGCACGGTTTGCCCGCGGCGATCTTCTTTTGACCGTAGATGCCGACACTGTCTTCGAACCGAACGCGGTTGAGCGCCTCGCGGCTGCCTTCGACGATCCGCTCGTCGCCGGCGCAAGTTGCAACATCGCGATCAGTAACGAGCGCGACTCGATATGGACAGGACTTCAAAGCGTCGAATACCTGATGTCGATCACCGCGGGGCGGTCGATCCTCGACGTGGTGGATGCGATCGCGTGTCTGTCCGGAGCCTGTTCCATGTATCGCCGGGATATTTTCGCGCAGCAGGGCGGGCTCGACGTCGGCCCGGGAGAGGATATGGAGTACACCTTGCGGCTCCGCAGACTCGGCTATGTCATTCGGTTCGTGTCCGACGCCTGGGCGGAAACAGCCGGCCCCGCAAGCGGCGTAAGTCTATTGCGACAGCGCGCGCGCTGGGATCGCGATGCTCTGCGCATCCGCTTCATGATGTATGGCGAGCTGAGTTTTCGCCATCCGCTGGAGCGTTTACCGGACACGATCCAACGGCTTGACTTCATCGTCTTTGATCTCGTCCCGACGCTCAGCCTGCCGTTCTACTTGGCCTACATTGTGCTGTTGTTCGGCTCGGATGCCGTGCTGTTTCTGTCGGCGGTCTACCTGTTGTTGCTCTGGATCTCGGTCTTCAATATGGCACTTGTGTTCGCCCTGTTCCATCGATCCGTCGGAACGTTTGGCTGGAAGATGGCTCTGATCTTTCCCTTTTACCAGGGTGTCTATCTGAAGTGCGCGCGGTTCTTTTCCTACTCTTCGGAAATCATCTTTGCCTCGTCGCGGAACGATGATTTCGTGCCGCCGCGCGTTCGCCGTGCACTATTCGGCGATCGGACGAAGGAAGTGGCCAAATGACCGTCACCCTAACACGACTCGATCCCCATATCCCCGATCCCATCGAGAGCCGTCGGCGTGCGGCCGGACGGGCCGTCCGCGCCGCCTATGCGACAATCGTATTCGGCATACTCGCATTCTTTGTCGTCTATTTCGGGAGGCCAATTCTTTATCTCGGCGGCCCGGGCAGCGTGTCCTCACCGAGATATTTGGTTTCACTGCCTTACATCGTGCAGATCAACAGCATCACCGTGCTGAGAGGTGCATCGGTCAAGGCCGGCGACGAAATCGGAAGGGTTCGGTCTCCGCAGCACGATGAGATTGTCGCCACCTATATGCGCTCGCTCGCGGACATCGCCGGTCGCAAAGCGGAACTGCGTGTTAAGGCCCGGGTTGCGCGCGAATCTCTCGACGCGGCGCGCTCACATCTGCGGCTTGCTGAGGAAGCTGTCGAACTTATCGCAAACTCATCGGCCGCGAGCCTGAATTACCGCATAGACATGTCCCGGGAGCGCGCCTTGGCGAACAAAGCCGTGGTCTCGCAGGAGGCGGAAGCCGCCGAAGCCAGCACTCAATTGGCCGCTCTCGACGAATTCAGCCGGCAACTCGGTGATCGCCTCGAAAAGGTTGAAAGCAGCTTTGCAGACGGGAGAGTCTTCGCGCCCATAGCTGGCATAGTCGCGAACAATCCTGCGCGCGCCGGCCAATCCCTGGTGGCGGGCACTCCGATTGCAGAAATTCTCGACCCCACGGATGTCTTTGTCGACTGGTACGTTCCTAACGAACGCCTGTCCGATCCAAAAGTCGGCAACGAAGTCTTTGTGCTGTTCGGCAACCGACGAATTCTGGGCAAGATCGCGGAAATCCTCCCGGTGTCAGATGTGTACCCCGGGGCGGGTTCGTCGGCGGCGCGCGAGCGTACCGCCTCGCAAATCGCGCGAATTCGGTTCAACCCAGGCGCTCATCGCCCGGCGCTGAACTCGGCCGTCGACGTTCACATGCACTACACACAACTGAGCGCGCGGATCGCTTCAGTGCTGGTGAGATTATTCGGGCTCGACGAGCTGTGAGAGTGAGCGAGGTGCAGCATGCAGGTCGAAGCGAACCAAACGGGTTGCCCGGCTTGCGGCTCCTCCACGCTAGAATTGTTTCCAGTATTCCACCACATGATGTGCGCCTATGTTGGTCCGGAGTATGACTTCACGCCAAACATCGCGGGATATACGTGCCCGAAGTGCTGCCGGGGCATTGTGCCAGCTGACCCAGCTTGCGAGATCGTGGGGACTAGCGCGCGCTGCACCCGATGTCGGGGTGAGATGGTCATGGCGCCAGAGTGTGCCGGCTAGCGCGTAAGGGTCAGCGGTCCGTCTTGTATGCCGACAGCCCGAAAAGCTATTTCCGGCCGGGGCGTTCATCCATTGGCACAAAGTGCACTGGCCAACCACTGCGCATCTGCTTGTCTAGAGTGCGCCTTGCCGATTCTTTCCAGCCCCCAAGCTTCCAGGATTGGCAAGATCGTACAGGCCCCGGCGCGGCATCAGCTTCGCCGGGGCCACGGACGCGGGGATGGTCCAGGACTATGGACACAGAGACAGATCGGCAACGAGGTTTGGAGTTGGGTCGCCGCTGGGCAGAGCATGCTTCGGCGCACGAGCTTGCCACCATGGTGAGCGGGTCGTTTGATGATCTCAGCGAAATTCTGCCAGCGGACGCATCTGATGAGTTCGTCGGCGGCTTCCGCGAAGGCGTGTTGCACGTCTGCGCGGGGCCTAGGATCTCAGCATAAGGGTGCGGAGATGAGACCAAGCGCCCTTGCCCCCCATCGCGGAAAATTCCAGGCGGCCAGTTGACTGGTCAACATTCCTGACACAACTCAAACGCGCAAATTGCTCAATTTTCCCAACTGTTGCCACGTAAGCACACCGAATTCCAGGCGGCTCAGCTAGCTTCGAGCTGGAATGCGGGACTGCCAAGAAAAGAGCCGGCATCGTTAGGGTGAAACGTGGATGGAGCAAAAAGAATGAAGAAGATTTGGTTGAGTGGCATGGCCTTGCTGGCCGTGAGCATGGCGGCACCCGCGTCAGCGGCTGATCTGGCTGCTAAACCTTATGTCAAGGCCCCGCCCCCGGTGATCGCGCCGATCTATGATTGGACCGG
>NZ_JBVVPM010000048.1:0-58528 GCF_055811255.1 Bradyrhizobium sp. MI1.11
CCAGATCCTCTTCAGATGTCTCTTAGAGAATCGCAGATTCGCGATTTACGCAAAGCCCTCGCTTGCGGGAGAGGTCGCGCCGGAGGCGTGGGTGAGGGTTCTCTCCAAACAGGGACTGTCCCGATGTTGAGGCACCCTCTCCCCAGCCCTCCCCCGCATGCGGGGGAGGGAGCGCGCCGTCATTGCGGCTCTAGTGCGCCGGCAGCTTCTCGAATGTCGCCATGCCCGCGGGGATCGCATGGAAGTCCTGCTTGTCGCAGGTGTAGATCGCCATCTGCGGATGGAACTGCGCAGGCTCGTCCAGCGTGCCGACCTTCAGGATCGCAGCCGGCAGTCCCGGAACCTTGGTCACCAGATGGGTGCCGCATTCGGCGCAGAATTCGCGCGTGACGGCGCGCTCGAGGTCCTTGCGGGTGAACTGCTTGGGCTGCCCGGCGATGTAGCTGAAGCCGGCCGCCGGCATCGCGATGAAGGTGTTGGGCGCGCCGCCCGAGATGTACTGGCACTCGCGGCAATGACACTGCGCCTGCATCATTGGGTCGCCCTCGGCGACATAGCGCACTTCGCCGCAATAGCATCCGCCTTCCAAACGCATGACGACCTCCCTTTTGTTGTTTCTTGTGGTCGATATTTCTGCGCCAGCGGTGCGGAATGGCAATCTTTTTCTTTGCGAGCGGACAAAGGCAGACCATCCGCAGCCGGTTCGTGCATCTATCGCTTGGCAAGCCCGCAGCCGTTGAATCCCCGGCCGCGCCAGCAACCGCTGCTCATGCACTCGGCTTCCAGCCGTGGACAAGCGGTTGAAGCGCAATCCGCGCGGCCGCCCATACTGACGCACGCCGTGGCGCACCTGCTTCGCATGAACGAACAGCTCATGCCGCTTCCGGTCTGCCGTGGTTGCCCTGCTCCGGCCTGATCTGGCGGCAGCACGGCCCTCTTGTCGTCGCGCTTGGTCGGCCGCTTCGAATCAGGTTGGCCCGGACTTGCAGCGGGGCTCGGTGTCGTCAGCTTGGAGAGCTCCATCCGACACGGTCGGCCGGTCTCGGTGCGGACGCCGGCGCCGGTGGTTTCTTTCAGCTCGAGTGCCAGCTTGTACTGATAGGGCGCGCCGGCGGTGCGGCGAAGCGGATCCTTTTCGCCAATCAGCCCGTTGACGGTGACAGTCGCGCTGCCGTCCGCTTCAATCTTCCCGTCATAGATTGTGGCACCGGGCTTGCCCTCTTCCCCGGAGAGAGTGTGCAGCACGCCATCCTTGACGCGCAGCGCATACTGGAAATAGGCCTCGGGAAACGGGGGCTTGTTCTCGCAAGTTTCCTTCGCGATCCAGGTTCCATCGAACGCGGTTACGCGCTTGGCGGCGTCTGATGGTTTCGCCAAAGTCTCGATGCGTGATTTCGCCAAATCTGCGAACGCGCACGCTGGGAAGCGTGCGAGGTGATCCTTGAACGCCGCGAGCGTTCCCAGCGCTTCCGCGCTACGCCAATGGTCGCTGGCCTCCGCGCAGGGATCGACCTGAGGCGTCGCAGGAGACAACGCCGCCGTTTCGGGCTTGCCGTTGAGGTAGAACTCGCCGAAGAACGACAGCGACAGCTCCGGCACTTGCAAGCCTTTGGAGCGCTGGTAGACGCCGGCGCTGATCGTCTGAAATACCGTGTTGACGTTGCCCTTGTCGCCGATGTGCTCCAGGAACGCGCTGGTATAGGGGCTGTTGCGGCCGCTGCCGTCGTCGGCAGTCCGGCCGGCCTGTGTCGCGTAGGAAATGATGGTGCCCTCGGGACTTTCCATCTTGGCGAGGCCGCGAGAGACGGTGACGCCACGGCCCTGTCCGACGTTTCGCCGCAACTCGTCGGCAAATGGATTGTCGCGGCAGGCGTCGAGCACGAGGATGCGCAGGTTCTTCGCCTGCTGGAGATCCGCCAGGATCTCGTCGGCGCGTACCAGGCGGCGCAGATCGACCTCGTCGCGAACGACGGCATCGACAGGCACCAGATAGTTGACGCCGGCGAACTGGAGCGCGTGCCCGCTGTAGTAGAACAGGGCGACATCGGCGCCGCGAGCCTCACGCGCGAAGCGAAGAATGGTGTCCTGCATGGCGGACTGGTCGAGGTCGGTCGCGACCAGAGGATCGAACCCCGATCGCTTGAGGGCCGCGCCGACATCGGCCGCATCATTGGTCGGATTGGCGAGCGTGGGAACGTTTCGGTAGGCGCCGTTGCCAATCACCAGCGCGACGCGCTTGTCCGCACGGGCATCGAGGCTCGACAAAGCGAGCAACAGGAAGCACCAGACCAGGCAATAGGGCAGACGCATGAAATCCTGCTCCAAATGGGGAGCATGATATTCAACAAGCTCGCAGCAATGCAATTTAACTTATGACGGCCCAGCGGTGCTCGGGTCCAAAAAGAAAGGGGCTCCAACTTGCGCTGGAGCCCCTCAACGGCCGGGACATTGCCGGGTATGTGCCCCAAACCGTAGTTGTGAGCGCGACCTCCGAGGAGGCCGCGCCCGGGAGGAGACTTACATGTTGTAGGCGCGCTCGGTGTGCTCGGTGATGTCGAGGCCTTCACGCTCGCTCTCGACATTGGCGCGGAGGCCAACGATCACATCGACGACCTTGTAGAGGATCGCCGAACCGATACCCGACCACACCAGCGTGGTGCCGACGCCCCAGACCTGGGAGATCATCTGCGCTGCGAAGTCGTAATCGGCAACCTTCGGCGGGATCGCGGTGTAGTCGATGATGCCCGCACCACCCAACGCCGGATTGACGAGGATGCCGGTGCCGAGGGCGCCGATGATGCCGCCGACGCAGTGCACGCCGAACACATCGAGGGAGTCATCGTAGCCGAGCGCGTTCTTCACGACGGTGCAGAAGAACAGGCAGACCACGCCGACCACGAGGCCGAGGACGATCGCACCCATCACGCCGGAGAAGCCGGCGGCAGGCGTGACGGCCACGAGGCCCGCGACAGCGCCGGAGATGACGCCGAGCACGGACGGGTGACCCTTGATGATCCACTCCGCGAACATCCACGACAGCGCGGCGGCTGCGGTGGCGACGAAGGAGTTGGTCATGGCAAGCGCTGCGCCGCCATTGGCTTCGAGGTTGGAGCCGGCGTTGAAGCCGAACCAGCCGACCCAGAGCAGCGAGGCGCCGATCATCGACATGGTCAGCGAGTGCGGAGCCATCAGCTCCTTGCCGTAACCGACGCGCTTGCCGATCAGCAGGGCGCCGACGAGGCCTGCGATGCCGGCGTTGATGTGCACCACGGTGCCGCCCGCGAAGTCGATCGCGCCCTTCTTGAAGATCCAGCCTGCGTCGGCGTTGATCTCGTCGAGCTTGGCCTGCGCCGCGGTCTTCGCCGCGCCATCAGCCGCAGCAGCCAGAGCCTTGGCAGCGTCCTGGATCATGTCCGGGCCGGGCCAATACCAGACCATGTGCGCGATTGGGAAGTAGATCAGCGTGACCCAGAGCGGGATGAAGAGCGCAATCGCCGCGAACTTCATGCGCTCGGCAAAGGCGCCGACGATGAGGGCGGGCGTGATCGCCGCGAAGGTCATCTGGAAGCACATATAGATGAGCTCCGAGATGTTGGCGTCGACCGAGAAGGTCGCAGCCTTCGAGTCGGTGGTGACGCCCATCATGAAGGCCTTGGAGAAGCCGCCGATGAAGTCCGAGCCGCCGGTGAAGGTGAGGCTGTAGCCGTACACGGCCCAGATCACGGTGACGACGCAGACGGTGTAGAACACCTGCATCAGGACCGAGAGCATGTTCTTGGAGCGGACGAGGCCGCCGTAGAACAGCGCGAGGCCGGGAATCGTCATCAACAGCACGAGCACTGTCGATGTCAGCATCCAGGCGTTGTCTCCCTTGTTGACCGTTGGCTCGGCATAGGCTGCGGTCGCAGCGAACAGGCCGACTGCGAGAGCCGCCAATCCCGCGCCATAGGGACGCTTAAACGTCATTTCATTTACTCCTGATTGAATTTTGATTGAGCGCGAAATCAAAGGGCCGCAGCATCGGCCTCGCCGGTGCGGATACGAACCGCATGGTCGAGATTGATGACGAAGATCTTGCCGTCGCCGATCTGACCGGTTTTTGCGGCGGTCGTGATGGCGTCGATGGTCTTGTCGACCTGGTCGGAGGCGACAGCGACCTCGATCTTGATCTTGGGCAGGAAGCTCACGGCATATTCGGCGCCGCGATAGATTTCCGTATGGCCCTTCTGGCGGCCATATCCCTTGACTTCCGTCACCGTGAGACCGTGAACGCCGATGGCGGTCAGGGCGTCACGGACTTCTTCCAGCTTGAATGGCTTAATAATCGCCATAACAATTTTCATGGGTCCTATCCCCGCTTGGGCCCGGTCCGGACGTGGCCGGGCGTTTCTCGACTGGTTCGCCACGAGGGAGAAAGTTCACTACGCGGGCACAGCCAGGACCCCTAGAATCAAATGCCGTGCCAGATCGGGCGTGTTGGCTAACGGACTATGAAAACGGGTGTTTTCGCGTTTGACGCGTATTGCGGTGCGGTGCGCTATTACGCCGCGCTCAATACCTGACCATGCCTGATTAAAATAAAGGCACGTCAAGCTGCCGACACATTGATGCTCATGCGTCGGGCAGCAGAACGGTATTTTCGTAAGGCGGACGCCTGTTGCAGGGCTTGTCGTGCGGCGAAATATCGGACCCCTCGCGCTTGTGCTCACGGAATGCGCGTAACCGGCCAAACAGCTTAAGCGGGGCGAGGCTCGCCGGACGGTTGCAGGCAGAGACCGTCAGGCGGCGCTGCGTTCCGTGAACACCCGGTCGATCAGCCCCCAGTCGACCGCCTGCTGCGCGGTCATGAAGTGGTCGCGGTCCAGGGTCCGTTCCACGTCCGGTTCGGGGCGCCCGCAATGCTGGGCATAGAGCCGGATGATGCGCCGCTTGGTTTCCTGCATCTCGGTGGCATGGATCAGGATGTCGGACGCCTGGCCCTGAAAGCCGCCGAGCGGCTGATGCACGTGAAGGCTCGCATTGGGCAGGGCGGCGCGGTGACCGGGCTCGCCGGCCATCAGCAGGAACGAGCCCATCGAGCGCGCGGTGCCCATGCACAGCGTATGCACCGGCGCCTTGATGAATTGCATGGTGTCGTACATCGCAAGGCCAGCGGTGACCACGCCGCCATAGGAATTGATGTAGAGATCGATCGGCTTGTTCGGATTCTCCGCCTCCAGGAACAAGAGCTGCGCGCAGACGAGGCCCGACATCGCATCATTGACCTCGCCGTTGAGGAAGATGATGCGCTCGCGCAGCAGGCGCGAATAGATGTCGAAGGATCGTTCGCCGCGGGCGGATTGTTCGACGACCATAGGGACGAGCTGAAGCATGTCGCGCATCGGCGACCTCCATGTCTGCGGGTGGTGAAGTGGTGTTGGTGTTAGGCGGCCGCGCGCATCAGGCAGCCATTGCTGTTGGCCGGCTGCGGCAGCTTCATGCAGGTTTGCTGGATGATGCGGAAGCGGGTGCCGCCATCCTCGTTCGGTTCGATCCGGAAGATGACATGGCTTTCGCGAAACGGCGGTTCGGAATCGCGAAGCCGGTAGCGCACCTCCTGGCCTGGGATTGATGATTCCGGCTCGGCGCCCGCAAGGTCGCAATCCGGCAGCCAGCGCTCGCGCAACGCCGGAATGGTCACCGCGCGCCAGACCTTGGCCGGCGGCGCATCGAATTCATATTCGAGGACGAGAGCTGCGTCGGAGGGATCAGGCTTCGCGGCGTCGCTCATTGATCCATCTCCTTCAAGAGATCGGCGAGGGCATCCATGCGTTTCGGCCAATAGGCGCGGTAGCGCGCAAGCCAGGTCCCGATGGCGAGAATTCCTTCGGGATCGACTTCGTAATTCACAAAGCGGCCCTGCCGCTGTTCGCGCACCAGGCCCGCCCCGCGCAGCACCGCAAGATGCTGCGACATCGCCGGTTGGCTGATCTCTAATCCGTCGCGCAAAGCGCTCGCATTCAGGCTTCCGCCGGCAAGCTTCTCAAAGACCTTGCGGCGGGTCGGGTCGGCCAGCGCCTTGAAGATGTCAGCTTCGATCATGGCAACACATAAGCACGTGCTTATGTGTTGCGCAAGCCCAATTACTGCAGCGCTTCGCCGTGCTGCGAAATATCTAGCCCTTCGAGCTCGTGCTCACGGGAGACGCGCAACGGCACGAACAGGCTGACCAGCTTGAGCAGGACGAAGCTCACGCCTGCCGACCAGACGAAGGTGACGGCGACCCCATACAGCTGGATCAGAAGCTGCTGCGGATGGCCTTCGAGCAGGCCGGCGGTGCCGCCGATCGCGCTGGTTGCGAACACGCCGGCCAGCAGGGTGCCGGTCAGCCCGCCGATGCCGTGGACGCCGAACACGTCGAGCGAATCGTCATAGTCGAACCGGTGCTTCAGCCAGGTGCAGGCCCAGTAGCAGACGAGGCCTGCGATCACGCCGATGACGATACCGTGCCAGGGCGCCACGAATCCCGAGGCCGGCGTGATGGTGCCGAGGCCGGCCACCGCGCCGGAGATCATGCCGAGCACGGACGGCTTGCGCCGCGTCGACCATTCGATCGCGGCCCAGGTCAGCGCGCCGGAGCAGGCTGCGAGATGGGTCGCGATGATCGCCAGCACCGCGCGCGAATTGGCTGCGCCGGCCGAGCCGCCGTTGAAGCCGAACCAGCCGACCCACAACAGGCCGGTGCCCATCACCGCGAGCGACAGATCGAACGGCGAGAGATTTTCGGTGCCGTAGCCGTGACGGCGTCCCATCACCTTCGCCGCGACGAGGCCGGCGGTGCCGGCCGACAGATGCACCACGAGGCCGCCGGCGAAATCCAGCACGCCCATGCTCGCGAGGAAGCCGCCGCCCCACACCCAGTGCGCCAGCGGAATGTAGACGAAGATGAACCAGGCCACTGAGAACAGCAGATAAGCGGAGAAACGCATCCGGTCGGCGACCGCGCCCGCGACCAGCGCCACCGTGATGATCGCAAACGTCATCTGGTACAGCATGAACAGCGCTTCCGGGATCGTCTTCGCCGCCGGGTTGACGCTGTCCATGGTCATGCCGGCGAGGAACCAGCGGTCGAGCGTGCCGATCCATGGGCCGTCGCCGACGAAGCACAGCGAATAGCCGAAGGCGACCCAGAGAATGGAGATGATCGTCACCGCGGCGAGGCTCTGCGCCATGGTGGCGAGCACGTTCTTCTTGCGCACCATGCCGGAATAGAACAGCGCGAGCCCCGGGATCGTCATCATCAGCACCAATGCGGTGGCGACAATCATCCAGGCGGTGTCGGCGGTGTTGATCTCTGAGCCCGCGGCGCGCGCCGGCGAAGCCATGATCGACACAAGCCCGATCGGCGCGGCAATAGCAGCCGCGCGGCGCAACAATCCCGCCATGTCGTTTCCCCCAGCTATTGATTGCGTCGCACGCCGTGGCGCCGTTGCCCGGTGCGATCGAAGAAGAAGAGCGTTTTCGAGCGAAGTGGATACCGGTTCGCGCACGGAAAACGCGTCAAAACAAGAATCTAGAGCGCGTCGCTGTCGGTCTCGCCGGTGCGAATGCGGGTCGCGTGATCAATCGGCGTGACGAAGATCTTGCCGTCACCGATCTGGCCGGTGCGCGCGGTCGCGGTGATGACGGCGACCGCCTTCTCGGCGATATCGGAGGCGACCGCGATCTCGATCCGCAGCTTCGGCAGGAAATTCACCACGTACTCAGCGCCGCGATAGATCTCGGTGTGGCCCTTTTGGCGGCCATAGCCCTTCACTTCGGTCACGGTCATGCCGTGGACGCCGATCGCCGTCAGTGCCTGGCGGACTTCATCGAGCTTGAAGGGTTTGATGATCGCGACGACGAGTTTCATGGTCAGGCCTATTCCCCGGGATGCGCCGCGCCGTATGTCCCCGGCGCTGCGTCAATCTGGCATCTTTCCGGGCAAATGGCATAAAAAAGTTGCAGATTGAAGCGGAAAATCGTTGGGCTATGTGAACGGCCGCCTCTGTACAGGGCAGCCGTTCATCCTCCACAATGCGTTTTTGGCATGGATGCGATGAACCCAAGCGTCGCGGCCGGTACAAAACTATGTTTGAGGGGGACGCTTCATGGCGAGTTGGTTCTACGCATCCGAGGGCAAGCAGCAGGGGCCCTACCAGGAAGGGCAATTCCGCGACCTCGTCGCCCAGGGAGTCGTGCGCCCCGATACGCTGGTGTGGTCGGAGGGCATGGCCGGCTGGCAGAAGGCGGCCGAAATCCCTGGCCTGATCAGCGGCGGCGGTGCGCCCCCGATGATGCCGGCTGGCGGCCCGCCGATGATGGGCTCCGGAGGCTACGGCGGCGGTGGCGGCGGAGGATCGCTGGCGGTCGATTTCGGCATCCTCGAGTTCACCTGGCGCAGCATCGTGATGCTGATCGGCATGTGCTTCATCATCCCGGTGCCGTGGGTGTTCGTCTGGTACACGAAATGGATCGTGTCCTGCGTGAAGGTCCCCGGACGGCCCAATCTCAGCTTCACCGGCAATGCGATGGCGCTGGTGCCCTGGTATTTCGGCTTCATCGTTCTGGCGATCGTGATCGGGTTGATCGGCGTCCCCTTGCTGAGCAATTTGCTGTTCATCGCCCAGATCGTTCTCTACTGGCTCCTGATCAAATGGATGGTCGCGAACCTCGCCTCCAACGGGCAGCCGCTCGGCCTGAGCTTCACCGGCACGGTCTGGGCCTATGTCGGCTGGAGCCTGCTGTTTGCGATCTCCATCATCACCATCATCGGCTGGGCCTGGGTCGCCGCGGCTCAAATGCGCTGGTTCTGCCGCAGCATCGAAGGCACGCGGCGCGAGATCGTCTTCAACGGCAGCGGTCTCGGGATTCTCTGGCGGGGCATCGTGGCTGCATTCCTTTGCGGCTTCATCATCCCGATCCCGTGGGTGTATCGCTGGATCATGAACTGGTTCGCGTCGGAGACCGTCCTGGCTCCGCGAGGATCGCTCCGGACCTGACCTCGAGAGGCATAAGCGCGATCGATCGTGCTTATGCCTCTCAGGCTTTCCGTTCGCGCACCGAGCCTTCTTGCGCGACGGAAGCCACCAGCGTGCCGTCGGGCTTGAAGATCGAGCCGCGGGTCAAGCCGCGGCCGCTTCGGGCGCTTGGCGAATCCTGTGCGTAGAGCAGCCATTCGTCGGCGCGGAACGGGCGGTGAAACCACATCGCGTGGTCGAGGCTCGCCGGCATCATGCGCTTGTCGAACAGGGTGCGGCCGTAGCGCGCCATGATCGCATCCAGCAGCGAGAAGTCGGACGCGTAGGCCAGCGCGCACATGTGCAGCGCCGGATCGTCCGGCAGCGTCGCCGCGGTCTTGATCCAGACATGGATGCGGCCGTCCTCGATCTTTTGGCCGAAATAACGGCCGAGTTCGACCGGGCGCAGCTCGATCGGACGATCGGATTCATAATAGCGGCGGATGAACTCCGGCATTTCCTTGAACATCGGCTGCTTCGCCACCTCCTCCGCCGTCAGCTTTTCCGGCCGCGGCACGTCGGGCATCTTGTCCTGGTGATCGAACGCGCTCTCTTCCTCGGCATGGAACGACACCATGATCGAGAAGATCGCGTTGCCGTGCTGAATCGCGGTGACGCGTCGCGTCGAGTAGCTCTTGCCGTCGCGCAGGCGCTCGACCTGGTAGATGATCGGGATCTGCGGATCGCCCGGCAGGACGAAATAGCAATGCAGCGAATGCGGCAGCCTGCCCTCGACGGTGCGGCACGCTGCAACCATCGCCTGCCCGATCACCTGGCCGCCGAACACCCGTTGCCAGCTGGTCTTCGGACTGTTGCCGCGGAACAGATTCACCTCGAGCTGTTCGAGGTCGAGGATCGAGATGAGGTCGATCAGGCTCTTGGACATGGAATTCAGCTTTCGCCTTGCCGCCCCGGCTTCGGTGCTCCGGAATGACACAATGGGGGCTTTCCGCCCTTGTTTCACCGCACTGTTTCGCCCACCTCAAGTCTGCTAGCAAGGCCAAGAAAACGCGAAGACTTAGCCGGGAATTGGGTATGTCGGTACAGGGTAGCATTGTCATCGGTGGCGGCGCGTTTGCGGGCCTGGCGCTGGCGCTGGCGCTGCGCCAGGGGCTCGGCCCCGAGATCCCCGTCATCGTCGCCGACCCCGCGCTCGGGACACGTCCCAGCCGCGACCCGCGCGCCACCGCGATCGTGGCCGCCTGCCGCCGCCTGTTCGAGGCGATCGGCGCCTGGGATGACGTCAGGGGCGAGGCGCAGCCCATCCTCGACATGGTCGTCACCGATTCCAAGCTGGAAGACGCCACCCGTCCGGCGTTCCTCAACTTTGCCGGCGATGTCGCGCCGGGCGAGCCCTTCGCGCATATGGTCGAGAACCGCCGCCTGATCGATGCGCTGGTGGTCCGCGCCGAGGCCGAGGGCATTGATCTCCGCGCGACCACCGTGTCGTCTTACGACGCGCGAGCCGAGGGCATCGATGTGACGCTCGGCGACGGCAGCGTCATTGCGGCGAGCCTCCTGGTTGCGGCCGACGGCGCGAAGTCGAAACTGCGCGAGCGCGCCGGCATCGCCACCCATGGCTGGGAATACGATCAATCCGGCATCGTCGTCACCGTCGGCCATGATCGCGATCATGAAGGCCGCGCCGAAGAGCATTTTCTGCCGGCGGGTCCGTTCGCGATCCTGCCGCTTTCGGGCAAGCGCTCCTCGCTGGTCTGGACCGAGCGCCGCAGCGAAGCCGCGCGTATCATTGCGTTGAGCGATGAGGAATTTCACGGCGAGCTCGAGCAGCGCTTCGGCCTGCATCTCGGCGAGGTGAAGGCGCTCGACAAGCCGCGCGCGTTTCCGCTGTCCTATTTCGTCGCACGCTCCTTCATTGCCCAGCGCCTCGCGCTTGTCGGCGATTCCGCCCACGTCATCCACCCCATCGCGGGCCAGGGTCTCAACATGGGACTGAAGGACGTCGCCGCACTGGCCGAGGTCGTGGTCGATGCCGCGCGGCTCGGCATGGATATCGGCGCCGCCGACGTGCTCGAATGTTACCAGCGCTGGCGCCGCTTCGACACGATGGCCATGGGCGTTGCCACCAACTCGCTGAACTTCCTGTTCTCCAACCAGTCGACGCTGTTGCGCACGGTGCGCGACATCGGCCTCGGCCTCGTCGACCGCGCCCCGCCGCTGAAGAACCTGTTCATCCGCCAGGCCGCGGGTCTGACCGGTGAGATACCGCGGTTGCTGAAGGGCGAGGCGCTGTAGTTTTTTCCTGTCGTCCCGGACAAGCGCGCCTCAAGCGCGCACAGATCCGGGACGACCCATACGCCGCAGCAATAGTTTTGCGAAGACTCGGAGTGACCAGCTCGCGCAACAACCCAATTCGGTGGTTATGGGTCCCGGCCCCCGTGCGCAATTGCGCACTAGGCCAGGACGACACAAGGGGTGTGGCGCGGTCATCGCGCCAAACGACCAACGGGCCACAAGTCTCTCAATCGATCTTGCGAGCCTCTTCCGGCAGCATGATCGGAATGCCGTCGCGGATCGGATAGGCGAGCTTGGCGCTGCGCGAGATCAGCTCCTGCTTTGCAGAATCGAACTCCAGCGGGCCCTTGGTCAGCGGGCAGACCAAAATCTCCAGCAATTTGGGATCGACGCTGGCTTCGGGGCGTTCGGTAGGCGCGTTCATGGGGGTCTCCGGCGGTCGGTTGCCTCTAGCATAAAAAATCGTAGCAGCCCATCGCGTCGCTCAAGCCGAAACCATCCGCAGAATCTCGTCGAGCAGGCCCTCGAGCCGCGCGGCCGGCGATGGCGGGCCCGACAGGGCGAAGCCGAGAAAAGTCCAGTACAGGATTTGCGCGCGGGCTCGCGCCGTCGCCGCCTCGAACCCGCGCTTCCTCAGCAGTTCTTCGATATAGTCGAGCCTGCGCCGGTCGATGGCACGCACCGCCGTCTGTGCCGCCGCATCGAAAGCCGCCCAGTTCCGCACCGCGCGCTCGAGGTCGAGCCGCGCGCCAAAAGTCCTGCGCAGCAGCGCTTTCAGCGGCTCGCCGCTGTCCGCCTCGACGTCGGCGATGATCTGCTCGGCCGCGATCTCGCGCCAGCGCTTCAAAAGTGCAGCATGGAACGCGCCGAGATCGGCAAAATGCCAATAGAAGCTGCCGCGCGAGACCCCCATGGCTTTCGCCAGCGGATCGGCCTTCAGCGCGGTGAAGCCGTCTCTCGCTAGCGCCTTCAGGCCCTGCTTGATCCAATCGTCGGCGGTGAGCTGTTCGGCCATATCGGGTTCCGGATTCGGACCATACACTAGTGTATTGACAGCCGGCAGGCCAGCGCCTATCTCACCATACACAACTGTATGGACGAAATTTGCAGGGAGCCTTGACGATGCGTGATCTCTTGCTCCAGTGCGCCGGGGGCGTGACCATTGCCGTGGCCCTCATCCATGGCCTTCTCGGCGAGACCAAGGTCTTTGCCCGGGCCCGCATCGAGCCGGAACGGCTCCGCACCCTGATCCGCCTGGTCTGGCAGGCCTCGACCGTCGCCTGGATCGGCGGGGGTGCGCTCCTGATCGCGGCGCCCTGGATGCAATCGGAGCCGGCGCGTCACTGGATCGTCGTCACCATGGCCGGCGTGTTCGGCTTCGCTGCTTTCGCCAACGCATGGGCCACGCGCGGCCGGCATTTTGGATGGATGGCGCTCAGTGCCGTCGTCGCGATGGCGGTTGCCGGCTACTGAGCGGCGCCTCGGATTAGCCGGTCATCAAACCGTGAGACGTAAGGCCGCAGCGTCGCTGTAAACACGCGCTGCATACGGAGAGCGCTGATCTTTTTCGGATCGTTAGAATAACTCTAAAGCGAGCCGGCCGCGAACCGCATTGACTTCATCATGTGCTTTGCTTCCTTCGGTCCCGCTTCGCCTCAGGCGTAGCGCCCACGACAGAAGAGGAGACGTTCGTGAAGGTTATTCGTGTTGTTGCCGTTGCATTGACGATCGGGATTGGCATGGGATCGGCAGCCTTGGCTGACGGTTTCAAGGACTGCACCAAGCTCGACAAGGCGTCGTGGAAGCCGGCGAGCGAAGCCGAAGCCAAGGCCAAGACGCTCGGCTACGAGGTGCGGCGCTCAAAGATCGAAGGCTCGTGCTACGAGGTTTACGGCGTCAAGGAAGGCAAGCTTTACGAGCTGTTCTACAGCCCCGAAGATCTCAGCCTGAAGCACACGATTGCGAAGTAGACCGCGCGAGATGGTCTGCGCGCAAATGGTCTGCGCAAAGTCATGCCTGAGGGTGGTCCTCGCTTGATCGATGAAACGGTACCGCAAGTACGCGGGGGGTCCAACCGGACCCCCGCGGATCGAGCCGCTTCGCGGACAGTCGCGGTCTGGGACCTCCCGTTGCGGCTCTGGCACTGGGCGCTCGCGGCTTGCGTCCTGGCCGCGTGGTTCACGCCCACCGTCTATGACGGACTTCACCGCATCATCGGCTATACCGTGCTCGGGCTTCTTGCGTTCCGTCTGGTCTGGGGTCTTTGGGGAAGCCGCTATTCGCGCTTCCGCATGGTCGGCATCAGGCTTCGGGCCGCGCCACGCTATCTCTGGAATCTGCGCCGCGGCATCACCGGCCGCTATATCGGGCTCAATCCCGCCGGCACGTTGATGCTGGTGGCGCTGCTGGTCTCGCTCGCGGTCTCGACGATATCAGGCGCGATGTCGGTGACCGTCACTTTCTTCGGCGTCTGGTGGATCGAGGACACCCACCACTATTCATCCGACGCGGTCATCGTCCTGGTCGTGCTGCACGTCCTGGGCGTGCTGTTGATGGGGCGTCTCCAGCGCGAGAACCTGATCCGCGCGATGATCACCGGCCGCAAACGAATCCGCGGGCACCTCTAAGCAGCACCGGGTTAATTCAAGCGGATGGAGCCTTGGGCCCGCCTAAACCCGTGGTTCCACGAGAATTAAGTCCTTCGCCCGCACCGGCTACCGCCAAACGGCGCCATTGTCGAGGTTGGGTTTACCTCCCGATAGGCATGCAACCGGGCATTGCAAGAAATTAACGTGACCAAAGCCAATCGGATCAATCGTCGAGCTTATTGACGAGGGAGGCGATTTCGATGCTCCGCGTTTTTACCTGCCTCACGGCAGAGCACGATTGGCGGCTTGTCATGCTCGCCGGTCTGGTTTGCTTCGCCGCAAGCATTGTAGCCGTCAGCATCTTTCATCGAGCGAACGCATCGCGCGCCTGGACGCGACTGATCTGGATTGCGATCGCCGGCGCCGCCATCGGTTATGGAATCTGGGCAACGCATTTTGTGGCAATGCTTGCCTACGAGCCCGGCGTCTCGACCGGTTACACCATCACGCTGACAGCTTTGTCGCTCGCCGCAGCGATGATCCTGACGTCGGCAGGTTTTGGCGTTGCCGTCGGCAGCCCCGGCCGCTGGCGCGCGGCTGCCGGTGGCGGCATCATCGGCGGCGGTATTGCGAGCATGCACTATCTGGGCATGTCGGCCCTCGAAGTGCCTGGTCGCGTGACCTGGTCGCCGGAGCTGGTGCTCATCTCGATCGCCCTCGGCATGGTCCTAGGCTACGCCGCACTTGCGGTCGCCCTGGGTCGCAAGGACAGGTGGGGGACCTTCGCTGCGGCGCTGCTGCTGACGCTCGCCATCGTGGCGCATCATTTCACGGCTATGGGGGCGGTACAGATCGTTCCAGACCCGACGCTGGCAAGCGACACACTGTCGCTTTCTCCCGGCTTCCTCGCCATGGCAATCGCGGGCGTGGCCCTGTCGGTGCTCGGGATGAGTTTTGTGGGCGTGCTGGCGGATCGCCGGCTTGCGACCAGAACCAGCCGATTCGAGGAAGTTATCACTCAGCTTTCGTTTGCCAGGCAACAGGTGGAAGATTCGCAAAAGGAAATCCAGGACCAGAAGATCAGGCTCGACACGGCCATCAACAACATGGTCGAGGGCCTTTGCATGTTTGACACGGAGAAGCGGCTCGTCGTCTGCAACGAGCGCTATGCCCTGCTCTATCGGCTGCCGCCGGAACTGCTGAAGACGGGGACGCCGCACGTCGACATCGTCAAGCACCGCGTTGTGAACGGCATCCTCAAGGGCGATACGAGCGAGGGCGCTGCCGGGCAATACATCTCGAGACTGGCTGCATTGCCGTTCGACACAGTCTCGAGCAGGATCGACGAGTTTGCGGATGGTCGGTTGATCTGCGTGACGCGACAGCCGATGCCCGGCGGCGGATGGGTGGCCACGCATCTTGATGTTACGGAGCAACGCCGGTCCGAGGCCAAAATCACCCATATGGCGCAACACGATGCGTTGACCGACCTGCCAAATCGGGTGCTGCTCAGAGAGCGGATGGAGCATGCCATTGCAGTTACGCGCAATGGTGGTCTTGATCTTGCCGTGCTCATGCTTGACCTCGATCGCTTCAAGGAAGTCAATGACACGCTTGGACATCCGGCGGGCGATTCCCTGCTGCGCGCCGTCGCGGCGCGTTTGCGCGAATGCACCACGGAAACGGCGTTGATCGCCCGACTGGGCGGGGACGAGTTCGCGGTGATCGACTACGTGACCAGCCCGGCCGTGGAGGCCGCGACCCTCGCCGAGAACATCAGAAAGGCGCTTTGCAAACCCTTCGACCTCGGCGATCACCGGGTCACCGTAGGCACCAGCATCGGCATTGCCATCGCGCCGCGCGACGGCAATGATCCCGACGCGATCATGAAGAGCGCCGATCTCGCCCTCTACTCGGCCAAGAATGGCGGACGTGGCGCATTCCGTTTCTTCGAGCCGGAACTCGACGAGATCATGCATGCGCGACGGAATCTGGAGCGCGACTTGCGCGCTGCGCTTGCCGGCGGTCAATTCGAGCTCTATTACCAGCCATTCATCGACGCCGCGACCGGTAAGACCAGGGGCTTCGAGGCCCTGCTGCGCTGGCATCACCCGCAGCGAGGTCTGGTCATGCCGGGCGAATTCATCCCGCTTGCGGAGGAGACCGGCCTGATCGTGCCGCTGGGGGAATGGGTCCTTAGGACGGCCTGTGCGGAAGCCGCAAAATGGCCTGTCGATCTCAGCATCGCGATCAACCTGTCTCCCGCTCAATTCAAGAGCAAGGAGCTTGTGCCGGTCGTTGTCAGCGCGCTGGCGAGTTCGGGTGTGGCGCCGCACAGGCTCGAGCTCGAAGTTACGGAGACAGCGATCATGCATGACAGCGAAGCTGTATTCGAGGCCCTCGGTCAGCTGCGCCAGCTCCGTGTGCGAATCGCCCTGGACGATTTCGGCACCGGCTATTCTTCTCTGAGCTTTCTGCAAAGATTCCCGTTCGACAAGATCAAGATCGACCGCAGCTTCGTCAGCGAACTGACCAGCGCGAGGGCAGAGGCGCAACATCTCGCGCGAGCAGTGGTTCGTTTCGCAGTCAGCTTGAGCAAGACCACGACCGCCGAAGGCGTCGAAACGAGGGAGCAGCTGGACATCCTGCGTGAAGACGGCTGCGCCGAAACGCAAGGCTACTATTTCAGCCGGCCAATGCCTGCATCCAGCATCGCGAAAATGCTGCTGCGAGATGACGGAGCAGCCATCTGCGCTGCGTGAGCGTTCAGGCCGTCACTGCAGCGGCGGATCGCCTGAGGTGCGTTTTTTGGCGAGGTCCATCTCGGTCACCGCGATCAGGATCTCGGCGCGGGTCTTCAGGTCGGGCGCTTCCAGCATCGCCTGCTTCTCGGCCACACCATAGGGCGACATCATCGCCAGCGCGTTGACGAGCGCCTCGTTGGGAGCGGTCTCGACGCCCTCCCAGTCGACCTTGAGATTGTTGGCCTTCAGAAAGTCCGCCAGCACCGTCAGCAGTGCTTCGCGATCGACCTCCTCCTCGCCCATGCGCGGCGTGAAATCGTCGACGAAGGCGAAGAAATCCACCTTGCACTGCCGGTAGGCGGTGAGCACTTCGAGCTCCTCGAGCACTTTGAAGCGCGAGACACCGGTGAGCTCGAGGATGTAGCGGCCGTCGCCGGATTCGGCGAGTTGGGTGATGCGGCCGACACAGCCGACGCGGAACAGCGCCGGCTTGTCGGAATTCTTGGGCGAATGCGCGATGTCGGGCTGGATCATGCCGATCAGGCGATGGCCGTCGCGGAAGGCATCGTCGATCATCGCGAGGTAGCGCGGCTCGAAGATGTTGAGCGGCATCTGCCCGCGCGGCAGCAGCAGCGCGCCCGGCAACGGAAACACCGGAAGGATCTCCGGAAGGTCGGCGGGCCCGCGATATTCGATGTTGATCGGCATCTGCCGGGTCCCCTGGCCTTGCCAGCGCGCGTCAGGAAAACAGGATGATCGACAAGCGCTTGCGTCCCTCGACGGTTGCATCGTCCGTGCCGCCCCAGGCCTCGAAGAACTGCACCAGCTGCTTGCGGGCGCCGTCGTCGTTCCATTTGCGGTCGCGCTTGACGATCGCGAGCAGCTGCTCGGTGGCAGCTGCCCGGTTGCCTTGGGCGTTGAGCGCGATCGCGAGGTCGAATCGGGCCTGATGATCGAGCGGGTTTGCGGCGACTTTCTGTTCCAGCTCGGCGACAGGCCCGAGCTGCTCCGCCTGCTCGGCCAGATCGATCGCGGTCTGCACGGCTTTCACGGCCGGGTCGTTGCGCTTGGATTCCGGCACCATGGCGAGCGTCTGCTTGGCCTGCTCCATCGCACCGGAGACGGCGTAGCATTTCGCGAGCCCGGCCAGGGCTGCGATGTTGGTCGATTCGAGCTGCAGCACTTCCGCGTAGATCTGCGCGGCCGCGGCGGCATCGCCCTCGGCGAGCACGGCCTCGGCTTCCTGGAGGATTTCCGCGATATTCGGCTCACCCGGCGCGGTCACGCCCTTGGTCAGCTTCTCGATGAAGGCGTTGAGCTGGCTCTCCGGGACCGCACCCATGAAGCCGTCGGCCGGCTGACCGTTGACGAAGGCGATCACCGCCGGAATCGACTGGATGCCCATCTGGCCCGGGATCGCCGGGTGCTGGTCGATGTTCATCTTGACCAGCTTGACCTTGCCCTTGGCGGCCTTGACCGCTTTTTCCAACAAGGGCGTGAGCTGCTTGCAGGGGCCGCACCACTCCGCCCAGAAGTCGATCAGCACCGGCTGGCGCTTCGATTCCTCGATGACGTCCTTCACGAAGGTCTGGGTGGTCGTGTCCTTGATCAGATCGGCGGCAGCCGGGCCCGCTGCTCCGTTACCCTGGTCGATGATCGTCACGGGATCCCCTCGTCTGATGTCTGGAATTGGCGGGTCTTTAGCACGTCGCCAATTCATATGCTTCGCTGTTGGCCCTAAATTGGGCCGGGACGGCCGAATTTCAATCCGTGCGTGCCGATTCGACGGTTCCGGGGCCTTTTTGGGTCATTTGGCCGCGTTCGGGTTGATATCGGGCCTCCGATTGCGCATCTATGCCGCCGGTAGCTGTTGCATTCCCCTCCCGCTTTTGGCATACGACAGCCGTTGCCGGCGCAGTCATGCGACCGACACAGGATGCGGGTGTAGCTCAGTGGTAGAGCACGACCTTGCCAAGGTCGGGGTCGAGGGTTCGAGCCCCTTCGCCCGCTCCAATTTTTCCCAAAGCATCCAGCCGGACCGGACGGGCACGTGGTTTTCCACGCCGCTGGCGGCTGTATTGGGTCTGCAGGGCCGAAGGCGGAACAGGCCGCGGTCTTTCGGGGGCGCGGTCTGCCGGTCGTCATTGCGAACGTCGCGCTTCTTTCCGGAATCAGATGGCGATCTCGATGCGCGCTCCTTACGCGCTGGCGAACGCAGGCCGACGCGCAGCTCTATCGACGGCTGGATGTAGCGGACGCGGCGGGCGCCCATCTTGCCGCCGTCGAGCGCGCCGACGGTCGGCTTCGGTCGCTACATCGTCTCCGCCACGAGCCCTTCGAGTCGCACCATCTCGCGGCGCTCGCCCGCGACCCGGCCGCTGTCGCGTGCGAGCTCTATCGGGATCGCCGCGAAGCTATATAGGGCGCGCGGCCAGTCGCGAAATCGACCGCGTCTAAGCGACGTTGAACTAGCGCAACTTCTGCTGAGCGCTTATCTGCACGACATTGGAATGTCGCCGAGCAGAAGCAACGTGCAATCTCACTACAACTATCTATGCACCGCTGACGACAAATTGCTGAATCCGATTGAACGAAAAGAACTACAAAATTGGCTCGATGAAAGTTGGCCTAAGGTGGCGCTGCCGCTGAAGGGAATGAATACCGTATCGGGTATCAATCTCGCCGACGAGGTTTGTGCGTATTATTGTCGTTCAAGACACAACGATTGGAGCGAAGACTGGATACAGGAGCACCTGAAGTCTGTTACTCCCGGCCTATATCCGGGTTGGATTGACGACTTGGTGATGCTCTGCAAGAGTCACCACGAAGGCTACAACGAGTTATCCGAGTCCCGGTTTGACGCTCGTCTTGTTGGATCGCCCGCTGCGTCGGTGAACCTCCGATTCCTGGCCGCGCTTCTCCGGCTCGCTGATGTTCTTGAGTTTGACCCGGAGCGTACCCCACAGGTCATCCTACAGCACCGTACGATTGCTCCTAAGAGCAGAGTATTCTGGCACCAAGACCAAGGAATCGCCTTTAAGTTTGGTGACAATAGAACAAAATTAATATTTTCAGCTCGAACGCCTGACGCAAGAATTCATAAGGCCGTTCTTTCGATCGCGGACTACGTTACGGCGGAGCTGATTTGCTGCCATAGCCGCCCCGCCGAGTTCTCCGAGTTTGTCCGCCTGCTAGGCGCAGATACTGCACCAATATATTGGCAAACATTCGAGTCAGTTTACAGCGATGATACACGGACGTTCATGATCTTGGGGAACGCGATCGCAGATCGGCGCCAACCCTTTGATCATAAAGGTCATCTTATCTTGCCGGACGACACCGTGCTGGGAAAGCCAAGTCCTGACTTTCAACTCATTCCGATCGACGTTGCTGAGGACGATGACATTTAGAACTAGCTGAGGCGCGTGCTCATGGTTCGGCGACATACAAGCATCTTTCTTGATGTGGTCGGCGGCCTCGGTGCTGATCAGCCAAACCGGGTCGGTTCGTGGTCTTCCACGCCGCTGGCGGCTGTATTGGGTCGCGAATGACGATTTTGGTCACAGGCAGCGCGGGCCATCTCGGCGAGGGCCTTCTCCGCACGCTCCGCGGGCGCGGGTCGCCTGCGCATGGGATCGATTTGAAGCCATCGCCCTTCACCGATGCCGTCGGCTCGATCGTCGATTCCGATTTCGTGCGGCGCCAGATGGACGGCGTCACCGCGGTGATCCACACCGCGACGCTGCACAAGCCGCATGTGGCGACCCACAGCAAGCAAGATTTCATCGACACCAACGTCACCGGCACGCTCAATTTGCTCGAAGCGGCTGTGGCCGCCGGCGTGCGCAGTTTTGTCTTCACCAGCACCACCAGCGCGTTCGGCTCGCAGCTCCGCTCCGAGGCGGGACAGGCCGCGGTGTGGGTCACGGAGGACCTGCCGTCGATCCCGAAGAACATCTACGGCACGACCAAGCTGATGGCCGAGACCCTCTGCGAGTTGTTCCATCGCGAGCGCGGCCTGCCCGTCGTGGTCTTGAGGACCTCGCGCTTCTTCCCGGAAGACGATGACGATCCGGCGGTGCGGTCGGCTTACGCGGCGGAGAACACGCAGGCCAACGAGCTGCTCTATCGCCGGCTGGATATCGCGGACGCGGTGAGCGCCCATCTGCTCGCCGCCGAGCGTGCGCCGGACATCGGGTTTGCCCGCACCATCGTGTCGGCCACAAGCCCGTTCGAGCAGCGCCACCTGACTGCGCTGGCGCGCGACGCGGCCGGTGTGGTGCGCGAGCTCTATCCGGATTGTGCGGAGCTCTACGCGGCGCGCGGCTGGCGCCTGTTCCCCGCGATCGATCGCGTCTATGTCAACGAGCGCGCGCGGCACGAGCTCGGCTGGCGGCCCGAATTCGACTTCGCGCATGTCCTGAACTGTCTTCGCGATGATCGCGATTTTCGCAGCACGCTGGCGCGCGATATCGGATCGAAAGGCTATCATGAGACGATTTTCGACGATGGTCCCTACCCCGTCGCCCCGTAGCCGCCACCTTTGCTAATTCGCTCGACTCGTCAGATGTCTACCCGGAATCACCGGCAGCAAGATGGCCGGAGCCGTTCTACTGTGCATGGGGTTGTTTTCGCGTTTTTTTGTTCCGAACCTCCTGCTGCCTGTAAATTAGCCGCGCGTGATCTTGATTCCGCGCTGCAGCGAGAGCGTTGTTGTCGCGGCGTTCGCCATCATTGACTTTCCGTCTCAATTTTTACTGAGCGCTATCGCATCGCACGCGGCGCGCTTCTCACCGCTCGCAGATGTGCTAACCTTTCTGCGTCTGTCCTCTCGACAGAGTCCGAACTTCGCCTCTCGACAGCAAAATAAAAGAAATGTGCAGCCCTGACGGCTGCCTTAGGGGAGTGACGCGATGAAATTCCATCGATCCGTCTTTCAATCCATCCTGGCGCTTGCAGCGGTTGCCCTTCTCGCGGGGACAAGCGTCGGTCACGCGCAGCAGCAGGACAAGAACAAGCCGCTGAAGAAATACGAATCCGGCACCAAGGAGTTCTGGACCCATCCGCCGGACGACTGGTTCCTCGGCGACGAGACCGAGGCGCAGAAGGGCCTGGCGCCGCCGTCGGGGCCGCCGACCGGCGCGTCCGACGCCGAACTCGCCAATATCGTCAAGAAGGTCAAGCTGCCGGCTGGCTTCAAGATGGAGGTCTACGCGTCCGGTGTGCTGGCCGCGCGGCAGATGGCCTGGGGTGACAAGGGCACGCTGTTCGTCGGCTCGTTCGGCCTCGGCAACGTCTACGCGATCAAGGACAACAACGGAAAGAAAGAGGTCAAGACCATCCTCAAGGGGCTGAACATGCCCACGGGTCTGGCCGTCAAGGACGGTGCGCTCTACGTCATCGCGGTCGACAAGCTGATCCGCTACGACGACATCGAAAACAAGCTCGACAATCCCGGCGAGGGCAAGGTCGTCTATGACGACATGCCGTCCTATGCCGCGCATGGCTGGAAGTACATCGCGGTCGACAAGGAAGGCTGGTTCTACATTCCGTTCGGACCGCCCTTCAACATCGGCGTGCCCCCGACCAGCGTCTCGCAGATCCGCCGCGTCGATCCCAAGACCGGCAATGCGGAAATCTACGCGCTCGGCGTTCGCAACTCGGTCGGCGGCGACGTCGATCCGCGCACCGGCAAGTTCTGGTTCACCGAGAATGCCCGCGACTGGATCAGCGACGATCTGCCCTCGGACAAGCTGAACATGATCAGCAAGATCGGCGAGCACTTCGGCTATCCCTACTGCCACCAGGGTGACCTGCCGGATACCAAATTTGCGATGGGCCACAAATGCTCCGAGTTCACGCCGCCGGTGCTCAACCTCGGCGCTCACGTCGCTCCACTCGGCATGAAATTCTATACCGGCGACCAATTCCCCGCCGAGTACAAGAACAACATCCTGATCGCCGAGCACGGCTCCTGGAATCGTCACAAGTACCAGGGCGGCCGCATCATGCGCGTGATCGTCGGTCCCGACGGCAAGAACGCCAAGCAGGAGGTGTTCGCCTCCGGCTGGATCGAGGGCGACCAGGGCTATCTCGGCCGTCCCGACGACATCATCCTCGCCAAGGATGGCTCGATCCTCGTCGCCGACGATTGGGCCGGCGCGATCTACCGCATCAGCTACAGCAAGAAGTAGCATGAGACGACACGAGGCTGCGGTGCCGAGCGGCGCCGCAGCCTTTCTCATTTCAATTTCGCACGCTGTCGTTCCTGATCGCGCGCCGCTTGCGCGCAAGTCCGGAACCCTTGGCCACGAACGCGGGTTATGGAATTCTCAGATGCGCCATTGCGCATCATAGCTCGCGCTTCTTCGCCCCGGAATGACGCGTTCGATAGATCGGAATCCCAATCATGCGCCGGCAGTTCATCTCGCACGCAATCAGCGCGGTTGCGCTTCTCGCGCTCGGTTCTCTCTCCGCAAGCGCCGCCGACAATCCTGCGATCAAGGAGAAGGCCGCCGTCTGCGCCGGCTGTCACGGCGAGAACGGCATCTCGCAGACCGAGAACATCCCTTCGCTCGCTGGCCAGCCCGATCAATTCCTGCAATGGCAGCTGGTGTTCTTCCGCGCCGGCTCGCGCAAGAACGACCAGATGCAGCCGATCGCCGAAGAAATCACCAACGAGGACGTCCGCAATCTCGGCGCCTATTTCGCCGCGCTGACGCCGCCGACAGCGGCAGAGGACAAGGATCCGGACCTGTCGAAAAAGGGCGCGCAAGTTGCCGCCGGCCGCCGCTGCGCCTCATGTCATACGGATAGCTTTGCCGGCACCAAGGCCGTCGCGCGGTTGGCAGGCCAGCGCGAGGAATACCTCGTCAAGGCGCTGCACGACTACAAGAGCAGTCAGCGCGTCGGCGGTGGCGGCGCCGCGATGGCCGATGTCGCCTATCACATGAGCGATGAGGAAATCACCGCCGTCTCGCACTATCTCGCGTATTTCAAATAGCGGAAGCTGCGGTCAGCCCGCCCGCTGCTTCTCATACGCCTTCAAATGCGTGTACGCGATGCGCAGCTTCGGCACCGGCACCTTGGCGGCATCGGCACGCTCGATGAGGTCGCCGATGACGTGATCGGCCTCGACCGGCAGGCCGGCCTTGACGTCGCGGAACATCGAGGCCGTCATCGGCGAACCCTCGGTGGTGAGATTGCCCTTCACGCGCTCGAAGAACGGCCCGCCCGGCGAGTAGCCCGACGCGGCGGCGATCGCACTGGTCTCGTCCAGCATGCCGAGCAGGAAATCCCTGCCGCCGGGCGCGGCGAGAATATTGCCGACGGAGGTGCGCATCAGGCTGGTGGACGCAGCAAGCGAGGACAGGAACACCCACTTCTCCCACATGTCCTGCATGATGTTCTGGCTGGCGGTGGCCCCAACGATGCCGCTCTTGAAGGCCTCGTCGATCGCCTTGACCCGATCCGACAGCTTGCCATCGCGCTCGCCGTAATTGATCGACTGCATCGGCTGCAGCTGCACCACCTCACGCTTTTCGTTGAGCGTCGCGGCGATGGCGCAGAGGCCACCGAGCACGCGCTCCTTGCCGAACTTGCCGTCGAGGATGTCGAGATGCTTCATGCCGTTGAGCATCGGGATGATCGCGGTATCCGGCCCGACTGCTGCCGCGAACGACTTGATGGCGTCATCGAGGTCGAAGGCCTTGCAGCTGAGCAGCACGACGTCGAACTTGTCCTTGAGCGCGTCGGCCTGAACGGTCGGCGGATTTTTCAAGGTCACGTCGCCGTTCGGGCTCTTGATGACGAGGCCGGCGCTCGCGAGCTCGCTGGCGCGCCGCGGCCGGACCAGGAAGGTGACGTCGCGGCCCGCCTGCAACAGCCTGCCACCAAAATAGCCGCCGATGGCGCCAGCGCCGACCACGAGGATACGCATGGGATTGTCCTTGTTGTTTCTTGCTGTCGTCCTGGCGAAAGCCAGGACCCATTACCCCGACTGTATATTGTCGGGCAAGCTGGAGCCCCAGCTCGTCACAGCCACAGCCTTCGGTGGTTATGGGTCCTGGCTTTCGCCAGGACGACATCAGAGATGATGGCTCGATCTGTCCATCATACGAAAATCACTTCCCCGAGACCATCTCCTCGACCTCGCGCAACTGCTCCTTGCCGAAGAACATCTCGTTGCCGACAAAGAAGGTCGGCGAGCCGAACGCGCCGCGCGCGACAGCCTCCTCGGTGTTCTTGATCAATCTGCCCTTCACCTCGGGTTCCCCGGCGCGGGTGAACAGCTTTTGCGCGTCGAGGCCGGAGGACGCCAGCGCCTTGGCCGCGATTTCCGGATCGTCCATCTTCTTCGGCTCGCGCCACATGTGATGGAAGGCGGCCTCGACGTATGTTTCGAACACGCCTTCGAGCTGCGCCGCGATCGCCGCGCGCATCAGGTTCAGCGTGTTGACGGGGAAGAAGGGATTCCAGACATAGGGCTGCACCTTGAAGCGCTTGACGAAGCGCTCGGTCTCGACCGCCTGGAATTCCCGCTTGTTCTTGACGCCGGCAAGCGTCTCGGCCGGGGACTTGTTGTTGGTCGACTTGAAGATGCCGCCGAGCAGGATCGGCACGTACTCGAATTTAACGCCGATGCGTTGCTCGATGGCCGGAATCGCGAGATGACTGAGATAGGCGTTCGGGCTGCCGAAATCGAATAGGAATTGCGGGGCTGTGCGGGTCAAAATCATCCTCCCTGACCTGGCTTCTTGATCTGGATTGCCATCCATTGTGGCGCGGCGCGCACCACAGGTCCACCGTTTAATGACGGTCATAATACTGTGAGCGCGCGAACACGTTGGGCGCGAGTTGCGCGTACGAACGCCTCAAGCTCAAGCGCGGTCGCTGTAGGCGAGCTTGACGATGTGGTCGCGGATGTCGGCGGGCCAATCTGCGATCAGTCCGGTGAAACGCCGCCGGTCATCCGCAAACAGTGCGCGCGAAGCTTCCTCGAACTGCGGCAGATTGCCGGCCATGGTCGACATGAAGTGATAGGCCGCATCGCGCGCCTGCCGCGCGCGATCCTTGTCGCCGCTGGCACGCCGCGCCTCTTCGACAAGTTTCCGCAGCGCGACCGAAGCGCCGCCTGCTTGCGCGCTGAGCCACTCCCAGTGCCGCGGCAGCAGCGTCACCTCGCGCGCGACCACGCCGAGCTTCGGCCGGCCGCGGCCGCGCGGCTCGCTCGGCGATGGGGTGTCCTCAACCGGGGGCGGGACAAGCTTCGCCAGCCGCGCCAGCACCTCGCGGTCTCCGCCGCGCAGATCGAAGTCGATCGTTCGGCCCGTGGCGTCCTCGAAGATGATGATGGGCTCGTCGGGCCGCTCCGTCATCCGCTTGATGACCAGCGCGACCTCTCCTGCCGGCCCGGAGACCAGGCGACGATGCCCTTGGAAAGCGGTGAAAGTCTTCTGCATTGGAATCATTGCCATATTCGTCGCGATTGGCGACTTTAATACCCGGGTAAATTGCTGAGGTCAATATACCCGGGTTAAAATATCCGACCGGATGGCTCGACATTGTGTTCCCGGGCTGGCACGAACGGCGCGGCCGATCGACCATGCCTAGCCCCGGGGACCACGCGATGCTGACCGTTCATCACCTCAACAATTCCCGATCGCAGCGCGTGCTGTGGCTGCTCGAGGAGTTGGGCGTGCCCTACGAGATCGTGCGCTATCAGCGACAGCCGGACATGCGCGCGCCGAAGGAGCTGCGCGCCATCCATCCGCTCGGCAAGTCGCCCGTCGTCACCGACAACGGCAACACCATCGCTGAATCCGGCGCGATCATCGAATATCTCATCGCCACCTACGGCAACGGCCGGCTGGTCCCGCCGCCGAACACGCCCGAGCGGCTGCGCTTCACCTATTGGCTGCACTATGCGGAAGGCTCGGCGATGCAGCCGCTGCTGCTCAAGCTGCTGTTCACGCTGATGCCGAAGCGCGCGCCGGCGTTGCTCCGCCCGCTGGTACGCAAGGTCTCGAACCAGGCGCTCACCGCATTGGTCAATCCGCAGCTCAAGCAGCACATGGATTATTGGGAAGGCGAGCTCGGCAAGAGCGAGTGGTTCGCCGGCAACGAATTCACCGCCGCCGACATCCAGATGAGCTTTCCGCTCGAGGCAGCCCAGGCGCGCGGCGGGCTCGAGCTTGGCCACCCCAAGGCGATGGCGTTCCTGGAGCGCATTCATGCACGGCCGGCGTACAGTCGCGCCCTCGAAAAGGGCGGGCCGTATCAGGTCGGACGATAGTTAGCCTTCATCAGTCCGCGTGCAGCACGCGCCCGCGCGTCTCCGGCAGCGCGAAGGCGGCGATGAAGAACAGCGCGTAAGCCACCACCGCGAACATCGCGATCGCATTCGCAAGCGACGTCGTCGCCGACAGCGCTCCGACCAGGAACGGAAACAGCGCGCCGATGCCGCGGCCGAAATTGTAGCAGAACCCTTGGCCCGAGCCGCGCAGTCGCGTTGGATAAAGCTCGGTCAGGAATGCGCCGACGCCGGAGAAATAGCCCGAGGCGAAAAAGCCGAGCGGGAAGCCGAGCACCCACAGGATTTCGTTGGTGAGCGGCAGCTGCGTGTAAAGCAGCACCACCGCCATCGCGCCGATCGAGAAGGTCAGAAAGAGATTGCGCCGTCCGATCCGGTCGGCGAGCCAGGCGCCGGTGAGATAGCCAATGAAGGAGCCGATGATCAGCGTCGAGAGATAGCCGGTCGAGCCGACGATCGACAGATGCCGCTCCTTGGTCAAGAACTGCGGCACCCAGAAGGTGACGGCGTAATAGCCGCCCTGGCAGCCTGTCGCCATCAGCGACGCCAGGATCGTGGTCTTCAGGATTGGACCGGAGAAGATTTCCCAGAGCGCCGGGCGATTGCCGCTCGCCGCCTGCTTGGCGCGGGCCTCAGCCGCGATCTCCGGCTCGGTCACGGAGCGGCGGATGTAGAACACCAGCAGCGCCGGCAGCGCGCCGACCACGAACATCCAGCGCCACGCCGTCTCCGCCGGCAAAGCCGAGAACAGGATCGCCTGCGACAGCACCGCGAGGCCCCAGCCGACCGCCCAGCCCGACTGCACCGAGCCGACCGCACGCCCGCGATATTGCGGCCGGATCGCTTCACCCATCAGCACGGCGCCCGCCGCCCACTCCCCGCCGAAGCCGAGGCCCAGCACCGCGCGTGCGATCAGGAGCTGTTCGAAATTCTGCACGACCGCGCAGACCAGCGAGAAGAACGAGAACCAGATGATGGTGATCTGGAGCGTTCTGACCCGGCCGATATGATCGGAGAGATAGCCGCCGAGCCAGCCGCCGATGGCGGAAGCCAGCAGCGTCACGGTGCCGGCGAGGCCGGCCGATCCCGCATCGACCTTCCATAGCGCGATGATGGTGCCGATCACCAGCGGATAGATCATGAAGTCCATGCCGTCGAGCGCCCAGCCCGCGGCGCAGGCCCAGAACGTCCGCCGCTCCGGCGCGTTCATGTCGCGATAGAAAGCAAGAAGGCTGGTGTCCTCGATCTCGGCGCGTTCGATGCGCTGGTTCGGATCAACGGTGGTCATGTGCGTTTCCCGACAGTGTTTTCTTTTGCGGCCTCTTTGGCCTCGCGGTGGTAGCACGCGCGGCGGCCTGCGCAAGCCGGCCGCCGGCCTTCGCGCCATGCAACGACAGAGTTACTGCCCCGCTGCTTCCGCACCCCGGCTACGCGGATCGGGCGCGCCGAGCGGACCGTTGGCGGTCACCGCAATCGAATTCGCCGATGTCTGCCCCATCGGCGTGACGATGAGATGATCCATCGCCTTCAGCTCGAGCAGCACATTGTCGGGAAATCCGCTCTCGATCCGGACCTCGTCGGGCAGCCATTGGTGGTGCAGCCGCGGTGCGGCCACGGCGGCCGCCACGTCCATCTTGTAATCGAGCACGTTGACGATCACCTGGAGCACGGTCGAGATGATGCGGCTGCCGCCGGGCGAGCCAGTCACCAGAACCGGCTTGCCGTCTTTCAACACGATGGTCGGCGACATCGAGGACAGCGGCCGCTTGCCCGGCCCGGGCAAATTGGCCTCGTAGCCGACAAGGCCGTAGGCATTGGAAGCGCCAACCGCCGCTGTGAAATCGTCAAGCTCGTTGTTGAGCAGCACGCCGGTGCCGTCGGCGACGAGGCCGACGCCGTAACTGAAGTTCAGCGTATAGGTGTTGCTGACTGCGTTGCCGCTGCCGTCGACGACGGAAAAATGCGTGGTGTTGCTGCCCTCGTGCGGTGAGGTCGCGGTGGAAACGAGCTGTTTCGACGGCGTGGCGCGATCGGCGGAGATGGTTGCCCGCAGTTTAGCGGCGTAATCTTTGGCGGTGAGCGTCCCGATCGGTGCGTTGACGAAGGCGGGATCGCCGAGATAGCGCGCCCGGTCCGCATAAGCGCGCTTCATGGCCTCGATCAGCAGATGCAGCGAAGCCGGCGATCCCTGTTTAAGATCGGCGAGCTGAAAACCTTCGAGGATATTAAGCGTCTCCACCAGCACCACGCCGCCCGATGACGGCAAGGGCATCGACACGATGTCATAGCCGCGATAGGTGCCGCGCACCGGGGCGCGGATCACCGCCTGATAGGATTTCAAATCGGCCGGCGTCATGATGCCGCCCGCGTCGGCCACGGCCTTGGCGAGTTTCTCCGCGACCGGCCCCTCATAGAAACCGCGCGGGCCCTGTGCGGCGACAGCCGACAGCGTTTCGGCGAGATCGCTCTGCACCAGCCGGTCGCCTTCACTGAGTGGCGTGCCATCAGGCCGCGAGAAGATCCTGGCCGAGGAGGGCCAGCGCACCAGCCGCTTGTGCCAGCCCGGGAGCGTGTCGGCGATGTCGTCGCCGACGAGGAAGCCATCGCGGGCGAGCGCGATTGCGGGCTCGAGCAGTTGCGCCAGCGTGAACCGGCCCGAGCCATATTTTTCCAGCGCCAGCGCAAGACCCGCAACAGTGCCGGGCACGCCGACGCCGAGCGCGGAATCCCGCGACTTCGCCGCATCGGGCTTGCCGTCGGCACCGAGGAAGATCTGGGGCGTGGTCGCAGCCGGCGCGGTCTCGCGATAATCGATCGTGATGTCTTCGTTGCGCTCAGTGGAATGAATCACCATGAAGCCGCCGCCGCCGATATTGCCGGCGCGTGGATAGGTCACGGCCATCGCAAAGCCGGTCGCGACCGCGGCGTCGACGGCATTGCCGCCGCGCCGCAGGATGTCGGCGCCGACCTGCGCAGAGATTTTCTCCTGCGCCACCACCATGCCGTGCTCAGCGGGAACGGCATGCACCGTGTCGAGCGCGGGCGGTACATAGGCCCGCCGCGCATCCTGCGCGGTCGCGGCCGGAAGTCCGAACGCCAGAGTGGCAAGGAAGGCGAAAAATGTCCGCCGTGTCGAAAAAGACGACATCATCAAACTTCCGCAAAGGCCATGGGCAGTTCACATGCAGCGCTGCAATGCTATACGGTTTGCCCAGACAGAGGCAAAACTGTTCGTGATGAGGATTATGGAGTGACGACGATCGCCCCGGATGCGCGCATCGCCGGCGCGCAGCGGACCTATCCGCCGCGTAGCGCCGTCGTCAGCTGGATCTTCTTCGACTGGGCCGCGCAGCCTTATTTCACGCTGATCACGACCTTCGTGTTCGCGCCCTATTTCGCCACCGGCATTGCGCCGAATCCCGCCACCGGGCAATCGCTGTGGGGCTTTGCGATGGCTGCCGCGGGCCTCGCGATCGCGTTGATGTCGCCGGTGTTGGGGGCTATCGCCGATGCTTCAGGCCGCAGGAAGCCATGGATCGCGGGATTTGGCGCAGTGCTGGTGCTGGCATCCTGCACGCTGTGGATCGGGAAGCCCGGCGATCCCTCGATCATTCCGCCGCTGCTCACCGCGGTCGCGCTCGCCAGCGTCGGCGCGGAATTCGCCACTCTCTTCAACAATGCGATGATGCCGACGCTGGTGCCGCCGGAGCGCATCGGCCGGCTTTCCGGCACCGGCTGGGCGACGGGCTATGTCGGCGGCATCGTCAGCCTGATCATCGTGCTCGGCCTGCTTGCAGCCAATCCTGAGACCGGCCGCACGCTGCTCGGGCTCACGCCTCTGTTCGGGCTCGATCCCGTCAGCCATCAGGGCGACCGCGCCGCCGGACCGTTGACCGGGCTTTGGTTCATCATTTTCGTGACGCCGATGTTCCTGTTCACGCCGGACTATCCGGCGAAGCGCCCGGTGCGCGAGGCGCTGCACGAAGGCTTGTCGGAGCTGAGGCAATCGATCAAAGGTCTGCCGCAGCAGAAATCGCTTGCGGCGTTTCTACTCGCCAACATGATCTACACCGACGGTCTGGTGTCGCTGTTTGCCTTCGGCGGCATCTATGCTGCCGGCACGTTCGGCTGGCACACGATCCAGATCGGCACCTTTGGCATCATGCTCGCGATCGCCGGCGCGTTTGGCGCGTGGTTCGGCGGCAAGCTGGATGATCGCTTCGGGCCGAAGCGCGTGATCGCCGGCAGCATGCTGATCCTGTTGCTGGCGCTGGCGGCGATCCTGCTGGTCGACAAGGATTCGATCTTCTTCATCAAGGTCGCGCCGCCCGCGCCCGGCGGTGCATTGTTCGCCGCTGCGTCAGAGCGCGCTTATCTGGTGCTGGGCTGCCTGATCGGTGCAGCCGGCGGTCCGCTGCAAGCCGCCTCACGCACGCTCCTGATCCGTCTCGCACCGAAGGACCGCATCGCGCAGTATTTCGGTCTGTTCGCGCTGACTGGGAAAGTGACGTCCTTCATCGGCCCGCTGCTGATCGGCGTGATCACCGCGGTGACGGCGAGCCAAAAGGCCGGCATGGCCGTGCTGGTGGTGTTCTTCGTTGCGGGGCTGGCGCTGTTGATGCGGGTGCGGGAGTAGCTTCGTAGCCCGGATGGAGCGAAGCGCAATCCGGGAAGGTCTCTCCGTGAGGCGAGAACCCGGATTTCGCTTTCGCTCCATCCGGGCTACCGCCATTCAATCAATGCCTGAAGTGCCGCGTGCCCGTGAACACCATGGCGATGCCATGCTCGTCGGCAGCCTTGATGACCTCGTCGTCGCGCATGGAGCCGCCGGGCTGCACCACGGCGGTGGCGCCGGCTTCGATGCAGGCCAGCATGCCGTCGGCGAACGGGAAGAACGCATCCGACGCCACCACCGAGCCCTTGGTGAGCGGCTCGGCGAGCTTCAGCTCGGCGGCCGCATCCTGGGCCTTGCGTGCCGCGATCCGCGCTGAATCGACCCGGCTCATCTGGCCGGCACCGATGCCGACGGTGGCGAGATCCTTGGCGTAGATGATGGTGTTGGACTTGACGTGCTTCGCCACCCGAAACGCAAACTTCAGGTCGCGCATCTCGGCATCAGTGGGCGCGCGCTTCGTGACAACCTTGAAGGTCATGTCGTCGACCACGGCGTTGTCGCGACTCTGCACGAGGAGACCACCCGCCACCGTCTTGGCGGTGAGGCCGGGCGCGCGCGGATCGGGCAGGCTGCCGGCGAGCAGAAGCCGCAGGTTCTTACGCGCGCCGATGATGGCGATCGCTTCCTCGCTTGCGTCGGGCGCGATGATCACCTCGGTGAAGATTTTCGTGATCTCGCGCGCGGTGTCGGCATCGAGTGCGCGGTTCATCGCGATGATGCCGCCGAAGGCCGAGGTGGAATCGCAGGCCAGCGCCTTGCGGTAGGCGCTGACGAGGTCGGAGCCCTCCGCGACGCCGCAGGGATTGGCATGCTTGATGATGACGCAGGCCGCGGTGCGCTTGGCGTCGAACTCGCCGATGCATTCATAGGCCGCATCGGTGTCGTTGATGTTGTTGTACGAGAGCTCCTTGCCCTGGAGCTGCCGCGCGGTCGAGACGCCCGGCCGCTTGTCGGGGGTCGCATAGAACGCCGCAGTCTGGTGCGGATTCTCGCCATAACGCAGCGACTGGATCAGCCGGCCGCCGAAGGCACGGAAATCGGGCGCGTCGATCTCGAGCTGGCGGTTGAACCAGTTCGAGATCGCGGCATCGTAAGCTGCGGTGCGCGCGTAGGCTTTGGCGGCAAGGCGCCGGCGCAGCTTCAGCGTGGTCGCACCTTTGTTGGCGGCGAGCTCGTCGAGAACGGCCTGGTAGTCCTGCGCCTCGACCACGACGGCGACGTCGTCATGGTTCTTCGCGGCGGCGCGGATCATCGCGGGGCCGCCGATATCGATGTTCTCGATGCAATCCTCGAAGCCCGCGCCTTTGTCGACGGTCGCCTCGAACGGATAGAGATTGACGACGAGGAGATCGATCGGCGCGATGCCATGCGCCGTCATCGCATCCGCATGGTCCTTGTTGTCGCGGATCGCGAGCAGGCCGCCATGCACCTTCGGATGCAGCGTCTTGACGCGGCCATCCATCATCTCGGGGAAGCCGGTCAGCTCGGAAACGTCCTTCACCTCAAGGCCGGCCGCGGCGATCGCCCTCGCGGTACCGCCGGTCGAGACCAGTTCGACATCGTGCGCGGCAAGCGCCTTTGCGAATTCGATCAGGCCGGTCTTGTCGGAAACGGAGAGAAGGGCGCGGGTGACGCGGCGGGGATGGTCAGTCATGAGCAAGATCCTCTGTCTGAAGGAGTGTCTATGCCCAGGCGCGCGGCTTCTCAGTCCCGCGCTTCCCGATGGTGCTCCATCCAAGGTCGCCAGTCGCGCGAGCGAGGGCTCGATAGCAGTTTTCGATCGCTTTCACAACGTTCAGATCGGGCCGAATCACATGCGTCTACAGCGGAAGTTCCGGCTCCCGCCGCGCATTTCTGCGGGCATTCGTGACTGCCGGCGAGGCGCTGGAGCGGACAAAACTCCAGCGGATCGAGGGCGCCTGCCGCGCATCCTGGCGGATCACGATCTGCGCGGTGCGGCGCGGGCCGTCATTGCCGGCCAGGGACACGCTGTCCTCGAGCTCCACCTTGTCGTCGAGCGCCTCGAAGGTCCAGACGTCGCGGTTCGGTAGCACCAGCATGACGCCGCGGGCGTCGGACAGCCGGCTCGCCTTCACCGCCGGGTGCAGATGGAATCGCAGCGCGAAATCGGCATCCGGACCCTTGAAGCGTCCGCCTTGCGGCGGCGACAACGTGTCCTCGCCGTCGATGCGCGCGCCGTCATTGGCGATCATCAGCACGCGGCGATGGATCGCGCCGAATTTTGTCAGGTAACCGTCATGCGACGTCGTGAGCAGCGTGCCGTTCTGCACGATTTCGCGATAGCTCTCGACCTCGACGGGGCCGCTGGTGACCGGAGCACCGTGCAAGAGCCGCTTCATCGCCGACATCTCCACGAACTGGCATGACGAGGTGTCGTGATAGGTCAGCGTCGAATGCGCCGCCGTGCCGCGTGCGAACGGCCGCCAATTGTCGCGGCCCGTGGCCGGCATGCCGCAATTGGTGACGATGCGGCTGATGCCGGAGGACAGTTCGAACGACAGGCAGCCGGCATGGGCGTCGTGGCTGACGCTGGCTGCCGGCGGCGGGCCGGTGTCGATGATCAAAGTGGTCTGGCCCGCATCGAGGCGCTGGAAACCGGTGTGCGGCATGTTCGACATCGGCGCGCCGTGGGTGTCGTCATAGGCAAGCAGCGTCGCGAGCAGGTCCGAGGGCGTCGCGCTCATGCCGTTGAACAGCGCGAAATTGCCGTCGCCGTGGCGGAAGAAGCGCAGCATCGGCATCATGCGGTCGATCGCGTTGAGCAGCGCGGGCGGCGGCGCGATATTGCGCGCGGCAAAGGTCTGCCGCAGCGGCAACAGGTCGATCAACAGCTCGATCAGCGCGCCCGGGTTGCGCGAGACATGGCCGCCGTCGGGCAGGATCTGCCGCTGCAATTCATCGGAGAGCTTTTTCGAGGTGCTGCGGATGTGACTTGCCTGGTTGGCGAGGCACAGCGCCGCATAGCACAGCGCGATCAGCACCTGGAGCTTCGGCACTCCGTCGGGGATGTTGACCATGGTGTAGCGCAGCAAGCGGATTTCGCGCGCCAGCGCGCGCAGATAGCGGCGGTAGAATTTGTTGTCGGTGTCGTTGAGCACCAGCGGCGCCTGCGACAGCAGGGAGATCACGCGCCGCGCCAGCACGTCGGCGCGTCGCGCGACGGGACGGCGCTTGCTGGCAGGGTTGCCGATCCAGTCTTCGATCAGCGAGCGCGCATTTGCGCGCGTCAGCGCGGTGTCGGCGGCGCGCAAATGGCGCAGCCAGCCGAAGCCGAGCAGCGCGACCTCCCAATCCTCCGAGGGCGGCTCGAGATCGAAGATCGATCGACCGTGGCAGTTGACGATCTTGCCGGCGAAGACGAAGCGGCCGGCATAGATCTCGGCGGCGCGGGTCGCATCTGCGGTGCGCAGATCATGCGGCGCGATGATCAACCGGTCGGCGCGGCCAGGCCAGACCCGCGACAGGGCGACGGAACCGCCGCTCGCGCGCGCGAGCATGTTCCGCGCGAAGCGGTTCATCACCAGCGTCGAGATACGTCTGCGTTGAGCGACCGACACGCCTTGCCTTGATGGGGGAGAGGATTCCGACGAATCCTTATTAATCCCAAAATCGGACGGCCGACACCACCTTGAACGACGCGAATCAGCGCCGTAGTTGCAAAATCCAGTGCAAAATCAGGATTTAACGAGCCGGGCCGCGAAAAATCCGTCGAGCCCGCCGAGCTTGGGATCGACGTTCGGCAGATGGCTGGGCAGAGTGCGCAAATCGCCCTCGGCGGTGATGATCTCGCTGAGCCCCGACACCTCGGACGCATCGATCGGGACCCGGCGAAGCCCGGGCTCTGCGGCCAGCAGCGCGGCGACCGCATGCTCGCCCTCTTCGGGTTCCAGCGAGCAGGTACAGTAGACCAGCGTCCCGCCGGGCTTGAGCAGCGAGACCGATTTTTGCAGCAGCCGCCGCTGGAGCACGGTCATTGCGGCGATATCGGATTCCTGCCGGAGCCAGGAGACATCGGGGTGGCGGCGGATCGTCCCGGTCGAGGTGCAGGGCGCATCGATCAGGATGCCGTCGAAGCCATCGGCAGGGCCGGCCCATTCCGCGGCGTCGGCGACGACAGTCTCGGCCTGGAGCGACAACCGCGTCAGATTTTCACGCAGCCGCGCCACCCGGGCAGGCGAGCGGTCGATGGCCGTGACATGCGCACCGGCCTGCGCCAGCTGCGCGGTCTTGCCGCCGGGAGCGGCGCAGAGATCGGCGATGGATTTGCCCTTGATGTCGCCGAACAGCCGGGCCGGCAGCGCAGCGGCGGCGTCCTGCACCCACCATTGTCCTTCGGCGAAGCCGGGAAGCATGGTCACCGCGCCGTGCAGCACCGTACGCACCGATCCCGTTGGCAGCACTTCGCCATGTAAGCGGCTCGCCCATTGCGCGGCGTCCGACTTCACGGTCAGATCCAGCGAAGGATCGTGGCTGAGCGCGAGCGCCATGTCCCTTGCGACCGTCTCGCCGTAATGCGCGCTCCAGCGCGCGACCATCCAGGGCGGCAGGTCCAGCGACTGCGCCGCAACCTCGTCCACCAGCGCCTTGCCCTCGCGGGCGCAGCGGCGCAGCACGGCGTTGACGAGGCCGGCATAGCGCGCGGCGCGCCGGTCGGATTGCACGAGGCGAACGGAGAGATCGACGGCCGCGTGATCGGGCACATCCATCCAAAGGATCTGGGCAGCGCCGATCAACAGCGCGCTCTGCGCGCGCGGCGCGTCGGAGGGAATGCCCTTGTCGAGCAAGCGGGACAGCACATGGCCGAGCGTGCCGAGCCGGCGCAGCACGGTGGCGACCAGGCGGCGCATCAGCGCGCGGTCGCGATCGGGGAGCGTCTTCAGTCCGGGATGGGCGCCGCTGCCGTCGAGCTGCTCGTCAAGCGTGCGGTGCTTTTGCAGCACGCCGTCGACGATGTCGGCGGCAATCCGCCGCGCCGCGAGACCGGGCACTTCGGATGGAGGAGCGAAACGTTGAGAAGGCATGCGGAAACAAGGTTCTGAGCGAGCGGCAGTTCGCCGTAATGGGCGCATGCCTTGAGAAGGCGATCTCTGGCACGCGAATATGCCAAATGTAAGAATCGCTTCCGGGTTTTTCAGCCCTTTCGGAGCCATTTCAGGAATGCGTTATTGGGCGTCGCGTCGCGGGCCGTCCCGCGCTAGAAAGCCGACGATGAGTGACCAGCCTCCCGTTTCCGACCGCAAGCAGCTCACACCGGCCGCCCAGCGTGCGCTGGCCGAGGCCGAAGCGCGCCGGCAGGCTGCGGCAGTCCGAGCCAAAAACGACGGCCAGGCGACGCCAAAGGAGTTGCAGGGGCCAAAAGGACCCGAACCGACCCGCTATGGCGATTGGGAGCGCAAGGGCATCGCTTCCGACTTCTGAGCTCTGTGCCGGCCGCCCGGATGATGCCGGGCAAGACCGGTCCCGGCCGCTACAGATAATCATGCTCCCGGAGATAGCGGATGATGCGTTCGCAGGCCGCCTCGGTTGACAGTTCCGAGGTGTCGATGGTGATCTCCGGCGCCTGCGGTGCCTCGTAGGGATCATCGATGCCGGTGAAACCCTTCAGCTCCCCTGCCCGTGCCTTGCGATAGAGTCCCTTCGGATCGCGGCGCTCGCATTCGGCGAGCGGGGTCGCGACATGGATCTCGATGAACTCGCCTGCCTCGACCCGCTGGCGGGCCAGCTCGCGCTCGCTGCGGAAGGGTGAGATCAGCGCGACCAGCGCGACCATGCCGGCATCGACGAACAGCGCTGCGATCTCCGCGACGCGCCGGACGTTCTCCATCCTCTCCGCACTGGAGAAGCCGAGGTCGCGATTGATGCCGTGGCGCAGATTGTCGCCGTCGAGCAGCGCGGCGTGGCGTCCGAGTTCGGCAAGCCTGCGGTCGACGAGATCGGCGATCGTCGATTTGCCGGCACCGCTGAGGCCGGTGAACCAGAGCACGCAGGGCCGCTGCTGCTTCAGCCGTGACCGCACGGATTTATCCACCGCAAGGTGCTGCCAATGAATATTGGTGGCCGCCCGCAGCGAGAGGTCGATCATCCCCGCGGCAGCCGTGCGGTGACTGATCGGATCGACGAGAATGAAGCTGCCCATGTCGCGGTCGTCGCGATAGGCCTCGAACACCAGCGGACGGTCGAGGCTGAAATGGACGTAGCCGATCTGGTTGGCATCGAGCGTGGCGGCGCTCTCCAGCGCCATGGTGTCGATGGCGATACGGTGCTTGAGCGTCGTGATCACCGCGCCGGTCGAGGCCGTGCCGCATTTGAGCAAATAGCGCCGGCCCGGGACCATGGCCTCGTCGTCGAACCAGACGAGATGGGCGGCCAGTTGATCCGAGATCAGGGGCGCGGGTCCTGCCGTCAGCACGTCGCCGCGGCTGACGTCGATCTCGTCCGCCAAAGTCAGCGTCACCGAATCGCCCGCCACAGCCCGGTCGCGCTCGCCGCCGGGTGTGAGAATGCGCGCGACTTTCGTGCGACGGCCCGAGGGCTGCACGGCGATGCTCTCGCCGGTCGCGATCGTACCGCTGGCGATTCGCCCGCAGAAGCCGCGAAACTCCGCATGAGGCCGGTTGACCCATTGCACCGGCAGCCGGAACGGCCGCCGCGAGACGTCGCCGGCAACGTCCACCGATTCCAGATAGGCCGTGACGGTCGGCCCGGCGTACCAGGGCATCCGCGCGCTCGCGGCGACGATGTTGTCGCCGTCGGGCGCAACGACCGGGATGCACTGGACCTGGGAGATCCCGAGTTGACCGGCCATGGTCAGATATTCGGCGGTGATGGCCGCGAAGCAGTCCCCGTCGAAGCCGATCATATCCATCTTGTTCACGGCGAGCACGACGTGGCGGATGCCGAGCAGCGACAGGATGTGGCTGTGGCGCCGTGTCTGCGTGATCACGCCCTTGCGGGCGTCGACCAGCACCACGGCGAGATCGGCGTTGGAGGCGCCGGTCGCCATGTTGCGCGTATACTGCGCATGCCCGGGCGTGTCGGCGACGATGAAGCGCCGCAGTTTGGTGGCGAAGAACCGGTAGGCGACGTCGATCGTGATGCCCTGCTCGCGCTCGGCCTGCAAACCGTCGACCAGCAGAGCGAAATCGAGATCGCCGCCGGTGGTGCCGGACGTTTTGCTTTCCGAGGCGAGCGCGTCGAGCTGGTCGTCGAGGAGCGTCTTCGAATCGTAGAGCAGGCGGCCGACCAGCGTGCTCTTGCCGTCGTCGACGCTGCCGCAGGTGACGAAACGCAGCGTCGGACGATCGTCGTCCTGTTCGAGCCGCGGCACGTCGGTTGCGGCGATCGTGGGGGCCTCGTGATAGGACATCAGAAGTAGCCCTCCGCTTTCTTGCGCTCCATCGATGCGGGACTGTCCCGGTCGATCATGCGTCCCTGCCGTTCCGAGGTGCGTGATGCCATCATCTCCCGTACGATCTCGGGCAGAGTTGCCGCCGTCGAGATCGTCGCGCCGCTGAGGGGATAGCAGCCAAGGGTGCGAAACCTGACGGAGCGCCACCGCGGCTCTTCGCCTGCAAGCAGCGGCATCCGTTGATCGTCCACCATGATTAGCGCGCCGTCGCGCTCGACCACCGGGCGCGGAGCTGCCAGATAGAGCGGAACGATCGGGATGTCCTCGAGCAGGATGTAATCCCAGACGTCGAGCTCGGTCCAGTTCGACAGCGGAAACACCCGCATGCTCTCGCCGGGCGCGAGCATCGTGTTGTACAGGCTCCACAGCTCCGGCCGCCGGTTCTTCGGATCCCAGCGATGCGCCGCGCTCCGGTGCGAGAACACGCGCTCCTTGGCGCGCGCCTTCTCCTCGTCGCGTCGCGCGCCTCCGATCGCGGCGTCGAAGCCGTGGAGGTCGAGCGCCTGCCGCAATGCCTGCGTCTTCATGACGTCGGTGTAACGGGCCGAGCCGTGGGTGAAGGGATCGATGCCCTGGTTCAATCCGTCGTCGTTGGTATGGACGATCAGATCGAGGCCGAGATCGCGTGCGCGCTGGTCGCGAAACGCGATCATCTCGCGGAACTTCCAGGTCGTGTCGACGTGCAGCAGCGGAAACGGCGGCTTGCCGGGATGAAATGCCTTCATCGCCAGATGCAGCAGCACGGAGGAGTCCTTGCCGATGGAATACAGCATCACAGGCTTGCGGAATTCGGCCACCGTCTCCCGCAGGATGTGGATGCTTTCCGCCTCCAGGCGCTGGAGATGACTGGTGACGCTGTGGCGCGCCGCGGGTTGATCGGAGGCGCCGCGCACTGGCGCCTCTATCGCGGAATCGATCTGAGCGGTCATGCGGCCGTGCCCAGGCGGTCGCCGAACAGGCGCATCGCAGTGTCGGCGTCCAGCGAGAGGTCGTCGACGCAGGCCGCGACCGAGGCGCGGTAGATGTCGTTGATGCCGTAGCGTTCGATGACCGCCAGCTGGGCATCGCTCAGTGACGCCGTCTTGCGGCCGCGATAGCGGTAGGCGGTGTCCGATCCATGAAGGCCGACGACGGTGTAGACCTTGGGCTCGCTGAGGAAGGTGACGCCCGAACCCTTCGATTCGATCTGCCCGCGCTCCCGCCAATCGGTGACGGCGCTCTCGGTGAAGCGGGCGCCGAGGCCGAGCCGGTCGAACAGCTTTCGCACCGAGCCGGTCGCGTCCTTGCTGGCTTCATAGACGTAGCGGGTGACGGCCACACCCTGCCGCCTTGCGTAGCTTTCGACGCGAAGGGCGTTCAGCGTGGAGATGACGTAGTTCTGGATCAGCCGGTCCTCCGGAACGCGGTCCGACCATTTCTCCAGCCACGATGCGAGTGAGCTGGCGGGATCGCGGTCGAGCATGATCATGTGGAGCTTGTCTGCCGGCCAGCCGGCCTCGATCAATGGCAGCAGCGGCAGGAACAGGCTTTCGGCCAATACATAGGGCCCCGCCATTTCCTTGCTGAAGACGTGCGGCTGCTCCGCCGCGACCGGCACGGCCCAGGGCTCCCCCGCGTTTCCGACGAGACGATGGCGCAGGATTGCCTTCACCGGCTGGAAATAGGAGGGCATCCCGGCGACGCCGAAGAGGTTGGTGAGCGCGGTCGAACCTACGCGGCAGCGCCCCCATGCGCAGTAGAGCGTCGGGAAGTCCTCCGGAGCCCAGTGCCGGAACGCCTCGCCAAGGCAGTCCCTCACCTCCCACATCAATTCGTCCAGCGCGGCGGGCCGCGTCTGATACTTGCCGTCCGGCGCGAGCACCATCGTATCGAGCGAAGGATCGTCGCGGCGGACCAGATCGGCAAGGCGGTCGGTTTCTTCGACTGACGTCGTGATGGTGCTCATCTTCGGACCTTTCGGGTTGAGGATCGAATCGACCACGATCTGTGCGCGGCGCATGTTGACGTCGACAGCGGCGGCGTAGAAGTGTGTACCCTTGGTGGGGCCACCGACCGCATAGATGTTCGGATGAGGTGTGCCGTGGCGGTCGTGGACACGACTGTCGTCGTAGCCGCAGCGAATCCCGCCGAGCGCGTCGAAGGCGATGAGCCCCTGTCGCTGCATGTCCTGATAGAGCGGGCTGGCATCCGGCCGGTAGGACGGTCCTGTCGCGTCGATGACGCAATCGACGTCGTGATGATCGCCCTCGCCCAGGATCGCGCGAAATCGGCCGTCAATGGCGGTCACCCTGCGTAGCCGGGCGCGCGCCGAGAGCCTGCCCGACCGCATCAGGTCGCGGATACGGATCGCGTTCTCCAGCGGCATCGCCGAACGGTTGCGAAGCCAGCCGGAATTATAGAGGTCCATGAAACGCATCTTCTCGGCATCGCTCATCCGGCTCCAGGCGTCGCACATCACGTCGATGACGCTGACGAGATAGGAGTGGACGTTGAGATCGCCGGTTTCAGCTCGCAAGATGTTGCGCTCGAGATCGCTCAGTGCGTCGCCATCGACGTTCCGGCATGACAGGTCGCAGCGAATCCCGGTGGTCTCCAGCAGCAGTTCGGACAGACGGGCGGCAAAGCCGTCGGCCTCGATCCGCTCACGGCTGGTCACATAGCGATGCAGCGCGTCGCGGAAGTCGTTCGTGGTTGCGGGAACAGTCGCCGGCTGCACCGTGGGAAACAGGCCGCTTCTGGAGAGGCAAGTCATCCTGACGGCTTGGTGGGTCTTGGCCAGCGCCGTTGCAGTGTCGACCGCGCTGAGCCCGCTTCCGAGGATACCGATCTCGAAGCCGTCGCGATCCGCGAAGGTGAATTGCGCATAGGGATCGCGGAGATAGTTCGGGTTTCCTGTGAGACCGTAGTGATCGTCGGGCGCGTTGTGACCGGTGCAGAGGACCAGCAAAGACGAGATATGCGTGATGTTGCGGTCGGTCGTCAGCAGGACATCGCGATCCGGCGAGAGCCGCATGCGGACGATTTCGGCATCTTCGACATGGACGGACAGACCGGCGCTGCGGCATTGAGCGATCGCGGCCAGTCGCACTGCGTCGAGATAGTCCCTGTAGACCATCCGCGGCAGATGCTTGTTGCCGTGGCAGCTGAGACCGCGGACCCGAAGCCAGCGCAGAAACTCCTCCGGATCGCCCGGACGGATCGACATCGTCGACGCCTTCATGTTGAGCAGGTGGCGATCGCTCTGCGTGCGATAGGCCGTCCCACCATCGAAGCCGGATTTATCGAAGAGCTGAATTCCGCTGATCGCGTGGTGGTCTCGTCCCGATGTGGCGAGCTCCGCCAGATGACGCAGGATCGTGATGCCGGTTGCGCCGCCGCCGACAATGCTGATGATCATCGCTCAATCCCCCATTTGCCATGTTTGACCCAGGCGCGAGCGGGGGCTCGGCGTGGGGGCCTCCCAAAGCCGTTGATTGATGGACGGGTCGGAAAGTGGCGTGCGGCCGGCCTCAGGTCGGCCGCATGATTTGCGGCGCCTCAGGCGGCCCGCACCGTGTCAAGGAACTTTGCGACCTCGTCCTTGAGGCGACCGCTCTCGGTCGAGAGCGAGCGCGCGGATGCGAGCACCTGCGTCGACGCCGAACCGGTGGCGCTGGCGCCGTGACTGACCTGGGCGATCTTGTCAGCGACCTCGACCGTTCCCTTGGCGGCTTCGCTGACGTTGCGTGCGATCTCGGCGGTTGCAGCCCCCTGCTCCTCGATGGTGGCAGCAATGGTGGTCGAGATGTCCGAAATCTTGGAGATGGTCGTACCGATCTCCTTGATGGCGCCGACGGAATCTTGCGTCGCGGTCTGCATGCCGGCAATCTGTGCGCCGATCTCGTCGGTGGCACGCGCGGTCTGGGCCGCGAGTGCCTTGACCTCGCTGGCCACCACGGCAAACCCACGGCCGGACTCGCCGGCGCGTGCGGCCTCGATGGTCGCATTGAGCGCCAGAAGGTTGGTCTGCTCCGCAATCGCAGTGATCAATTTGACGACGTCGCCGATCCGGCCTGCGGCCTTGAGCAATTCATTGATCCGGGCGTCGGTGCGCTCGGCCTGCTGCACCGCCTCGCCGGCGATGTGGCTGGAATCATGGACCTGACGGCCAATCTCGACGACCGACGCGCTCATTTCCTCGGCAGCGGATGCTACGGCTCCGACGTTAGCGGATGCTTCCTCTGAAGCTGCGGCCACCATTCCGGAAAGCTGCTCGGTCTCTTCGGCCGTTCCCGACAGCGTGCCGGCGGCGGATTCGAGCTGCTGTGAAGCGATCGAAACCGAGTTGACGATGCCGCCGACCGCATCCTCGAACGCGTTGGCGAGCCTCATCATCTCGTTCTTGCGTCGGGCGGTCGCTGCGGCCTCCTGATCCTTCTGCTCGGCCTCCATCTGCTCGATGCGGATCAGATTGTCCTTGAACGTGCTTGCCGCACGGGCATTGTCGCCGACTTCGTCGCCGCGGGAGGTGTAGGGAATCTCGACGGCCTTGTTGCCTCCGGCGAGCTGCAGCAGCACGTCGCCGATGCGGCGGATGGGCCGGGCGATGCTCAGCACCGAAAATAGCGCCGAGCCGGCCAGGACCAGGATCACGAGGACGCCGACGATCAGGCTGACTTGGGTGGCCTGCTCCAGCGCGGTGACGAGCTGGGTCTGCCGCAGAGCCATAAACTCATTGTTGGCGGCGACCAGCTTGTCGACACGCGTCGTGATTTCCCTGGCGGCCGGAAGCACCCGCTCGTCGAAAATGCGCCTCTTCGCTTCCTCCGCCTTCATGACTGTGCCGGTTGCCGCCTTGTAGCGCCCCGCGAGCCCGGCGAGCGCGTCGATTCCATCAGCGATATCCTTGTCGCCGGCGGACTGACGAACCTGCTTGAGAACGCGGATCATGGCGTCGGCCCGTCCGGCGATATGGTCCTTCTGCGCGACGTCGCCGGTCGCCGTGAAATGCCAATCGGCCGCGCTGACCGCCTTGAACAAGGCGTCGGCTTCGCGCAACGCGACCTCGACGTTGAGGTGGTTCTGCGATGCGACGAGTGCGGACGACGCCAGCAGTTTCTCGATAGCCTTGTTCCAGGCCTCTTCGATCTGGTTTGCCGCGGCGAATTCGGTGACGGCGGTGCGACGTGCCTCGCCAAGATCGTTGCCGGCCTTCAGAGAGGCCTCGAGCAGGCTCTTGACCTCGCGGCAGAGCTCTTTGGCTTCGGCGCGCCTGGACCGCTCCAATGCGGCGTCCATTTCGGTTGTGGCAGCGGCGATGGAGCCGCGCAACGTTTCGAGATGTTTGCCGAGACCCTCGGCTGAGGATGCGGATCCGATTTCCGCTATGGCGAGGCGTGCCCGGGTCACTGCGAGCTCGGCCCCTTGGGCATTGGCCTTGTTGGCGGTGTTGATGACCACCAGCCGGCTCAGATCCGCGATCTGCTCGTTGCGGACGAGCTGGTTGGCAAGCATGCCACCGACGAGAAGGACCCCCGCGCTCGCGGTCAATCCGAGCTTTGTACCGATGCGAAACTTGAACGATGCCATGCTTACCGCTCCCCCACACGCATACCGAGTACTCGGCCTTAATACTAAACAACGGCTGAAGATCAAACTCCGTACAACTACAGGAGGTATCGATTGGAGAGTGCTCGGAACAGCGTGGCGCGCATAGGTGCGATTCTACAGAGCAACGTTCCGGACTTCCGCGACCACGATCAGGCGACGGACCACCAGGTCGGCATCCAATGGTGTCTTGAAGGTGCCTTGCCGGCTTCCCCGACTCAGCCCTAGCCTGCAATGATGCGTTTCCAGGATCGTCCCAATGCCTATCGGCCGCAGTTCGGCGGCTCGCCTTTCGGTCGCCGTTTCTCGGGGCTGTTGCCGTGGATGTTCGTGGTCGGCGTCGTGGTGGCGATCGCGCTCACCTTTCGGCATGGGCCGAACTGGCCCGTTCCGCATGGCGCCGACGGCCGGTCGCAGGAAGCCGAGATCATCCTCCAGCAATCTGGCAATGCCGATGCTCGCCAGCCCGTCGACGTCATCCGCACCATCGACGGCGACACCTTTCTCGCGCGCGTGCATCAGCAGGGTGGCCGCGACCTCGTCGCGCGCGTTCGCCTGCGCGGCATCGATGCACCCGAGATGAAAGCCTCCTGCCAGGAGGAACTGGACAAGGCCGAAGCCGCGGCCCGCGCATTGCGCGATCTGCTCGGGCAAGGTGGCGTGACGATTACCAATCTCGGACCTGACAAATACGGACGCGTTCTCGCTGACGTCGCGACGAAACGTACGGCCAATGTCTCGGCGGCGTTGCTCGCCGGCGGCTACGCGCGGAGCTACAATGGCGGCCATCGCGACGGCTGGTGCGCGCGGAGTTGGCGCTTCTGGTGACAAAAAGCCGCGTCGAAAGACGCGGCTCTTGCCGTCTCACCCCGATGCCGGCGATCAGCGCGTCACGACCACCGTGGTGCCGACCGAGACGCGGCTGTAGAGATCGGTGATGTCGTCGTTGAGCATGCGGATGCAGCCATAGGAGACGAAGCCGCCGATCGAGCCCGGCACGTTGGTACCGTGAATGGCATATTCACCACCGGACAGCGTCATCGCCGCGACGCCCATCGGATTGCGCGGTGAGCCGCCCGGGATAACGTCCGGGATGCTCGGCTTGTCGCGCTTCACTTCGGCAGGCGGCGACCAGGCCGGATTGCGGTACTTGCCGTCGATGCGGGTGGTGCCGGCCCACTGCTTGCCGGACTTGCCGACGCCGACCGGGTAGCGCACGGCGTGGCCGTTATCGAGGACGAGATAGAGCCGACGCTCGTTGGTTTTGACCACGATGGTGCCCGGCGAATAGTCGGCCAGGTGCGTCCCCACCATTTCCGGCCGCGCCTGCGCCGCCGTCGACATCAAGACCCCAGCCCCGACGGTGGCGGCCAGCGCCACAGCAATCCTCATCGACATCGATTTTCCCCCTGCCCCGAACGGACCGTCCAAAATTACGCAAAACCGGCAATCGCTGGCTCGCCAAGTCCTTGTTGCAAGTCCTTGTCAGCGGACATTCTTAACCGCGCTTGTTAACCGGATGGTTTCCACGCACGGCCGCCAAGGGCCAGCCAGCAGGGGGAACAAAGGAAATGTTCGAAACAAAGTAAATGACCTGAAAACAACACTCGGCGGGAAAGATGCCCGGCCGCCGGGGCGCGGCCTGACAAGTGCGTGAGGATGTGAACGACCGTTGTTCGGGGGAGCGCTAACGCGGGGATGGGTCTCGTGTCCCGGACGCGGCGAAGCGCGAAGCGGTGCGACGGAGGGCCGGGACCCAGAAAGCCTCAGAGTCTGCTGTTGCATGGGCCCCGGCTCTGCAGCGCACCGCTAACGAGCGCTGCGCTGCGTCCGGGGCACGAGACCGCCTTTACGCCGACTTCTTGTTCTGCCGGTTCTTGACGAGGTCGTCGACCACGCCGGGATCGGCCAGGGTCGAGGTGTCGCCCAGGCTGCCCGGCTCGTCCTCGGCGATCTTGCGCAGGATGCGGCGCATGATCTTGCCGGAGCGCGTTTTTGGCAGACCCGGTGCAAACTGAATCTGGTCGGGCGAAGCGATCGGGCCGATCTCCTTGCGCACCCAGGTGACGAGCTCCTTGCGCAGATCCTCGGTCGGCTCGATGCCGGCCATCAGGGTCACATAGGCGTAGATGCCCTGGCCCTTGATGTCGTGCGGGAAGCCGACCACGGCGGCCTCCGACACCTTCTCATGCGCGACCAGTGCGCTTTCGACTTCGGCGGTACCCATGCGGTGGCCGGAGACGTTGATGACGTCGTCGACGCGGCCGGTGATCCAGTAATAACCGTCGGCATCGCGTCGGCAGCCGTCGCCGGTGAAATACTTGCCCTTGTAGGTCGAGAAATAAGTCTGCTCGAAGCGGGCGTGGTCGCCATAGACCGTGCGCATCTGGCCCGGCCATGACCGCGTCAGGCACAGATTGCCTGATGTCTCGCCGTCCAGCACGTTGCCGTCGGCATCGACGATCTCGGGCATCACGCCGAAGAATGGCTGCGTCGCCGAGCCCGGCTTGAGCTTCGTGGCGCCGGGCAGCGGCGTGATCAAAATGCCGCCGGTCTCGGTCTGCCACCAGGTATCGACGATCGGGCAGCGGTTGTCGCCGACGACGCGGTGATACCACTCCCAGGCTTCCGGATTGATCGGCTCGCCGACCGAGCCGAGCAGGCGCAGGCTGGCGCGCGAGGTCTTCTTCACGGGCGCGTCGCCGCTCTGCATCAGCGCGCGGATCGCGGTCGGCGCGGTGTAGAAGATGTTGACCTTGTGCTTGTCGATGACGTTCCAGAATCGCGAATTATCCGGGTAATTCGGTACGCCTTCGAACATCAGCGTGGTCGCGCCGTTGGCGAGCGGTCCGTACAGAATGTAGCTGTGGCCGGTGACCCAGCCGACGTCGGCGGTGCACCAGTAGATGTCGCCGTCGTGATAATCGAAGACGTATTGATGCGTCATCGCGGCGAACACGAGGTAGCCGGCGGAGGTGTGCAGCACGCCCTTGGGTTGGCCAGTCGAGCCCGAGGTGTAGAGGATGAACAGCGGATCCTCGGCGTGCATGTGCTCGACCGGGCACTCGGTCGTCACCATCTTGGCGGCGTCGTGGTACCAGAGGTCGCGCGAGGGATTCATTTCGACCGCGCCGCCGGTGCGCTTGACCACGACGACCCAGTCGACGCCGTCTGCCTTGGCGAGCGCCGCGTCGACATTGGCCTTCAGCGGCACCTTCTTGCCGCCGCGCAGGCCCTCATCCGCGGTGATGATCACCTTGGACTGGCAGTCGTTAATGCGCTGGGCGAGGCTGTCGGGCGAGAAGCCGGCGAACACCACGGAGTGAATTGCGCCGATCCGCGCGCAGGCCAGCATCGCGTAGGCCGCCTCCGGAATCATCGGCAGGTAGATGGTGACGCGGTCGCCCTTCTTGACGTTCCGGGTGCGCAGGATGTTGGCCATCCGGCAGACCTCGTCGTGCAGCTCCTTGTAAGTGATGTGCCGGGATTGTGAGGGATCGTCGCCTTCCCAGATGATCGCGGTCTGGTTGGCGCGGCTGTGGAGATGCCGGTCGATGCAATTATGGGCGACGTTGAGAACGCCGTCCTCGAACCATTTGATGGAGATGTTGCCGGGCGCGAAGGAGACGTTCTCGATCTTGGTCGGAGCGTGCATCCAGTCGATGCGCTTGGCCTGCTCCGTCCAGAAACCGTTCGGGTCCGAGATCGAGCGGGCGTACATGTCCTTGTATTTGGCCTGGTCGACCCAGGCGCGCTTCACCCATTCCGCGGGGACGTCGTAGATCTTCTCGGACATGTTTCCCTCCACATACGGCAAGCCGAGCACAGACCACTGGCGAGCCGACTTGATCGTTGCACCGATTATGCGTCGGGCTAACCGGACCCGACAAGGTGCACAAGCTGGACCTTCGGCGAGCAGCCTGCCATGCGGAGGATCAAGCCGCTTCTTGCGACTGTCGCAGTTTTGAAACAGGGCAACGGGCGGCTTTCGGGTCTTTACCCAGATCGTCGGAATGGGCCCGCGCAGAGCGCCATGCACCCAGCAGAGGTATTTAGAAACCGTCTCTCACTGATTCGGGACTCGCAATGCGGTTCGGAACACCCTAAATGGCCAACCCGGGTCCAACGAGACCCCTTGGAACGAAAATCAGAACAGCGGCATTGACCGATAACAGACAGGGCTAAGGCATAAGACTATGATGGATCAGCAGAATCTCGGGACTTTGCGGCCCGCTTCAGCCGATCCTGCAGCCATTGCGCTAGCCAAAGCCCTGGGACAATGGCCGAAACCGGCCGGTTCCGGCCGCCCCAGCCCGAAAAAAGTGTTCGACGCGGCCCCTGGGGCAACGGTCGAGGCCCTTGCCAAGGAACTGGGCCTGCGGCTCGGCGACCAGAACGAGCTGACCATCCGCCGCATCAGGCGCGGCAAGGGCTATTCCTTCGTGCGGCACAACGGCGTCCACATCCGCGATCCCCGCACCATTCGGCGGCTGCATTCCATGGCGGTGCCGCCGGCCTATCGCGAGGTGCGCTACTCGGCCGATCCAAGCACGCATCTCCAGGCGGTGGGACGCGATGCCGCGGGCCGGCTGCAATATCGCTATCACGCCGATTGGGAGAAGGTCCGCGAGCAACGCAAGGCGCATCGCCTTGAAAAACTCGTCGGCGCGCTGCCCAAGATCCGGCGCAAGGTCTCGGCGTTCCTGTCGGGCGACGAGCCGACCCGCGAGTTCGCGCTCTCGGCCGTCATCGAACTGATCGCGCGCACCGCGATCCGCCCCGGCAACGAATCCTATGCCCGTCTCAACGGCACCCGCGGAGCCACTACGCTGCTGAAGTCCAACGTCTCGCTGGAAGACGACAGCTTCGTGCTGACCTTCAAGGCGAAGGGCGGCAAGGCCGTGCGCAAGGAGTGCGACGCCGCCAAGCTCGTGCGCGCCATCGGCATTTTGCAGGGCGTTCCCGGCAAGCGCATGTTCCAGTATCGCGATGCCTACGGCATCGTGCGTGCGGTCAGCACCACGCAGGTGAACGCGTTTCTGCGCGAGATCGCCGGCATCAAGATCTCGCTGAAGGATTTCCGTACGCTGATGGCCTCTGCGGTCGTCGTGGAATCGCTGTCGCGGATCACGCCCGCGACCAGCCAGCGTGGGCGCAAGAAGCAGGTGCTGGAGGCAATCCGCGGCGCTGCCGACCAGCTCTCCAACACGCCGGCGATCTGCCGCAAGAGCTATGTTCACGACACCATCGTCACGGCGTTCGAGGACGGCATCCTCGAACGCTTCGCCGCGACCATGAAGGGCCAGCGCTCGCAGGCCAGGCGCGAGCAGCTTTTACAGCAGGTGGTGGCGACCGCGGCGGTCTGACCTCGGCGTCGTTACGCCTTGTTGGAAACGCCGTTGTCGGGACCGGGATCGCTGCCCGCGGCTGCGGTCGTGAGCCGTCCCAGATAATGCGCCCATCCCGTCGCGTGGGCGGCAGCCTGTTCCTCGGTCGGCAGCCCGCTATGGGTCATGCGCAGCAATGTGCCGCCGTCGCGTTCGATCAGGTCGATCTCGATCAGGCTCGAACCGGGCGGCACTTCCTGGCCGCCCTCCCATCCAAACGTGTAGGCGAGCCGATGCACCGGCACGACTTCGCGGAACGCGCCGCGGGCGACGCCGCCGCGAGGGCCGATGCCTTTGAGCAGATATAGCCCGCCGGGATGCGGCTCCGTGGTCGCGTCGGACCCCATCCAGCTCAAAATCTTCTCGGGGTCGGTCAGGTAAGCGAAAACGGTGGCACGTGGGGCGGCAATCTGGGTCTCGCGTCGCACTATGAACGGTTCGGTCATCGGCGATCATCCCTGGGCTGACACTGGGACATGGCGGCGCGCGAGCGGCCCGTCAAGGATTGCCCGTGACAAAGACGGCCTGGCATCGTCATGATCGGGCCATGCACCTCTCTCCGACGCTCTCTTGGCTTGTCGATGCCGCCGCCGATAGCGCCGGGGCCGACCGCCTGCTCGCGGACCTCGGCGCACATCTGGTCGCCGACGGCGTGCCGCTTGCGGCAGGCAGCCTGACGCTCGAGGTGCCGCATCCGCTGATCGCGAAGCGGACCTGGTTGTGGCGCGCAGAGAACGGCCGGGTGATCGAAGCGCTCGGCTTCGCACCAGGCGGCCGCGCGCCCGACCCGCCCAACGATGCCGGCCGCCGCTGGCTGCGCGACATCGCGGACGGTGAGGTGCACGAAGATTTGGTCGGACGGCCTGACGGGCCGTTGCTCGGCTGGATCGGGCCGCGTCCGTTCACCGCAGACGAGACCGAGCAATTGCGCCAGGCCGCGCGTTTCGCCGCGACGCCCCTTGCGGTGCTTGCCGCGCGTGCCACGTTGTGCGCGACGTTGGATGCTTATCTCGGCAAGCGCAGCGCGGAGCGGGTGCTGGCGGCACCCCTGCGGCGCGATCTCGGCGAGACCATACAGGCCGCGCTGCTCTATGCCGATCTGCGCAACTTCACGCTCCTGTCGGAAACCAATCCGCCTCCCGACGTCATCGCGGCGCTCGATGCTTGGTTCGATCGGATCGCCGGCGCGGTTCACGCCTTCGGCGGCGAGGTGCTGAAATTCATCGGCGACGGCGTGCTCGCGATCTTTCCGGTGGTCGGGGCGTCACCGCGCCAAGCGTGCGATGCAGCTCTGCGTGCCGCGAGCGCAGCCGAAGCCGGGATGGCGTATCTCAACGCGGAGCGCCGTGCCCAAGGTGTGCCGCCACTCGCGTTCGGGGCGGCGCTGCATCTCGGCGAAATGCTGTGGGGTAATATCGGCGCCGCCAACCGGCTCGATTTCACGGCGATCGGCCCCGCCGTCAATCTCGCCAGCCGGCTCGAAGGATTGTGCAAGCCGCTCGGCAGAACCGTGCTGGTGTCGGGCGCGCTCGCCGCCGAGACGGACATGCCTCTGATCGCGCTCGGATCACATTCGCTGCGCGGCATTGCCGCGCCATGCGAGGTGTTTGCGCTGCCGGAGACGCGAACTCCGATATCGTAGCCCGCATGAGCGTAGCGACACGCGGGATCGCAGCAGTAGTCCCGGATATCGCTTCGCTCATCCGGGCTACAGTGCCTAAGCCTACATCCCACCCATCTTGCAGACGAGCTTCCATTCCTCGGCCGTCACCGGCTGCACCGAGAGGCGCGAATATTTCACCAGCGCCATGTCGGCGAGCTTCTTCTCGGCCTTGATCGCCGCCATCGTCACCGGAATCTTCAACGGCTTGTCGGCCTTGATGTCGACGCAGACGAATTTCTCGGTCTTGTCGGTCGGATCGGGGTAGGCTTCCTTGACGATCTCCGCGATGCCGACGATCTCCTTGCCCTCGTTGGAATGATAGAAGAACGCCTTGTCGCCCTTCTTCATGGCGACGAGGTTCTGGCGCGCGGTGTAATTGCGCACGCCGGTCCAGGCCTCGCCCTTGGAGCCCTTCGCCACCTGCTGGTCCCAGGACCACACCGATGGTTCGGATTTCACCAGCCAGTACGCCATGTTCATTCCTCTGCCTTGAAAGGTCGCGTCATGAGCCCCGAGATCGCGGCGTCGATCGTGCTTCTGCCGGTCAGGATCGATGCGACGGCTTCCGATACTGGCATTTCGATGTTTTGCGAAGCCGCGAGCTCGATCAGGACCGGCGCGGTGAATTCGCCTTCGGCAAGCTTGCCGGCGGGCGGCTGATCGCCGCGGCCAAGCGCCAGGCCGAGCGCGAAATTGCGCGATTGTGGGCTCGAGCAGGTCAGGATCAGATCGCCGAGGCCAGACAAGCCCGTGAGTGTTTCGCTGCGTGCGCCGAGCGCGCGGCCGAGGCGTGTCAGCTCGGCAAAGGCGCGGGTGGTGAGGGCGGCCTGGGCGGAAGCGCCGAGCTTGCGCCCGACCGCGATGCCGACCGCGATCGCCAGCACGTTCTTGGCGGCGCCGCCGATCTCGACGCCGCGGACATCGGTGGAGTGATAGGGCCGGAAGGTCGTCGAGCCCAGCGCCTGCACCAGGCTGTTGGCCAGCGCTTCGTCCCTCGCCGCCAGCGTGACCGCGGTCGGCAGACCACGCGCGACATCGTCGGCAAAGCTCGGGCCCGACAGGATCGCCGGCTGCGCGTGGGACGCGGCCTCGGCGATCACGTCGGTCATGAATTTATGGGTGCCGTGCTCGATGCCCTTGGCGCAGGCAATGATCGGCACCGGCTTTTCCAGGTGCAAGGCGAGCATGTTGACAGCACCGCGCAGATGCTGCGCGGGCACCGCGATCAGCAGCATGTCCGCCTGCGCGGCGAGGGCCAGATCGCTCGTCACGACGATATCCGGAGCAAGCCGCACGCCCGGCAGCCGCGGATTGTCGCGGCTCAATGCGATTCGCGTCGCGTGCTCGGGATTGCGCGCCCACAGCGTCACGTTCCGTCCGGCCCGAGCCGCCACCATCGCCAGCGCCGTGCCCCAGGCGCCCGCGCCGATCACCGCAACCGATTGGAACGCTGTCATTGCTAGAATCCCGCGCGCGTCTTGCCGTATCCGGTCGGTGCCGTCGCGTTCGCATCGAGCAGCCAGCGCGCGCGAGGCTGTGCTTCCATCGTGTCGGTCATGCCGAGTGCGAGACGTTCGGCGCCGGCCCAAGCGATCATTGCACCATTGTCGGTGCAGAGCGCCGGCGGCGGCATGATCAATTGTGTTCCGGCTTTCCTCGCAACGTCATGCAGCGCGTCGCGGATCGCCTGATTGGCGGCGACGCCGCCGGCCGCCACAAGCGCGCGCGGTGCGCCGAACTGCTCGCGGAAAAGTTTGAGACCTACGCTCAACCGGTCGGCGGTGGAATCGAGCACGGCAGCCTGGAAGCTCGCGCAGAGATCGTTGACGTCTTGCGGTGTGATCTCGGCCAACCGGCTTGCTTCGTTGCGCACCGCCGTCTTCAATCCCGATAGCGAGAAGTTGGCGTCGGGGCGTCCCTGCAACGGCCGCGGAAACGCAAATCGCGCGGGATCGCCGCTCTTCGCCGCGCGCTCGACCTGCGGTCCGCCCGGATAGGGCAGTCCCAGCATCTTCGCGACCTTGTCGAAGGCCTCGCCGATCGCATCGTCGACGGTGGTGCCGAGCCGCACATACTGGCCGACGCCGGTGACGGCGACGATCTGGGTATGGCCGCCCGAGGCGAGAAACAGGCAATAGGGAAATTCGAGTGCGTCGGTCAGGCGCGGCGTCAGCGCATGCGCCTCCAGATGGTTCACCGCGACCAGCGGCGTGGCGTGCACCATCGCGATCGCCTTCGCGGTGGTGAGCCCGACGATGACACCACCGATCAGCCCCGGCCCCGCCGCGGCGGCGACACCGTCGAGCTGGGCGAAGTCGATGCCGGCCTCAGTCATGGCGCGGTCGATGATGCCGTCGAGCAGGTCGACATGGGCGCGGGCCGCGATCTCCGGTACCACCCCGCCGAAACGGGCATGCTCCTCGACCTGCGACCACACGATATTGGACAGGATCTTGCCTGTGCCGTCAGGCGCACGCTCGATCACCGCCGCGGCGGTCTCGTCGCAGGTGGTTTCGATGCCCAGTACCAGCATTGGCGAATTGTTATCCAATTTGCGCCCTTCTCACCCCCCTTGCGCTCATCCGCAAAGCAGAGTTCTGGTACGTCCGGTAGCATTCCGGGGTCGGCCAACGCAATCGTCACGCGCGGCCGTTCCTCGTGAAAGCGCCACCGCCACGTGGTTCGGGAACACAAGCGATGTCCATTCTTGTCACACGGCCGCATCCCGACAATGAGGCGACGTCGAAAAATCTGCGTGCACGGGGTCATGTGGTGCTGCTCGCGCCGGTGCTCAAGTTCGAGCCGGTCGCCTTCCATGCCGAGAGTGAAACGAGCTACAGCGCCGTCATCGTCACGTCGGCCAATGCGATCCGTGCCGTCGCGCCGCAATTGCAGGACCTTGGTCTGCTGGAGCTGCCGCTGTTTGCCGTCGGCGAGCACACGGCCGCCGCCGCGCGCGATGCCGGCTTTGCCGAGGTGATCGTCGCCGGCGGCGACGGTACTGCTCTGCGCGACAAGGTGATGCAGAGCGCGCGCGACAAGCGGCTGAAGAAAAAGGGCACGTTGCTCTATCTCGCGGGCGCGGATCTGTCGCGCGACCTCGGAGGCGAGCTGAGCGCCGAAGGCTTCAACGTCGTCACACAGACGATCTATCGTATGGCGCCTATCAAGCTGTTGCCGCGCGATGTCTGTGAGCGCTTTGCCGCCCATGGGATCAGGGCGGTGCTGCACTACTCCCGGCGCAGTGCGCGGGCTTTCCTGGAGGCCGCGCGGGGCGAAGGCGTCGAAATCTCGGCTCTGGCGATCCCGCAATGCTGCCTGTCCGAGGCCGTCGCCGGCGTGCTGCGCGAGGCCGGTGCCTCGCAGGTTCTGGTGGCCGCGACGCCGGACGAAAATGCCTTATTTGACACCTTGGAGCGTGCTTTGCGTACCCGTTTGGCGTAAGAGGTCGGGCCGAATCCGACGCAATCGGGTCCGTTTAGGGCATGTAAGTGTGAGGAACCGTCACGATGGCCGACGACAAGCCTGAAGACGCAGGATTGGCTCCCCAGTCCGGCCGTGCCAAGCGGACTCCGCCCACCATCGACCTCGAGGCAACCGAAGTCTCGACCCAGCCGCAGGAGGTGGCGGGCGAGCCTGAGGCAGCGACCCAACAGGCCGCGCATGAGCTGGCCAAGTCCGAAGAGGACAAGTCTGAAGAAGCCAAGTCCGAAGAAGCTAATGCCGAGCCGCAGCCCGAACCTGCCGCGGAGGAGTCTTCCGTTGCGTCCGCATCGGTATCGCCGTCGATTTCGCCTTGGGTTATCGCGCCGTTCTCCGGCGCTGTCGCAGCCGCAATTGTGATCGCGGTCGGCTGGATGCTGGGCTGGCCCGCGGTGCAGGCACCGCCGGCTGCCCCGCAAGTGACGGGCGCAGCCGTCGACGCGCTAAGCGGACGCATTGCCGCGGTCGAAGCCAAGGCGGGCAAGCCTGCCGCCGATCCGGCCATGGTGGCGCAGATCGATGCGCTGGAGAAATCCGCAACGAGCCTGCGCAGCGACATCGCCAATCTGCGCGCACAGTCCGACAAGACCGCGGGCGCCCTCAACGACGCGAAATCGGCGCTAGGCGCTGCCGCGCCTGATGTTGCCGCTCTCAACGACCGCCTCGCGCAGCTCGAGCGTGCCAGCAAGACCGAACGTGCGGAACTCGCGCAGCAAAGCGAGAAGATCGCTGACGCGAAGACGATGGACGACAAGCCGCTGCGCCATGTGGTGGCGGCGGCCCTGCTCGACGTCGCCGTTCGCCACGGCGACGCCTACGAATCGCAGCTCGCCGCCGCGCGGTCGCTGGCAGCAAAGCCAGATATGCTGAAGCCGCTCGACACCTTTGCATCGTCAGGCATTCCGACGCCGGTCGCATTGAGTCGCGAGCTCCTCAACATCGTGCCAAAATTGTCGCCGCCGGCGGAAGCTCCGGCCAGCGGCACCGGCATCGTCGAGCGCCTTCAGGCAGGGGCGTCAAAACTCGTCCGCATCGAGCGTACCGACGGGGTCGGCAACGATCGCGGCGCCATCGTCGCGCGAGTGACGGCGGCTGCGTTGCGCAACGATTTCGTCGAGGCACGGCGCGAGTTGAAGACGCTGCCCGAGGCCGATCGTGCACCGGCGCAAGCCTGGCTCGACAAGGCCGATGCCCGTGACGCCGCGCTCGCAGCCTCACGCAAATTCGCCGACGCCGCCATGGCGGATCTCGTCAAGCCTGGTCAATAAAGGTTCGCGCAACAATCAGCGCGTATAGGGATCGTCATGCTTCGCATCGTCCTCTTCCTCGTCCTGATCGCGCTGGCGGCGGCTGGCGCGGCCTGGGTCGCCGATCAGCCCGGCGACCTCGTCCTGACCGCGGGCGCCTTCCGCGCCACAACGACGCTTCCCCGATTCGTATTCTTGCTTGGCCTCTTTGCAGCGGCAGTCGTGCTGGTCTGGAGCCTGCTGACGATGGCCTGGCGCGCTCCGGGGCGTCTGCGCCGCCGTCGTCACGAAAAGCGCCATGCTCGCGGCCGCCACGCCATCACCCACGGCCTGCTTGCGATCGGCCATGGCGACACCGCGCTTGCTCGTCGCCACGCCGATACCGCGCGGCGGCTGGCCGCAAACGATCCGCTCGCGCTTCTCCTGCACGCGCAATCCGCGCAACTCGAGGGCAATCGCGACGAAGCCCAGCGCGTCTTCCGTGCCATGGCCGAGCGCGAGGACACGCGCCTGCTCGGTCTGCGCGGCCTGTTCATCGAGGCGCAGCGCGCCGACGATGCGGTCGGCGCCGTGATGATTGCCGAGGAAGCGATCAAGCTGTCGCCGTCCTCGACCTGGGCCTCGCAGGCGGTGCTCGGCTTCCGCTGCGCGCGCGGCGACTGGAGCGGCGCGCTCGCGATCCTCGATTCGAATCTGTCCGCGGGCCTGATCGACAAGCAGGCCTATCGCCGCCAGCGCGGCGTGCTGCTCGCCGCCCGCGCGCTGGAATTGGAAACGATGGACCGCGACGTCGCGCGCGAGAGCGTTATGCAGGCGGTCAAGCTCGCGCCGACCCTGGTTCCGGCCGCGGTGCTCGCTGCAAAATTCGAGAGCGAGGCGCATCAGGTGCGCCGCGCCATGAAGCTGGTGGAAACTGCCTGGCTCGCCAATCCGCATCCTGATCTTGCGGATGCCTATGCGCATGTGAAGCTCGGCGATTCCGCGCGGCAGCGCTTGCAGCGGGTCGAGACGCTCGCCGCCAAAATTCCTGCCGACAAGGCTGGTTATGTCGAGGGCCAGCTGGCGATCGCGCGCGCCGCGATCGCCGCGTCCGAGTTCGCCCGTGCGCGCGCGGTGCTGGCGCCTTACGTCAACGATCCGACCCAGCGCGTGGCGCTGCTGATGGCGGAGATCGAGCGCACCGAGCATGGTGACGGCGGCCGGGCCCGCGCCTGGACTTTGCGCGCGGTGCGCGCCCGCCATGATCCAGCCTGGACCGCGGACGGTTATGTCAGCGATCGCTGGCGTCCGGTTTCCCCGGTCACCGGTCGCCTCGACGCGTTCCAGTGGCAAACGCCGGTCGCCAGTCTTCCTTCCGACAGGGGCGCGATGATCGAATCCTCAGCCTTCGAGGAAGCCATGCTGGCGGCTCCGCCGCCGAAGCGGGTGACGGCGGCCCCGAGCGAAAGCCCGGCGGAACCGGCTGTCATGGCGCCGGATCCGGTGCCTGCTGCGCAGGACAATTCGCCGCCTCTTGAAGCCAAGGAGGACGCCAAGGAAACCACCGAGGAAACTGCCAACGAAGCGGCAAAGGGAGAGCCGGCCGTCACGCCAGCCGAGCCGGTCAAACCGGCCCCTGAGATCGCCGAATCATCGCCGGTAGCCGCGACGCCGGTGTTCCGGACCCGCGCCGACCTTGGCAAGCCCACGCAAGCACCTATTCCCGCCGTCATCCCGATCGTCCGCGCCCCGGATGATCCCGGGATCGACGACGAGGGCCCGAGCGATGAATTTACGGAACAAATCGGCACGCCCAGGGACCAAGCAAAGGCCCAGGCCGGCGGCTGGCGCGGATTCTGGTCTCGCTGGGGCGGCTGAGCGGCATTTGGGAGCCGGCTCCACCTTGCCAATTCGGGCCCCGCCCGATATCAGGAGCGCGCGTATCGGGACCGGCCTCGCGCGGGCCCCGGCAGGGTTCGCCGCAATAGCTCAGTTGGTAGAGCACGTCATTCGTAATGACGGGGTCGGGGGTTCGAATCCCTCTTGCGGCACCAGCGCCCCAGCTGTCCAGACCGGAGACATAGGTAACAGGTCGTACCTAAGACATGGGTGACAACCTCGTGCCGAACGGGTTGTCGAGG